>CAZJEA010000033.1:0-19420 GCA_964544895.1 uncultured Bacteroides sp. | reverse complement strand
TTTTTTTATGTGAGGGTAGGGGTGGTGTTAGGATTTTTGGTATTCGGAGGGGGACATTCCGGTTAAATGTTTGAAATATTTGCCAAATGAAGACTGATTGCTGAAACTTAGGGCGTATGCCACTTGTTGCACATTCTTACCAGAAAATCTAAGCAAATTTTTAGCCTCAATTATCACAAATTCGTTTATCCAGTCGGCAGCAGAACGTCCGGTTGCTTCTTTAACGAGCACCGTTAAATATTTTGGTGAGATAAAAAGCTTTTCGGCATAAAACGCTACGGTGCGGTGCTGCGTGTAGTTTAGGTGCACCAGTCGCATAAAGTCGCGCACGTAGCTCGACCTACGGCTTCGCGAAGACTCTACATCTTCAGCTTCTCTATTTATGCGCAAGAAATTAAATTGCAGCAGTTCGTAGAAAATTGTAGCAATAACAGAACGAGCTATATTCACCGAAAAAACGGTTTCATCATCGTCGCGAGCATTTAAATCGAGTAGCTCAAAACATCTCATAAGTTTTGATACTTCTATCTCGGAAATACGCATCACTGGAGAACGCTTTTCTATTAGCGACCGTATGTTTATAGCATTTAAATTTATATTTATATCAACTAAAAAACTAGTTGACACTAACAATATGTAAGCATCAATTCGGCTGTAGTCAATATTTGATATTCTAAATAGCGTACCCGGATTAATCACCAAAAGCGTGTTTGCACGCACGTGGTAGTTTTGCAAATTTATTTCAGCATCTAAACTGCCGCGTTTGCACACAATTATCGACAAACAGTCTAAGCGCATAGGTGAATCGAATTCGGGCATAGGATCGCTATCGCCTTTTATGCGTGAAAACATATAATTATTGCCCATGCGGCTAAATTGAGTAGCTATTCGCTCTACTCCAGCCAACTGGCTAAGTTGTAAATTCTTCTCCATGGTTTTCTTCTTTTTGCTGTTAGTGATTTGTGATGTGCACGTCTAGTTGCGAGAATGGGAAAGATACTCCGGGACGTGGCAACTCAGAGTATATGCGCTGGTTGATGTTGAAATAAACAGTCCAATAGTTTGAGCTGTGAGTCCAAGCTCTAACTTTTAGGTCCACGCTTGAGGCAGCCAATTTGTCGACATACACCACGGGGCTGCAATCTATTTTTACGGGCACCGGTATGCGGCTGTCAATGCGTTGGCGCGCTCTTGCCATACGGGCGCTAACTTCTTGATGATGGCTATGGAGCATTCGCCAAAGACGGCCATGTTTCTTCTCTTCTATTTCGCCATCTTCATCCTCATTGGCGTTTTCGTTTGCTTGTTCAGAACCGGTGCGCAATTTGCGGTCATCTTCGATATATTTCTTTACTATTAGCGGCTCAGAATCAATGATTTCAAGAATAGCCTTTTTCGCTAGCTCAAAATCATCGCCATAGCTAATAGATACATCCCAATCAATGCGTCTGTAATCTTCGCGGCTCCAGTTGTTTATGGTGCCGGTTGATAGTCCACCGTTAGGAATTATAATAGACTTGTTGTCGGGGGTGCAAATTATAGTGCTAAATATTTGTATTTCGGTTACCGTACCAGCATAGCCTTGCGCCTCAATGTAGTCGCCAACCTTGTACGGCTTCAACAACAGAATCAATACGCCGCCGGCAAAATTTTGTAATGTGCCGCTCAAAGCCATACCTACGGCGACACCGGCGGAAGCAAAGATGGCAATAAACGAAGAAGTCTCAATGCCCAGAATTCCTACTACAGTTACCAAGAGAATGAAGTAGAGCACAATTCGAATCAAGCTTAGCACAAATGTAGTCAGCGATTTGTCTACTTGGCGACGAATCATCACCGTTTGCACTAGCTTGTGTATCTTTTTTATTACAAATTTACCAATAGTAAACACCAATAACGCTACTGCCAAGCTTATCGAAAAATCGACCAGCGAAGTGACCATGTGACTAATCACATCGTCAATGGGTAGCGATTTCAATAGTTGCCAGTCTTGCTCTGCCTTAATAACCTGAGTAGAGTCGGGCACCAGTGATATAGGTTCTTGTAGTAAAATCATCTTCTAATTAATGTGATAATGAAAAATAGGTTTTGTTATTTGAGTAGATATGAGACAACGTCAGTGTACCACGACAACGTGTCGTAGTTGCGACTTTCGGCTTTGCTATCATTTTTCGACGTGAATATGTATGTCGACAAGCCGCAGTGAGCCTTTAACTCAATTTGGTATGATGTCCAACTCGGCCACAAATAGGGAGTATTAGCCTTATAAACAATGCAATTGTTTAGAGCTGTTTGCCATGTAGCGTAATCTTCGTCGTTGGCTAGAGCTTTAACGTAGTCGCCAAGGTCAAAGTAGACGCAGTTGTTAGCATAAAATTTTTGTGGCTCATAACCCGAAGGCATGGTAGCCTCAGCTTTCTCATAAATGTTGCGAGTTGCAGCAGCCAAATTATCAAGCCCGGCAGTGCGAATTACCGACATTGTGCAAGTGCGCCAATAGTTGTTTTCGCTAAACTTATTGTAGTAGTTATAAGTATTTGTCGCAGCGCCAACCAAATCTGCGTTTGTAGCAAAGAGGCATCGTAGATTTTCGTCGTAGGGCATGCCGTCCAGTGGTATTTCGCTCACACTACCTACAATGTATGGCGTAGCGTTGCGCATCTCGTAAGCTACTTCTACCGATGCCATAAAGCAGCAATCAAAATAAACAAAAGCAAAATTTTGATCTTTTATGGCGGATGCAAAAGTGGTGATGTTCATCCATTTACCGTTTTCTTGCAATATAGCCTTATGCGGTGATTTATTCTTAGAAGTGACATCAGGATCGTCAATGCCCGTTTGTTGCCAACCGCTGCCATGACTCCACACAATGAGGCCATACTCTTTGGCGGGGGCAACAGCCTTAGCGTCAGCGAAAACTTTGCGCATACGGCTTGCGTTTATAGATGATAGCCCGTCGTCGGCATAGTCACGCAATTGAGTTAAGCCTTTTGCCGTAACTTCATATAGCTTGGCTTCGCCTTGTTTGTTGGCATGATATAAAATCAAGCGGCCACCGTTTAAGTCGCCTTTTTTAGCCGCTTGCTTCATCTCGTAGATGTCGAGAGTGTCGGCTAAGACCACTTTACCGTTAGAGTTAGTATTAGCGTTGCCCAGCGAGTTGTTCGCTGCCATATAAACTATAATCGTGCGGTGTACGGTTTTGTCCTTGTCATCAGGACTATTGTTGTCTTTACAGCTTGAGAATACGATCACGCTAATTGCAGCCAACAGTGTGTACACTAGCTTGTTAACATTTTTCATTTTGGGTAGATATATTAAAACCTTGTTTTATTTTACTCTCGTGCAAAGTTAATACAAAAAAGTCTACATTAATGCGGTTTTAACCAAAAAATTTGTAAAAAAGTACACACAGACAGCTATTTACCACTCAATCCGGGTCTTCTTCGTAGTCAAGTTCGTCTTCGCTGAACTCTATGTCATCGTCGTCGATAAAGTCGAGTTCTCCCGTATTGACGTGATAGTCATAGTCTATCCACATCATATCTTCTACGCTCAATTCGTCGTCCATAACAATAATAAGTTTTTTAGGTTAAAAATCTTTACAGAGGCACAACACCAATGCCGGGTCTGTCGGGAATGGTCACTTTGCCTTCAACAATCTTTATACCATCGAATAAGTCGTTGGCAATAAGCAAATTTCCATCCAAGTCAGCCCAATCAACCATAGGTGCCAATTGAGCTGCAGCAGTCACTGCGCATGATGTTTCTGTCATGCAACCGAGCATAACCTTCATGCCCAGAGCACGCGCTAAAACTGCCATTTGGTAAGCCTCGTGCAGACCAGTTGATTTCATTAATTTTATGTTGATGCCATCGTATGCTTCAGCAGCTCGTCTCACGTCGGGCAGACGTTGCAAAAATTCGTCTGCAATAATCGGCAGCGGCGACCTTTCGCGCAACCAAGCAGTGTCATCTATGCGGTCTTTCATCATAGGCTGTTCTACAAACAAACAATTGCGTTCGGCTAGCCAGTAGCACATCTCCAAAGCTTGTTCGCGGTCATTCCAACCCTGATTAGCGTCAACGCAAATAGGCACATCGGAATATTCGCGAAGAGCATTTACTATCTCTTTGTCGTGGTCAAGTCCCATTTTCACCTTCACGACTTTAAACGGAGACACTTCTTCAATCTTAGTCCGCATTTCTTTGGGGTCTTTGTCATAGCTTATAGTGTATGACGTGTTCGGGCATTTATCCGGATTCAAGCCCCAAATTTTATACCATGGTTGCCCCATGATTTTACCCAGCAAATCGTGCAACGCAATATCTACCGATGCCTTAGCAGCGCGGTCGTTCACCGATATTGAATCTAGATATTCGTGTATATCTTCAATGCGAAACGGGTCGGCAAACTGAGTCAAATCGACTTTCGAAAGGAAAGCAGTAACACTCTCTACGCTCTCGCCCAAATATTGCGGCATTGAAGCTTCGCCATAGCCAACTATGCCGTCGAGCTCTATGCGCACTTGCACCCCCGGGGTTGTAGTGCGTTGATATTTTGCCAAATTAAAAGAGTGACGCAATTTGAGCTCGTAAGGCTCAAAAGTCAAACGCATTCTTCCCGATTTAACAGTTTGGCGTGTGGCAGAACCAAAAGCCGAAAAAGATATTGGTGTTACTGCGAGTGCTGCTCCTAGAGCTGTTGTCCGCAAAAAGTTTCGTCTATTCATTGCAAGATAAAATATTTAGAAGTACCATGGGTGATTTCTTACGTAGGTTATGCCGTCAGTACCGATATAACCGTTTATACGCACAGCGTGTAAAAAAGGCGTAGTCAAGTAAGCGCTACTCTCCGGGTCAATGCTGTTTCTTTTTACACGTCCCGATGAGTGCACATAGTTTCCGTTGCTGTCGTAAATAGCAACGTGTGTCACACTGCCGGTTTTGGGATTTCCGAAAAACAAAAGGTCGCCCGGCTGGCAGCTGCGCCAATCGGAAGCATTGATATGCAATCCGGTTTTTGCTTGTTGCGAGGCATTGCGACGCAATATTATGCCATTTGCAAGGTAGCACACTTGCGAAAGGCCTGAGCAATCGAGCGATTTTATAGATGTACCACCCCAAAGGTAAGGCTGTCCTTCCATAGAATAGGCTAGGTCTAATATCACGTCGGCATCAAAATCTTGCGATGCCCAATGCTCTATTGTAGTTACATCAGTAGTGTCCACCCAGCAAGTGCGCTCATCAGGGAGAGTTATTTTCACACGACCGTCAACGACCTCGTCGAGTGTGCCTTCAACAATGTTTCCGGTCACTAAATCAGTAACAACGTCGCGCACACCTTTTGCTGTAGGCGCAGTGTAGGCGTGTGTTTGATAAGTAGCTTTCACTACCAGTCGCGCTGATGAACGCCATTTGCGCATATCTTCATCACTTTTCATAGCCAACGAATTGTCTACCACCCAAGCTTTGTAACCGTCGGGCGTTTCTACCTGATACCATTGTCCTGATTTCTTCAAAACTTGCAATGGCATACCCATTATGGCTTGAGTGCCCAATTCAGACTCATGTCCCGGGTTTTCACGCAAACACGCAACCGAAATGCGCGGTTGTGCCCATTGTTTCTCTTGACTTTCTGTGGTTTGTGCTTGCACTGCCAATCCGAATCCTAGGCTGACTATCAATGAAATAAGTAACGATTTCATCTTTCTCGTTTTTTTAATGTAATGAATACACAAATGTAGTAAATATCTCCGAAATATCTCCAATTACCTTCAATTTTTTACGGATTTTATGTGCGGAGAAAAAAACTCCGCAGAAGGGCTAAAAAGCCACATCTGCGGAGTTGCATAAACACAATATTGTTATTTAAACAACATATTGTTACTTGATAACAAGCTTAACAGTTGAAACAACTTTGCCGTTTTGAGCTGCGGTTACGATGTAAACGCCGCTAGCAAGATTTGCTGTTGCCACGCTATTAGCAGATGAAGCAACTTTTATGCCGGCAATGTTGTATATAGTCAAGTCATAGCCTTCGGCATTTATAGAGTCAGCCCCTTGCTTTATTTGCGTGCTAGCTACTGTAACATCATTTACGCCCGATGAGCCACCTTCTTCGTAGTACAATATCAAGTTGTTGCCGTCAATTAATTGCCAGGGTTTTGAAGCGTTTTCTCCAAAATTAAATCCTTGAGCGCTGAGGAATTCTTCAGTGAATTCACTTTCAGATAAAGTGGCGCCTTCAGTGGTGTTTTCTGAAGCTTCGATATTGCTGTCTACAACTGCAAGAGAACCTACAGAGTAGTTGTTAATTATGCCAGAGTCAGCAGATAGAGCTGTTGACACTCCGCCTTTTACGGTGGGTTGGTCATTGAATTGAGTGTAACCAACTATGCGGTGCACTGTGGTTTTTTGGTTGTCCCATTCGGCTTCGTTGGGATCTTCGGCAGTTTCAATGCTGGAGATAGAAACGACGTTGTTTGTAACTACAGCCTTTGTGTCTGCGGTCCAGTTGCCTTCCAATCCTCCAACTACACCGCCAACTTCAGCACCGGCGCCCCAGGGCTCATATCCGGTAGCTACAATATTACCGCTTACGTAGTTGTTGCTGATTGTTGCGCGTTTAGCGTATCCGGCAACACCACCAACGAGGTATGTGCCTTGCAAATTAGCATTAACGTGGTTGTTTGATACGGTTTCGTCACCGGTAGTTATTTTAGCTACAATACCGCCAACATAACTACTTCCGGTTATGTTGCCGGAGAATGCGCAGTTGTTGATGATAGAGCTAGTGCGTATATCGGATACCAATCCGCCTACGAGGTTGTCTACGTCAAATTCTGCGCCGGTCACAGAGCTGTCGGTGAGTTTTGCTCCCAGCGACATTTTACCAACAATACCGCCAACGTTTGATGCTTCGTCATCGGTCAAGTAAGCTGCAAGGTTTTCAATGTGCACGTTGCTGATCACCGGAGAGTTTGTGCCGTCGCCGTTAGCCTCGCCGGCAATAACACCGGCAGCAGAGGAGCTGCTGCTAACGGGTAGGGTGGCATTGCGTATAACCAAGTTCTTAACAACACCGCTTCCATTCAATTGTTGAAGGATGCCTTGGTTGTCAGCCGATTTGATATACAAGTTAGAGATGATGTGACCGTTACCGTTGATAGTGCCTTTGAAGCTACCGGGTATCGGCTTAAAGATGTAGTCAGATGCGTCGATATCATTTACGACTTTATAGTTAGCCAGCAAGTTGCTTTGCACTTGTTGCAAGTCGCCGATAGTAGAAATCAAATAGGGGTTGCTAGCAGATCCGTCACCACCTTCGGCAAATTTGCTGAAAGGCAAATCTAAGAAAGCTGCGTTGTATTCGTCGGTAGTGTCGTTGTAATATAGCAACCAAAGAGTTGGCTCAGCATTTTTTGTGATTAAAGAGATGAAATATAAAGAGCCCAGCTCTTCGCTTCCGGTCAACTCTGTCAGTATGTCGCCGTTAGTGTTTGTGATAATCAAACTTTCGGCTGTTTCAGTGCCGGATCCGACATAGCGCTTGATAAGCAACATATATTCGCGAGTGTCGTCAGTATTAAAGAGGTAGGGATTGAGCACTGATAATTTAATGTAAGGTTGAGCCATAGCGATATTTTTACCTAGAGGAATAATGTCGCTGTGGTCAAATGTGCCATCAGAGTTATACCAGTTAATGTAGTGCGAGGTGTTGTCATCGTCGTCGGTGATGCCGTAGCTCATTGAAATTGCGTATTGATAGCTGTCACCGTGCGGGTAGCGATCGCATATTGCAGTGATTGAGTTACCGTCGTCTTGGGCAACGGCTATCGTATTTGCAACTCGGCAAGAAGGCATATCGACAAATTCAAATATTTCTTTATCGTCTACAGTTTTGTAAAAACCTTGTTGATGCTCAAAACCGGGCAGGTCGCTGACATCAACCATTGACGAAACGTTTTTGCTTATCTCGGCAATTTTTTCACCGCTTATATTGTAAACTTCAAAAGCATATTCCGATTCGTCGGAGTTAGTTATATAGTCATCTATTGTTACAACAAACGAGGGCTTGCCATCTTTTGTCCATGTGTCAAATGAGATGTCATCGTCGTAGTTTAAGATGCCAAGCTCGTAGAATGAACAAGTAGTGCCTGTTTCATCTTTCAACTCCATCGGTATTTTAGTGGTACTCTCAAACGCTAAGCCACTATAATTAGCCTTGTATAGGTCGATAACAAATTTGTTATCTGAGTTAGGGGTAGTGTCGCGGCTCATCTCGCCGGTATCAGGGTCGATTACAATCGATGGATTTGTAAAATATGGTTTTTCAAAATAAGCTAAACCAAAGTATGCTGCATTTTCGTGGGCTACACCCAAAAATGGTAGTCCATCGCTGCCTTCATACAAATCGTACGGTGTATATAATGTCTTGAGCAGCACTTCGTTGTCAGAGCTCCATGTTTTTGGTCCATAGATTTCATATTTTAGCCCGTATACAGCTTCATCAGTAGTATAGCCTAAGTCTTCGATAGAATCATATTCAGATCCTTTAAACCAGCCTTCTTGGTAAAAAGTTATGTAAAATTTCTCGCTATAAGTGCCGATGTTAACGGCATTAACGTAGTAGCTGTTGTCAATGGTCTCGATAGCGTCTTCAGTGCCGTCGCCAAGTGAATAAACTTTGGTATATATGTGGTTTTCATACTCGGGCGTGTTCGCAGCTATCATCACCATAACCTCATATTTTGAGTCGGAGTTGAAGAATTTTTGTGTCACGCATGCGCCGATTTGTATAGCGCTGGTGCCGGTCTCGTTATCACCAAGCACAACATCATCGCTGAGTTTACCTACCAGCTTGTGATTTGAGTCGTAAACGGTGAAAGTGTATTTGGTGATATCTTTTTTCGTAGCAACCCCGCCCTCGAGCTCGGTTTCGGTGTATTCAACTTCTTCGGAGTAATACCACGTAGAGCCGTCGGGAGCGTCCAGATATCCTACGCTATAGCCATTTAGGTTGTATTTAAGATCGGAGTCGGATATAACTTTTGCCGATTTTTTGTTAGACTTCGCTTTTTGATTGGCAAAAGACAGTGGTTTGCCATTATTAGCAATCTCGTAACGTGATTTAGGCGCAAACTTAAATACGTCATCTTTGTTGCTTCTGTCGAGCGTGGCGCCACTCGCAGGTATTGCAAACGCTAAAGCAATAAGGGGCAATGTTGTGCCCTTTAATAGGTGTAGTAGTTGTTTCATTAGCTTTTAAGATTTTTAGAAGTGTAATGATTTATGTGATATGATTCTCTTTATCTAAGGATAAGAAGTTGTATAATTTTGGCAAATTTATGCTTTTTATTTGAATATGCAAAATAATTGTAACTAAAATGTTGTATTTGGGTGAAATTTGTCATAAAATGCGTGTTTTTTTCAGTATTGTCTTGTCCGGTATGTCGGTTGATAGTCAATTTGTTATTCCGATTTATACCAATTATTTGGAATATTTGACTTCTAGGAGGGTTAAACTATTTCTTTCAGGAGCGGTCAAATATAGAAAACAACTTAAGATAATAATTAAAAACTTAATGATATGAAACGTAAAACTAAATTACTAATAGTAGTAGGACTTACTTTACTAATTACAATGTCAAGTTGCGGTCCTTGGTGGGACGAATTTGGTCCCGAACCCCCACATCACGAAATGCCCGGTGGAGGTCCCGGTGGTCATGGTGGTGGATATGGAGGCTCCGGCGGACGTCGTTAATCATCAGAAAACAGAGTTATTTGATTCATAAATTTGCCCTTTCGGTGTTATTGGAGAGCCTTTACACCGAAAGGGCTGTTTGTTGTGCTGGGTTAGGGTGGAGTGTTAAAGTTTGATAAAAATTTGAGAACTAGCGTACACTTTGTAACATAAATGTAGTAACTTTGCAGGTTGGTTACAGTTTCACATTATGCTATTACTGGAATCACTTATTATTTAAAATTTATATTTTTGTTACATATTCACTTTTTTTACAATTATCCTAAGGTAAGGTAATTTCTATTTACTATTTATGAACTTAAATTTACGCTATTTGTGCGCGGCCGCCGTAAGTGTCGCCACGCCCTTTATCGCCCAAGCCGACGATTTTTATCTAAACTGCGTACAGCACAAGCAAATTACTGATCTCACTCAACTTTGCCCTAACTTCGAGAGCGATTATCGAGAATTGTTGAAATTTACTCCTACTGATGTAAAAAATGAGTACCAACTCGCTGTCGAACACATTTGCTCAAACATTTTAATCGATTGTGTTGACGAAAACGGAAAGACCGTTCAACTCGGTTCAGCATCCGGCACAATTCAACACATGATTAAAGAACAATGCGAAAGCGATGCCGGTCAGACATTCAATCTCGTTAAAGCAAGCGATTGTGGCGAGATTTTGAACAATGAAAACTATTATGGTAATTCCGGCAATCTCAACATTGAGAATGTTGAGCATGTACTTCTTACACTTACTGTCGATGACGATGGTCAAGCTGCCTCTCTCAAAATCGAACACATAACCAACAGCAAACTAAAGAAAGGTGTGCCCAGTTTCTTCTACATCATCACAGATGAGGAATCATTCGCTCACGTTTCTACGCTACTCGAAGCACCACGTTTCGTGAAAGCTGATGGCGACTATTATATCGCTACTGCCGACAACATTGAGGGTCGTGTTTATATTTGCGACGGTCTTGTTCACTCTTGGTGGAACACTTGCCTCGTGTTCTGTGCATCTGATTTTACAGAAGACTCATATATTGAAGTTGAAGACTACTATCACGAATCAGGTAAGAGACCTGTTCTCGTTGACAATACCGACAATAAAATTGAGGTTCTTGAGAAAAATGAAAACGGCTTCTTTACTTTAGAAAAGCACATGTTCCAAGATCCGTTCTCATTCAATACTTTGACTTTTAATGTCGCTGCATACGACGTGACATTCCTCTTTAAATATGATATCGCGTCAGCTAGTCAGAAAACTGACTCTGATGGCAACTCTTACAACTATTCAGACAACCCAGAATATATTAAGACCGACGACAATGTTTATAACGGTGTTTTGACATTCGTTTACGGCATTAATCAAGATCACTATGCCGTTACACTTTCTAATGATCAATACGACCCCACTAAGTGTATTGTTATGAATCCGGTTGGTGACGGCGAAATTCAAACCGACGGCAATATGTTCTACTATGAGTATGAATGTACCGTACCAGGCGATGCTTTCAATGGTGGTTTCTACATCAATGGTTACGATGGCGAAACTTTGAGTTCTAGCTCTGTAGTCATTAAATATGCGGGTGATCCTAAAGAAACAAAATATCTAGTGAAAAATTATACTTTCACTGATGGCTCAGGATACACTTCTGATGTTATAGACTTCTACTATGGCCATAATACTAGCAATGCTATTGTTAATAACTCAGATACGGCAATTCCATTCTACGCTCTTAACACTTCTGAAACGACAATCAAATTCCGTTACAACATCAACGAGCCCAGCGCTTCTAAAGTTATTGTCCAAATTGACAATGCAAAACTCACCGGCGCCGAATCAATTGCCGTTGACACTGATAACGCTCCTGCCGAATACTTTAACCTAAATGGTGTGCCTGTTGATGCTAAAGTCCCCGGTCTTTACATCCGTCGTCAAGGTAATAAAGTATCTAAAGTGGTTGTAAAATAGCCATAACTTATTAACAAACATAGTAAGAGGCTGTGCCAAAATTGGCGCAGCCTCTTAATGTTTTTTTAAGAATGTGGGATGAGGGTTAGTGTTGGCGAGAGAATTGGAGTGGCATGGCGTTGGCGTTAGCAAATATGCCGTTGTCGTAGGCAGTCTTGCCATTGACAAACACTCTGTCTATGCGGTGATGTAGGGTTAATCCATTTAACGGAGTCCATCCACATTTGCTTACCACGTCGGCATCGGTGACCTTATGGTCGCTCTCCGACACTATCACCAAATCGGCATAATTGCCCACGGCAATATCTCCGCGGTCTATGATCCCAAATAATTTTGCGGGGCCTTGGCACATAGTCCGCACTACCACGTCAGGACTAAACATATCAAGCATCACCGGTAACGAAAATTGCACCAATGGTGCTCCTGATACTGCTGTTATGGCTCCGCCTTGTTTCTCATCCAAAAGATGCGGCGCGTGGTCTGTTGCTACAATGTCAACAATGCCGGTGCGAACAGCATTGCGCAACGCCTCTCTATCAGCTGAAGTTTTAACCGCAGGATTCATTTTTATGCGGGTGCCTCGCGTAGCATAGTCTTCATCGCACCACAGTAGGTGATGGGGTGAAACTTCGCATGTTACATTGGGTCCGGCTTTTTGCACGACATTGAGTTCTGCAGCCGTGGTCAAGTGCGCTATGTGCAAATGCGCATTGTGCTCTTTTGCCAACGATATTGCACGCTCTGTTGCCTTTACGCACGCTTCTGTTGATCTTATTAAGCTGTGTGCTTCTACCGGCGGCTCGGTGCATCCGTAGCGTGCTATATACTCTGCACGGTTGTGCTTAATTGTGTCCTCATCTTCGGCATGTACAACTATCGGCACGCGCACTTTCTCAAATATGGTGTGGAGTGCTGCGCTATCGTTAACTAACATATTGCCTGTTGACGAACCTAAAAACAGTTTCACTCCGGCAACCTTTGTGTAGTCAGCATTTAGTAGCTGGTCTAAATTGTTATCAGTCGCGCCAATGAAAAAAGCATAGTTTGCCGACGAAGTCTCAGCCGCAAGACGCATTTTTTGCTCTAATGCTTCATTGGTTGTAGTCGTTGGCACACAATTAGGCATATCAATATAAGATGTCACACCTCCGGCTATTGCTGCGCTGCTTTCGCTCGCTATTGTTGCTTTGTGAGTCAGCCCGGGTTCTCTAAAGTGCACGTGACAATCAATAGCCCCCGGCAAAAGCAATTTGCCTTCTGCGTCAATAATTGTGTCGGCTTGTAAATCGCCGACTACACCTTTGCCTATTTGTGAAATTCGTTCGCCATCTATCAACACCCAACCTATGCCGTTACCTTTGATATTGGCATTATAAATTAGTGTTGTCATGCGTTTTTGCGTTTTTTCTTGTTGAATATGCTATCCCATTTTAGCTTAAGCACCCCAAAGAGCGCTTCGCCAAAGATGCTCGAATTCATCTTAGAAGTACCCAGCACGCGGTTGACAAAAACAATAGGCACTTCGCAAACTTTGTAGCCCATTTGATAGGCAGTAAACTTCATCTCTATTTGAAATGCATATCCTTTAAATCTTATGCCATCCAAGTCGATGTCGTCAAGCACTTTGCGTTTGTAGCATACGAAGCCCGCTGTAGTGTCGTGTATAGGCATACCCGTTACTAAGCGCACATATTTTGAGGCGTAGTACGACATCAGCACTCTCCCCATGGGCCAATTCACTACATTTACACCCGAAACGTAGCGCGAGCCCACTGCCACATCACCTTGACCGGAAGATACGGCTTGGCGCAAACGCATCAAATCTTTGGGATCGTGAGAAAAGTCAGCATCCATCTCGCAAACGTATGAGTAGCGTTGCTTTAGAGCCCACTTAAACCCTTCGATGTAGGCAGTACCCAGACCAAGCTTTCCGGCACGTTCAATGATGTGCACTCGTCCGGGATGCTGTGCAATTTTCTCCTTCACAATAGCTGCCGTGCCGTCCGGTGAATTGTCATCTATCACCAAAACATCAAAGTTCTGCTCCGGCAAATTGAGCACAGCGTCAATAATTGCCGCTGCATTCTCTTTTTCGTTATACATTGGAATGATAACGAGAGTGTCGCGTAGTACTTGGGTTTCGTTTGTGTCCATGTCTCTTTCGCCTTTCTAAAATTTCCCTATCAGTATTATATTGGTAGAATGATAATAACATAGCGGGGAGCACGCTTTTCTTGTTTACGTGTATCCCCGCTATGATATATTTTCAAAAATTATTTTTGCTCTTTAGCAGCTTTATCCTCGTCTTTGCTGTCTTTAGCATCTGCTTTTTTAGATTTATAAGCAGCGTTAAGGCCTTCAACAAGTTCGCCGGTAATATCAAGAGCGGGGTTGAAGTACAAGCCCACTTCTTTGTGCAAGATAGCATCGTAGTGGTGAGTCTTGTTATATTCTACAATGTATGCGTCGATAACATCGCTCAACTCTTTGTTCAAGTCATAAACGCGTTGTTGATCTAATTGTTCGCGGCGAGAAGATTGAGCGCCAAGAGTTTGGTCGAGTTTGTTTAGCTCTTCTAAGTCAGCTTTGTAGCTTGCTTCACTTAAATAACCATTATTTTGCACTTTTTGTTGCACAGCGCTTTGTTTAGTCTGCAATTGGCGTGCGAGTTGGTTTTGATACTGTTGCAATTCTACTGCAATCTGTTGCACTTTTGCTTGTTGCTCTACAGCAAATTCATAGTGTTTGTACAACGAGTCCATATCAACGTAGCGAATGTTGATATTCGTTTCATAAGCTTCTCCTTGTTGGGTACCTGAAACGTTTTTTGAAGAGTCGCTAGTGTTTGCGCTCTTTTCGCCATTGCCGCAACTTACTAATCCGGTGGCGAGAACTACGAGCAGCAATTTTGCTGCCATTGCTAATTTTTTCATATTAACCTTGTGGGTTTTTTATGGGTATAGTTTAATTTTTTTTCTACATCTCGTCTTTGGCACATTTAATGCCTCGCTTGCGCAACTCAGGAGAAGAATGTACGTGCCCGGATGGAAATTTACCACCCTTAACAAATAGGACTTTCACGCCTAGCAGCACCACTCCTATTAAAAGAAGTAAAACTGTCGGAAAAAGTATTAATGTAATGGCTTTCATTTCGTGCTTTATTGCGTTTCACCTTGCAAATATATAAAAGTAAAAGATATTTTTTGCTACATATAAATTTTATTTTGTAACTTAGTGGGCGATTTAGGGTTGTTTTTAACAATCTTTTAATAATTCGCCTCTGATTTTCACAATCATTGGTTATTATCATTACACATCCTTACGACATTATCAACCTTATTTAAACAAACTAATATTAAAAGTATGACTATTAAAGATCTCAAACCTACTGAAGTGTTCGGTATCTTCCATGAAATCACTCAAGTACCGCGTCCTTCAAAGAAAGAAGAAAAAATCCGCAAATTTGTGCTCGACTTTGCAGCTAAGCACAACTTAACCGCTAAAGTGGATGCTATCGGTAACGTAAACATCTCTAAACCTGCAACTCCCGGCCACGAAAACGCTCCCGGTGTTATCATGCAAGGCCACATGGATATGGTTTGCGAAAGCAATGACAAAAACTTCGATTTCGAAAACACTCCTATTACCACCATCATTGATGGCGAATGGGTGCACGCTGACGGCACAACTCTTGGTGCTGACAACGGTATCGGTATGGCAGGCGCTCTTGCTGCCCTCGTTGACGACTCTTTAACTCACGGTCCCCTCGAAGCTCTCTTCACTGTTGACGAAGAAACCGGTATGACCGGCGCTAACAACATTGGCGAAGGCATGATGAACGGTGACATTCTCCTCAACCTCGACTCTGAAGACGATGCCGAAATTTTCATCGGATGCTCAGGAGGTATTGACACTACTTGCGAATTTACTTACAACAAAGTAGATGCTCCCGCAAACTACCACTACTTCAAATATAACATCGAAAAAGGTCTTGGCGGCCACAGCGGTAGCGACATCAATGCCGGTCGTGCTAATGCTGTTAAAGTCCTCGCTCGTTTCCTCCAACAAATCAGCAACAACGTGCAAATCGCTCTTTGCGAAATCGACGGTGGTAACTTGCGCAACGCTATTCCTCGTGCTGCTCACGCTATCTTCGGTGTTCCCGCTGCTGAAAAAGAAAATGTAGTAGCTGCTTTCAACCAATATGTTGCTACTATCGAAAACGAATATAAAGGCCTCGAAACAACAATCGAACTTACTCTCGACAGCGTAGAACGTCCTGCTTTTGCTGTTGACGCCGACACTACTCGCCGTCTCGTTGCCGCTCTTTATGCCGCACCTCACGGTGTTATCTCTATGAGCCGCGACCTCGAAGGTTTGGTTGAAACTTCTACTAACCTTGCAAGCGTTAAGATGCAAGGCGAAAACACTATCATGGTTACTACCAGCCAACGTTCTTCAGTAGAAAGCCGCAAACTTGACATCGCTAACCGTGTTGAAGCTGTCTTCACTCTTGCCGGTGCTAAAGTTGAACATGGCGAAGGTTATCCCGGATGGGCTCCTAACATGGACTCTGTGATCATGAAGATTGCCGGTGATGCTTACCACGAACTTTATGGCGTACAACCCGCAATCAAAGCTATCCACGCAGGTCTCGAGTGCGGTTTGTTCCTAACCAAATATCCTCACCTCGATATGGTTTCATTCGGCCCGACATTGCAAAACGTTCACTCACCCAGCGAACGTATGCACATCCCCGCAGTTGAACGCTACTGGCAACAACTTCGTCGCATCATCGAAAAAGTTGCAGAACTTAAAAAATAACTAATTTAAATTGTTTAATCGGTCACCTGGCGCTATATCGTTATAGCTAAAGGGTGGCCGATTTATCCCTCTATGAAAAGGCTCTCAATCGTTCATATTTGCTTCGTCGCTACTATGGCTGTCTCAGCTATGGCTGCCTCGTCGCACCACGATGCGAAGCAGCGAAAAACGCACACCGAAGAGCCTAACCGTAAAACCGAAACGCGGGTATTTTCGCAAACTGCCGACGGCGACTCCATTGTCCTCGCTGTCGCTCCACAAATGCGCTCCGGACGTCTCACCGAAGAAGATTTCGATGAGGTCGCTCGCGAAATGGGCGTGGAAGTACCCGCCATTAAAGCTGTTGTGGAAATTGAAGCCGGAAAAAGTCACCAAGGCTTTTGGTCGGAAGGCAAACCACTCATCAATTTCGACCTCACCATGTTCCGCCGCATGGCGCAGCGTAACAATGTAAATGTCGGCAAATACACAAAATCTCATGCCGTAGTTTTCGCCCGACCGAATCTCACTCGTTACGGCAGCCAGCAAGCCGCGCAGCAAGCTCGCTTAGACGCTGCCCGTACCATTCACGACCTATCTGCTATACAAGCTACTTTTTGGGGTATGTTCCAGATTGGCGGTTTCAACTGGAAAAAATGTGGCGCCTCATCTCCCGATGAATTTGTTCAACTCATGAGCAGATCTGAGCGTGACCAACTCGAATTATTTGCCACTTTTGTCCGTAATGCCGGACTTCTTGATGCTCTCCGCAATAAAAATTGGGCTGCTTTTGCTCGCGGTTACAATGGCAATAGCTATGCTTCTCGAGGCTATCACACTCGCATGGCTGCAGCTTATGCAAAATACAAGCAGCAAGCCGCAAAAAATTCCTCTAAATGATATAAATAAGCAATGCCGCTTCTTACGAAACGGCATTACAGCGAAACGCGACAGCGCTTCAAAATCGTGAATCGTTGAGCTATAAATTATTTAATAGCTTCTGAGAGCTCAGCGCCCTGTTTGAATTTAACGACTTTACGTGCACCAATAGTGATTGTTTCTTTAGTGCGAGGATTGATACCTGTACGTTCGCCTTTTTCAACAACTGACAATGTGCCAAAGCCAATCAAAGAAACTTTGTCACCTTTTGCGAGAGCGTCAGAAACTGCAGCAACAACTGCATCGAGAGCGTTTTTAGCGTCAACTTTTGTTAGACCGGCTTTTTCAGCAACGGCGTTGATAAGTTCTGTCTTATTCATGTGGATAGATTATATGTTAAGAATATTATTTTTTGACTAACAGCGGCAAACGTACGAAAAACATTTTATTCTACAAAATTTTTCTGCAAAAAATAGCTATTTTTTTTATAAAAACTGCTTTTTTATCTATTTTTGTTGCATTTTCGCAAAAATTTGAACTATTTTTCGCTCTCTACCTTTAAAATAGACTATCTTTGCATATTAAATTTTTTTACTCATATTTATAATTGGAAATATGTTTAGACAATTGCCTCCTGTAACTAAAAATTTGCTAATTATTAACGTGATAGTATGGGCTTTCATGGCATTAGTGCCTGAGGCTACATACACGCGTTTGCTAAATATTTGCGCTCTGCACTATGTTTCATCTCCGGCTTTCGGTGCCTGGCAGTTGATTACATATATGTTTTTGCACGGTGGTTTCACTCACCTCTTCTTTAATATGTTCGCACTTCTCATGTTTGGCGGCATCATTGAGTGGACACTTGGCTCGCGTCGCTATCTCTTCTATTACATGTCATGCGGATTAGGCGCTGCTATAATTCAACTCATTGTCTATGCATTTATGCTTGGCAAATATGATAGCATGTATTCACCCGAAGAATATCAATACATCATACAAAAAGGGTGGGAGCTACTCAATCAAGGTCAAATATTTGTCGACCCCTCGGCTTCGGCTTTGGCTCTATTGGTAAACTCACCAACTATTGGCGCAAGTGGTGCAATCTATGGCATTTTGCTCGCTTTCGGCATGCTTTATCCCAATCGTGAAATGTACATCATGTTTATCCCCGTGCCCATAAAAGCTAAGTGGATGGTGATAGGTTATGGCTTGATTGAACTATCTCTAGGCCTTGGCGCTGTTAACGATGGCGTGGCTCACTTCGCTCACCTTGGCGGCATGCTATTTGGTTTCTTGATGTTATATTATTGGAAAAAACGCGGCGAATTTAACGGCTGGTATTAATACAATATATGATTAAAGCAAAAGATATTTGGAACAACATTTTGTGGCGTCTGATTGCTATAAACGTAGCAGTCTTTCTACTCGTGCATATAGCCGTTTTATTGGGCGTCTCGCAATATACTGTCTCCGAACACACAGCTTTGCCGGCTAATCCAATCTTGGGCGTGACACATATATACACCGCAGTGGTTTATATGTTCACTCAATGGCAGTTCGTTCATCTGCTCTTCAATATGCTTTGGCTTTGGTGCTTTGGCTCGATATTGCTCAGATATGGCGAAAATCAAAAAGTAGTGCTCTCGGCATACCTTATAGGCGGTTTTGCCGGTGCTGCTTGCTTCATGGTGCTGGGTGCACTCAAGCTCATAGATGGCGTGTTGATAGGCTCGTCTGCAGCCGTCCTTGCTGTGATGGCAACTTGTGGAGTGCGTTTGGCTCACCGACGTGTCGAACTAATGCTATTTGGCTCTGTTGAGGTGCGCTGGCTCTCTGTTGGCGTTATCGCTTTCACTGTTATTGTTGATGCTACCGGCGCCGGATTTTGGCATATCGGCCCTCATTTGGCTGGGGCTGTCGCCGGAGCCGTTTATGCGCTGTTGCTCACGCGTAAACAGCGCACAGTTGCTAAATCTCTACAAAACTATAATCCTCAAAATAGAAAGTAT
>CAZJEA010000032.1:0-19454 GCA_964544895.1 uncultured Bacteroides sp. | reverse complement strand
AATGGGTATGTCGGTAATTGCTGTTTTGGCTTTTGCCTGTGTCATCATTTCACTCATTCGCAACACCATCCCAACAAACATCCGCATTATCGTGCAATTAGTTGTTGTTGCCGGTTTGGTGGTAATAGTAAACCAACTTCTCTTAGCTTTCGCTTACGACGTGAGCAAACAATTGTCGGTATTCATCGGCCTCATTATCACGAACTGCATTTTGATGGGTCGTCTTGAAGCTTTCGCTATGGGAAACAAACCTTGGCCCGCATTCCTCGATGGTGTTGGCAACGGCGCCGGTTATGCTATTATTCTCATCATCACTGCCTTCTTCCGCGAACTCCTTGGCAGCGGCACTTTGCTTGGTTATCAAGTTATCCCTCAAGCACTTTACGATGCCGGATACGCTAACAATGGTTTGATGATTTTGCCTCCTATGGCTTTGATAGTAGTTGCTTGCATCATTTGGGTGCACCGCAGTCACAATAAAGACTTACAAGAATAATAACTAGTTATGGAAAGCTTAAATTTGTTCATTAGGTCGATATTTGTCGACAATATGATATTCGCCTACTTCTTAGGCATGTGCTCATTCCTTGCCGTAAGTAAGAATGTTCGCACTGCTTTAGGCCTTGGCGTTGCGGTGACCTTCATGCTTTGCGTCACTCTACCTATAAACTACTTGTTGGAAACTTACGTTTTGCGTCAAGGTGCTCTCACTTGGATTAGCCCCGAATACGCTGATGTTGACCTAAGCTTCCTCTCTCTAATCATGTTTATCGCAGTTATAGCTTCTATGACTCAATTGGTTGAGATGGTAGTAGAAAAATACAGTCCCTCGCTTTATGCGTCTCTCGGCATTTTCTTGCCTCTTATCGCTGTTAACTGCGCTATCCTCGGTGGTTCGCTATTCATGGAACAACGCGAATTTCCCGGCATAGGTTCTGCTTTCTGCGCCGGAGCCGGTTGGGGTATTGGTTGGTTGTTGGCTATTACAGCAATTGCTGCCATTCGCGAACGTTTAGCATCGCACTCTAATATTCCCGCTCCGCTCAGAGGCATAGGTATCACATTCATCCTCACAGCGTTGATGGGTATCGCATTTATGAGCTTCTTAGGTATTAAAATCTAAATGATAGTCATCTATAAGTAAAATAATTTAGCAATGAATACAGCATATATATTATTAGCTAGCACAGCCTCGCTGACTATTGGCGCCGGAGTTGTAATCTTCTTGGTGCTGACTCTAGCTTTGGTGGCTATACTTTTGGTGGCTAAACACTATTTAGTTAAAACCGGAGATGTTACCGTTACTATGAACGGTGAAACTGACATAAAGGTTAGCGCCGGATCTTCTCTATTGTCTTCGCTTTCTACGCAAAACGTATTTTTGCCATCGGCTTGCGGTGGTAAAGGCAGCTGCGGTCAATGCAAAGTGCAAGTTGTTAGCGGTGGTGGCGAAATCCTCCCTACCGAAGCCGTTCACTTCAGCCGTCGCCAAATGAAAGAAGGTTGGCGTTTAGGTTGCCAAGTGAAAGTAAAAGAAGACTTGTCTATTAAAGTTCCCGACTCTGTCCTTAGTGTCAAAGAGTGGGAATGCGAAGTTATTTCTAACAACAACGTCGCTACTTTCATCAAAGAATTTATCGTTGCATTGCCACCGGGCGAACACATGCACTTCGAACCGGGTTCGTATGCTCAAATCAAAATCCCTGCTTACAGCATGGACTACGATAAAGATATCGATAAAAATTCTATCGGTGCTGAATACCTCCCCGCGTGGGAAAAATTCGGCCTATTTGGCTTGAAATGCCGCAACGAAGAGCCCACTGTTCGCGCTTACTCTATGGCTAACTATCCTGCCGAAGGTGACCGCATCATGCTTACTGTTCGTATCGCGACTCCGCCTTTCAAACCAAAACCCGAAGTCGGATTCCAAGATGTTATGCCCGGCATAGCTTCAAGTTACATCTTCTCGCTTAAGCCCGGCGATAAAGTGTTGATGAGCGGTCCTTACGGTGACTTCCACCCCCACTACGATTCTAAATCAGAAATGATGTGGGTTGGCGGTGGCGCAGGTATGGCTCCTTTGCGCGCTCAAATCATGCACTTAACAAAAACATTGCATACCACTGATCGCGTGATGCACTACTTCTACGGTGCGCGTGCTCTCAATGAAGTGTTCTATTTGCAAGACTTCTTGCAATTGGAAAAAGAGTTTAGCAACTTCCACTTCCACTTAGCTCTTGACCGTCCCGATCCCGCTGCTGACGCTGCCGGTGTGAAATACACTCCCGGATTTGTACACCAAGTTATTTTCAATACTTATCTTAAAGATCACGAAGATCCAGAGGATATTGAATACTACATGTGCGGCCCCGGTCCTATGAGTAAAGCCGTAGAAAGCATGCTCGACAGCCTAGGCGTACCGCCCGAAAATATCCGTTACGACAACTTTGGCGGTTAATTATCGCTCACTTTATTAGATTATTGCAATAGCCATAACAGCAGTCAACTGTTATGGTTATTGTTGTTTGTGTAGTTTTGCAAAATGTAGTAATTTTGCAAAAAATTCTAATTATATATATAACTAACATGAATAAAAAGTTATTATTGCAAGGCATTATGGTCGCAACCGCCGGCGTTCCGGTTCATGCTACCGCTCTTGAAGCTGACACTTGCATCACACTAAACGCAGTCGATATTGTATCTAATCGCGCTACTGAAAAAACACCTGTCGCATTCACAAATGTTAGCAAGCAAGATCTTGCTAAACTTAACGATGGTATAGACATACCGTTTTTGCTCTCGCAAACTCCTTCGTTGATTTCTACAAGTGACGCCGGAGCCGGCATGGGCTACACCTCTATGCGCGTGCGTGGCACCGATGGCTCTCGCATCAACGTCACTGCAAACGGCATTCCTATCAATAACCCCGAAAGCCACAACGTTTATTGGGTAGATATGCCTGACATTGCATCTTCACTACGCGGCATTCAAGTGCAACGCGGTGTTGGCACATCAACTAACGGTGCCGGTGCTTTTGGCGCCAGCATCAACATGGTAACCGACGCTCCCTCTGACCATGCGTACGGCGAACTCAGCGGTGCTTACGGATCATACAACACTAACCGCGAAACTTTGCGTTTAGGCACCGGTCTTATAAACGGGCACTGGTCTTTTGATGCCAAACTTAGTCACATGGGCTCTGACGGCTACATCGACCGTGCTTCATCTGAGCTTTGGAGCTATTTTGGCCAAGCCGCATACTCTAGCCGCAACACAAATGTGCGTCTTATTGCTTTTGGCGGTAAAGAGAAAACTTATATGGCTTGGGACTATGCTTCGAAAGATGAAATGGAAAAATATGGCCGCCGCTACAATCCGTGTGGCAAATACACTGACTCTGACGGCAATACTGCTTTCTATGAAAATCAGAACGATAACTACATACAGCATCATTTCCAACTTCACCTACTACAACAGCTCAACGAACGTTGGCGCATGAACGTAGCTCTCCACTACACCAAAGACGATGGTTATTACGAACAATACAAAACCAATCGCACTTTGACTGAATATGGACTATCAACTTTTTACGATGCCGACGGCAACAAAATAAAGAAAAGCGACTTAGTGCGACTAAAAAACAATGACAACGGTTTTGGTGGTGGCACATTCTCTTTTGTGTACGACAATAACAACAATCTAAAGCTCGTTTTTGGCGGCGCTGCAAACCATTTCAACGGCAACCACTTCGGTCAAGTTGCTTGGGTTAGAAACTACGTAGGTACCATCGACCCACTACAACGCTACTACGACAACACCGGTAAGAAAACCGATGCAAACGTTTTCGTTCGCGGCGATTACAATATCACAAATGGTCTATCTGCATTTGCTGACTTGCAATATCGCTACATCCACTACACCATCGAAGGTCAATCTGACAACTACGATTACAACATTTCAGGCCCGGCTGTACTCGATGTTAACCGTCATTGGAACTTCTTCAATCCGAAAGTTGGTCTTAACTATACAACCGGCGCTCACCGCTTGTATGCGTCATGGAGCGTAGCACACAAAGAACCAACTCGCGACAACTTTACTGATGGCGATGCAAACCACGCTCCCCAAGCCGAACGCCTCTTCGATTACGAAGTGGGATACGCTTACAATTCTAAAATTTTCTCTGTTGGCGCAAACCTATACTACATGGACTACAAAGACCAACTCGTTGCTACAGGCGAGCTTTCTGATACAGGAAACGCTTTGAGCGTGAATGTGCCAGACAGCTATCGCATGGGTGTCGAATTGCAAGCAGCTCTTCGTCCGACATACTGGTTTGAATGGAATCTCAACGCAACTTTGTCTCGCAATCGCATTAAAAACTTCGTAGAATATATCTATGAAGATGAATGGACCAACCCTATCACAATCGAACACGGCGATACTCCAATTGCGTTCTCACCCGATTTCATTTTCAACAACTCTTTCAATTTCAACTATAAAGGCCTCGATGCTGCTCTCTCTTCTCAGTACGTTTCGAAACAGTATATGAACAATGCTAAAAGCGATGAAACTTCACTCGATGCATACTTTGTGAGCAACCTCAGCCTCGGATATACATTCAACCGCATTCCCAGTGTAAAATCACTACGCGTTGGATGCACAATCTATAACATCTTCAACGAGAAATACTGCAGCAACGGTTACGCAGGTGCAGGATACTATGTTGACGATAACGGTGAGAAAAACATCTATCGCTATGCCGGATACGCCGCACAAGCACCAACTCACGTTATGGCAACTGTAACTATGAAATTTTAAAGAATGGTTGATTTTATAACAGATCATTTTCTAGAAATACTTGGGTTTGGCATAGGTATTCTTTACTTATGGTGGGAGTATCATGCCAACCCTAAAGTTTGGTTTGCAAGCGTAATCATGCCGCTGATTTCGATGTGGATATATTTTAGCAAAGGCCTTTATGCCGATTTTGCTATAAATATCTACTATCTTGCAATTGCAGCCTATGGCTACGCTGCCTGGACTTTCAACTTTAAGAAGAAAGAGAAAAAAGAGCTCCCTATCAGCCGCATCCCTGTAAAAGTTACCATCTCCCTAGTTTTCGTTATGGCTGCGCTTTGGGTTGTGCTAGCTCAAATACTAATCAATTTCACCGATAGCAGCGTGCCTTGGAGCGATGCTTTCACCACGGCATTAAGCATCATTGCAATGTGGATGCTCGCTCGAAAATATGCTGAACAGTGGTTGGCTTGGCTAGCTGTTGATGCTGTATGCGTAGCTCTTTACATATACAAAGGCATTTATTTTTATGCAACTCTATATGCCATATATACAGTGATAGCATACATTGGTTATCGCAAATGGTTACGCATGATGAAGTAACAAATCGACATTTTTCTACTTCTATACGTACAATTCCTTTTTGACATGCAGTTGAAAAGGAATTTTTTTGATTACACAAATTGCATAATAAGCTACGTGTATGAGAGATTTTTTGTAACTTTGTAGGGTTATATCTATGACTAAATTATATAAAATTATACGTGCTTTTGTTGTTACGCTGCTGGTTGTTTTAGTAGCGCTACCTTTGGGCATGTATATTATGCTCTCAACTGATTGGGCTCAGGACAAATTGCGCAGCATTGGGGAGACCGAACTTTCTAAACTTTTAGGAACTGAGGTTACCATCGGACACGTAGATATTGCGCCTTTCAACCGAATAGAAATTGATGACGTAACTGTTGCTGACGACTATGGCAAACAAGCCCTCGCTGTTAGCAATATCTCTTCTCGATTCGAACTGTTATATTTCATGCAAACCGGCCGCATTGTTATTGACTTCGCCAGCATTGACGGGTTGCACGCTAATATTTACAAAAAAGATGACCAATCGCCACTAAACATCGCTAAAATCATAGAAAACCTCAAGCCTAAAGAAGAGAAAAAAGAACCTAGCAAATTTGAATTGGCGGTAAGTACTGTAAAAATCACAAATTCATCAGCCACATACAATATACTTAGCAAGCCGCACAAGCAAGGCAAATTTGACGCAGCACATATCAATATTGACGATATTGATATGGTTGCATACCTACCTAAAATCAGCGATAAAGATATTGTTGTAGAGCTTGAACGCCTAAAATTTAAAGAAAATAGTGGTGTCGTATTGCGAAATCTTATGGTACAAGTGCACTACTCACCGACTTCACTTTCTATTAACAACCTCGATTTACTTCTAGATGGCACTCACCTTGCTTTTGCTCCTCTAGAAATTAGCTATAGTGATCCCTCAAAAATTGGTGAAGTTATTAAAACTCGACCTCTGAATGTAGAACTATCACAAGGCAGTTTTGTTAGCCTCTCTGACTTCGGCGCTTTTGTGCCTCAACTTGCAAATGTGCGCACTCGCTTCGACGTCGATTTACAAGCTTATGGCACTCCGGATAATCTCACTCTTTCGAAACTTAACATCGCAGAGAGCGGCTCAAATCCACGCCTAAAGCTATTTTTATCAGGTAAAGCAAAACATCTAGACAAGCCTAATGATCTTTCATACGAAGATTTAACGGTTAAGCTAAATACATCAGGCACTGAAGCCATAGATCTAATCACAGAGATTACATCCGGCAAAACAGCCAAATTTCAACCCATAATCAACAAGCTTGGCAGCGTTGATCTAAATGCTAACTTAAACGGCTCTCTTCACGATGCAAACGGCACTCTCGACATCGTAACATCTATAGGTAAAGTCACCGCCGATGCTACCGTAAAAGGCATTGGCAATAGTGATATGCAAGTCGATGGCGTTATTGAAGCTACTAATGTCGATTTACAAGCGCTTACCGGCAACAGCGACCTGGGCAAAATAAATGGCACTATTGACATTAATGGTGCTTTAGCCAAACAATTAGCCGACGGCACCGTCGTCGCCGACATAAGCAGCATTCAATATAAAGGCATCGTTTACTCTGACCTGCATTTTGACGCGTCTGCTACTAAAGACAAAAATTTTGACGCTCATATCGCACTCAATCACAATTACGGTTCATTGGAAGCCGAATGTAGCGGATCTTATGACGATAACCGTCCTAGTCTCACTGTCAATGCTGTAGCTGATAATATAGATTTGGCAGCTATGGGCATCATAAACAAATACGACGGATATAAGCTCTCTGCAAACATTGATGCTGACCTCGCCGGAAAGCTCGCTGAATGGGTTGACGGTTACATCGAAGTGCGCGACTTACGTTTCACTTCTGCCTCTGAAGAAAATCCCGACTTCATCTGCAAACAGCTCAGAATTGATGCTCAAGACACCGAGCTACCACACACTCTAACAGTAAAAAGCGACTTTCTTAACGGTAAAGTTGAAGGTAACCTAAGCTTGCTAAATATTGTCAGCCAAGGTAAAGATATTATTGCTGAGATACTTCCGGCTTTTGTCTCTAAAACGCAACATCACATTGCCAAAAGCTCTGCTCAGCGAAATCACAGCAATAATTTTGAATTCGAATTTGAAATTGCTAATGCCGAAAATTTCTCTCGTTTCTTTAATTTCCCGGTGCAGATTATTTATCCGGTAAGCATTGACGGGTCAATGGACTACGATGCAAATACACTATCGTTAACAGTTGATGCTCCCTATTTGCAACAAGGCGACAAAATCATAGAAAACACTGCTCTACAAGTTGACGTTGACGGCTTGGATAATAATGCATCCGTTTATGTAACTACTACTACGCCAACGCAAAAAGGCCCTATGGCTCTTGTTACAGCTATGTCTGCCGCTAACAACCGCATTGACACTAAAATTAATTGGTATATCGAGAGAGAAAAACCTATTAATGGTGACATGAGTTTTTCTACCCTATTGGGCAGAGACGAAAACGGTGGCTTTACTGCCGACGTAAATATTAACCCCGGAGATATTAACTTTGGGGATGCGGTGTGGCGCATTTCTCCGTCAGAAATTATTTGGTCACCGAAACACTTAGAGGTGCACAATTTCGACATGACAGCAGAGCCTCAATCTATTCGCATTAATGGCTCTGCGTCTGAAGACAGCAATTCAGAGTTAATGGTAGACCTGCAAAACATTCATTTACAGTCCATTTTTGAAACACTTGACATTGACAAAGCTTTAATTTGCGGCGATGCTACAGGTCGTTTCCACGCCAAAGGTCTATTTAGTAAAGAGCCTTACATAAACTGCAACAATCTTCATGTTAACAATATAGGCTACAACTATTGCGTGCTCGGCGATGGCGATATTAAAGCGCATTGGGATAATGAAAAACAATCGTTTAGTCTTGATGCCGATATCGTAGAGCCGGGAGGTAAACATTCTCGCATATATGGAGACATTTTCGCCACAAAAGAAGCTCTCGATATAAACTTCAATGCTAATCACGTAAAAGTTGGGTTCTTAAAACCATTCATGTCTGCGTTTGCTGCTGATGTTAAAGGTTATGCTTCAGGTAAAGCTCGCCTTTATGGCACGTTCAAAGATATCGACCTTGCCGGCGATTTAAAAACTGAAGAGTTCGGGCTGAAAATTGCATTTACTAATACGTGGTATTATGCGAACGAAGATAGTGTGCACATTAAACCAGGACGCATAGATTTAAAAAATATTACGCTCAAAGACGCGTATGGACATACTGCCATGCTCAACGGATTTTTGACGCATAATTATTTCCACGATCCGGTCTTTGATTTCCGCATTACCAATGCTCGCAACTTCTTAAGTTACGATGTTCCCGCAAACCAAAGTCAAAATTGGTATGGTCGCATGTATGGCAACGGATCGGCATTTATTTCCGGAGCTCCGGGTGTTGTAAATATTGATGTGAACATGGCTACAGCCGAAGGGTCGTCTTTCACATTTGTTCTTTCTGACGCTGAAGAAGCCGACGACTATAAATTTATCACATTCCGCGACGTAACACCTAAAGAAGTCACTGACTCAATAATACAAGTTGATAGGCTTCCGGCTGCTGTTCGCGAATATCGCGACCGTATGTTAGCAAAAGCGGCTGCCGAAGATATGCCGTCAGCCTACAACATGAACTTTCAAGTTGACGTTACTCCAGCTGCAAAAGTTACTTTAGTGATGGACCCTATCGGAGGAGATGAAATTAAAGCTTACGGTTCAGGTAACCTACGTATGACCTATGCCTCTCAAGGCAACGATTTGCACATGTACGGATCTTACGTCATTGACCGTGGTAATTATAACTTCACATTGCAAGATATTATAGTCAAAGACTTTACTATAAAAGAAGGTAGCTCTATTACCTTTACAGGCGACCCTTATGCTGCTCGCCTCGACATCAAAGCCCTATACGCTGTCAATGCCAACCTTAGCGACCTCGACGAATCGTTCTTGCAAGATAAAGAACTTAATCGAACAAACGTGCCTGTACATGCGTTGTTGATGGCAAGTGGCGATATGCGGCAACCTGATATATCCTTCGACCTCGAATTTCCTACCCTCACCAGCGATGTTTACCGTAAAGTGCGATCTATCATTAGCACTGAGGATATGATGAACCGACAGATAATATATCTCCTGGCGCTCAACCGCTTTTACACGCCTGATTATATGTCAACGACAAAAGGTAACGAACTATTCTCTGTCGCTTCTTCAACTCTTGGTGCTCAACTTAGCAGCATGCTTGGCAAACTTAGTGAAAACTGGAGCATTGCGCCTAACTTGCGAAGCGATCGCGGCGACTTCAGCGACGTTGAGGTCGACGTTGCACTATCGAGCACTTTGCTCAACAATAGACTTCGTTTTAACGGCAATTTCGGTTATCGAGACAAATCGCTAAACACTAACCAATTTATTGGTGATTTTGACATCGAATATCTATTAAATCGCACCGGATCTTGGCGTCTAAAAGCTTACAACCGCTACAACGACCAAAACTACTACCTACGCACTGCTCAAACAACTCAAGGCGTTGGTATTATGTTCCGCCGCGATTTCGACAAGCTGTTTAAGTTTTTAACCCCGAAACGCAAAACAGTAATCGCGCCAACCGATACAATAAAAACAGATACAATAAAGTAAGAGATAACTCCACAAATGCAACAATTTGAAAATATTGTCACCTTGATTGGCAACAATCTTTCTGACTACATTTTACTACCTCTGCTCTTAGCTGCAGCAATCTATTTTACCATTAAAACTCGAGGCGTGCAATTCCGCATGCTCGGTGAGATGTGCCGTTTACTTGTCGCTAAAGATAAAAACAGCAAAGGTATAAGTTCATTTCAAGCATTTATGGTGTCTATTGCCAGCCGCGTTGGCACCGGCAACTTAGCCGGGGTTGCCACTGCTATTGTGCTGGGCGGTCCTGGTGCCGTATTTTGGATGTGGGTAATTGCCTTATTAGGTGCATCATCAGCATTTATTGAGTCAACGTTAGCTCAACTTTTTAAAATTGATGATGGCAACGGTCACTTCAGAGGAGGTCCGGCATACTACATTCTGCATGGCATTGGCTCTAAAGTATGGGCTATAACTTTTGCCGTACTCATTTCTGTAACTTTTGGCTTGGCTTACAATTCGGTGCAATGCAACACCATAACCGAAGCGTTTCACACAGCATGGAGCATTCCTCAATACGCCACTGCAATTATAATAGCAGTGCTAACACTAGTCATTATTTGGGGCGGCATTAAATCAATTGCCCGATTCAGCGAGCTTGTGGTTCCTATAATGGCAATTGCATACCTAATTGTTGCGGCAATAATTGTATGCATGAACATTGAGCATGTTCCAACTGTGTTTATGACCATCATTGAAAATGCGTTTGGCATAAATCAAGTAGCCGGAGGCACTGTCGGTAGCGCTATGGCTATGGGCATACGTCGTGGACTTTTCAGTAACGAAGCCGGAGAAGGCTCTGCTCCAAATGTCGCTGCCACTGCACACGTTAGCCACCCAGTTAAACAAGGTTTAGTTCAAGCTTTAGGCGTTTTTACCGACACTCTCCTTATTTGTAGTTGCACTGCTTTTATTATTCTTTGCAGCGGCGTACACATTGGTAGCACTGCTGAAGGCATAAGTCTAACTCAACGCGCTGTCGACTCACAATTTCAATTTATAAACGGCTTTGGCTCTATGTTTGTTAGTTGCGCCATCTTTTTCTTTGCGTTCACGTCAATTGTAGCGAACTACTATTACGGAGAAACAAACATTAGATTTATCACTAAACGCCGTAGCGCTATTTACTTATATCGCTTTGCTGTTACCGCTATGGTGCTTATTGGTGGCATATCTTCACTTGGCATAGTATGGTCTATTGCCGACATCACAATGTCTTTAATGGCAATATGCAACCTTATTGCTATAGTTATACTTGGTAAATATGCTATTCGCTGTCTCAACGACTACATCCGTCAACGACGTGCCGGTTTAAATCCTCAATACAAAAAGTCTGTTAACCCTGAAATCTCTCAACACACTCCAACTTGGTAAACAACAATGAAGGCCGGCCATTGTAAAAAATGACTCAGCCTTCATTATAGCTGTATTTTGAGATGTGATTACAAGCGACGTGCTCCGTCAGAAATCACAACATCGTATACTTTTGGTTCGTGACCATATTTAGCATTAAACTGTGCTTTTGCTGTTGCGATGAAGTTATCATAAAGCTCATCTTTCACAAGGTTGATTGTGCAACCGCCAAAGCCACCACCCATGATGCGTGAACCGGTGACACCACATTCTTTAGCTACATCATTGAGGAAATCAAGCTCTACGCAGCTAACTTCATAATCATGTGACAGACCTGCATGTGTTTCATACATTTTTTGGCCTACGGTCTCATAATCTCCACGTTCTAGAGCTTCGCAAACATCAAACACGCGTTGTTGCTCTTCGATAACAAATTTAGCGCGGAAATAATCTTCAGCAGAAATTTGACCTTTAACAGCCCAAAGTTGCTCCATTGATGCATCGCGCAAGCTGGGACGATTCATTGCTTTGGCTACACGCTCACATGATTCGCGACGTTTGTTGTAGGGTGAATCAACGAGCTCGTGTTTCACTACTGAATCAACAAGCACAAGCTTATATCCTTGCGGATTGAATGGGAAATATTGATATTCAAGTGAGCGGCAATCTAAGCGCATCAAGCTACCGGCTTTACCACACACACTTGCAAATTGGTCCATGATACCGCAGTTTACACCACAGTAGTTATGCTCAGTTGATTGACCAATTAAAGCAAGCTCAAATTTTTCTATTTTATTGTCGTTAAATAAATCGTTGATAGCATAAGCAAAGCAACTTTCTAGTGCTGCTGACGATGACAATCCGGCGCCGAGAGGTACATTGCCTGCAAATACTGCATCAAAGCCTTTTACGACACCACCACGTTTAATTACTTCACGGCATACGCCAAATACATAGCGTGCCCATGATTGAGAGGGAGCGTCTTCTTCGTTTAAACCGAACTCTGTATAGTCGTTCAAGTCTAGTGATTTTACTCGTACTTTGTCTGTGCCGTTAGGGGCTATTTCTGCCATTATTACTTTGTCGATAGCACCCGGGAAAACGAATCCTTCGTTATAGTCGGTGTGCTCACCGATAAGATTAATACGACCAGCCGATGCAAAGAAGGTGCCTTCATGGCCAAATCGGCTTTTAAACTCATTGCTGATAAGTTCTTTCATATCAAAAAGATAGAGTTAAGGGGATATTATTAGGTTAGTTTAGTTTTTTATATTGATAGCGTAAAGGTACAACAAAATTTTAATAAATACCATCGCTAACCATCAATTTAATAATTATTACACATTTCTGATCGCACTATGCTATAATTGCTCACGATGCACAATTTTATGCCATAGCCATTTTCCTGCAACAAGAAAAGTCACTGCGGTTATCACCAACAACACTCCAGCAATATTTAACGGTGTGAGCACCTCTCCAAAGGCCACACATCCTACTACTAGAGCAGTCACAGGCTCCAGAGCACTAAGTATAGATACGGGCATCGGTCCTACATAATGAATAGCGACATTTACTGCTGCTATTGATATTATCGTTGGGAATATTGCCAGACCTATAGCATCAACATAAGCCATAGCATTAGATGGTAACGCTATCAAACCATCGCCACAATACATACAGCCTAAAAATATCAATCCGCCTATCAACACATTATACATTGTCAGCGGCAACGAGGCCATCTCACTCAACTGACTCCGATTAACAATAACCATATATATTGCATATGACAAGGCTGAAAGCATCACCAAGAGTATGCCAAACGGGCTATGAAATGTGCTATCTCCTTTTATTGACAGCAGTCCAATTCCAATCAGGGCCATTAATATCGTGCCCATCTTTCCCAACGACAACCGCTCTTTAAAAAAGATAGCCATAATAATTGCTACACATACCGGCGTAACATATAGCATCGTTGACGCTATACCCACATCCATATATTGATAGCTTGCAAATAGAGTTATCGACGATATAGCAAACAGCACTGCACAAATCAACATGGGCACTATACACTTTCGCGGCACCCTAAATGAGCCTCCTCGAGTATATATAATCACACACAAAATCAGCGCAGCAATGATATATCGGTAAAATAGCACAGAGAGCACATCCAGCCCCATGCCATATAGTGGTTTCGCAAAAAGCGGGTTTAGCCCGTAGGTGCATGCAGACAAACACCCCAGGGCATAACCCCGCACAATACTTGACGATTTTAATTGCATTATTTCTGTTTAGAGTGCGTGTGTAGCATAACGATAGCCATACACATCATAGAGTTTCACCAAACGTTTCAAACGTCCTATAAAGTCATAATAATCTTTATTATTAAAATCGCACCACTGCACTTCGCTTATAGCTGCCATGCGAGGCAAGGTCATATATTGCACATAATCAAATGTTGACATATATTCTGTCCAGACATTTGCTTGTATGCCTTTTATGTGCTTGAATTCTTCTTCTGAAATGCCTTTAGGATACGGATTATATGAATATACATCTTTAACGGTGTTGCATCCGCCTATGGCTAACGGCTCTTTAGCGTTATCTTTAGTTTGGTAATGGTCGAAATAGAACGGGAAGTTTGGTGTCATAATAACATCATTGCCGAGTTTGGCTGCTGCGCGGCCTCCGGCTTCTCCTCGCCACGACATTACTGTTGCTGTTGGGCTAACGCCGCCTTCTAATATTTCATCCCATCCGATAATGCGTCGTCCTTTTGAATTAACAAACGACTCTACGCGTTTTATAACATAGCTCTGCAAAAATTCTTCTGCCGAATGTTTATCGTTTGCTTGAATATTCAGTTCTTTAATGCGAGCCTGACATTTAGGGCATTTAGCCCATACATCTTTCGGGCACTCATCTCCGCCTATATGAATATACTCTGACGGGAAGAGATCTATTATTTCGCTTAAAACATTTTCTAAGAAAGTAAACACTTCGTCATTGCCGGGGCAAAGCACATCATGGCTAACACCCCAAACAGTCCATACTTCATACGGACCTCCGGTGCAACCCAAGTTCGGATAGCAGTGCAATGCGCCTTGCATGTGCCCCGGAAGATCAATCTCAGGTATAATGGTTATATGACGATCGGCAGCATATTTTATAATATCGCGAACCTCATCTTGCGTATAAAATCCACCGTAAGGTGTATTATCAAATTTATCCCAATTTTTCTCAATCATCGTTTCTTTTCTGATAGAGCCCTTTTCGGTGAGTTCAGGATATTTTTTAATTTCTATACGCCAACCTTGGTCATCAGTCAAATGCCAGTGAAACTTATTTATATTGTGCAATGCAAGCATATCTATATACACTTTCACAGAGTCTACTGGGAAGAAATGGCGGCTAACATCGAGGTGCATACCGCGATAACTAAACTGTGGTGCATCGTTTATTTCAACAGCCGGGAGCACGACATTGTCAGTTGACGGTATCACCTCGCCAATAGATTTACGCAGTGTTTGAATGCCATGAAAAGTACCCTCTGCCGTTACGCCATTTATTGTTATCAATTGTTTCGATACGGTCATATTATAAGCTCCGGCATTATCTCCGCTGAGATTTGAGCTCAAGACAATTGCATTTTCTTTGGGCGTCTTTGTCACCAGCTTCAACTCATATCCCGTCAAATCTTTTATATACGTTTGGAGCAATTGCGCATTGCGCGCTTGCACCTCATCATTTTTGTCATACGAAATTTTTGTGCTTTGATTAAGATTAAAGCCTAGTGCCTTTACAGCTGATATTTCTGTCGGTAATGGCACGACACGATAATTAGCTACATGGGTAGCAGCAAACATAGCACTCGAGAGCCCAATCACTGCTGCCAACGATAAAATTAGTTTACGCATGTTTTTATGTTTAAGATAGTTTGTAATACGATTCTGTCTCAAAGTTACACCTTTTTTTTGACAGTGACTAATTTTTTGGCTGCGAACAACATTTTATGACAAAAAATGCGTAACTTTGCAAAAGATTATTCACAACAAAGTCCTTACCTCATGCAGGAAAAAATTATTATTCTTGATTTCGGGTCACAGACCACCCAACTTATCGGTCGTCGTGTGCGCGAACTCAATATGTACTGTGAAATCGTCCCCTACAACAAGTTTCCACACAACGATCCCTCGGTTATCGGCGTCATCCTTTCCGGTAGTCCTTTCTCGGTTTACGATGAAAAGGCTTTCGGTGTTGACTTGAGCGAAATCCGTGGACGATTGCCGTTGCTTGGCATTTGCTATGGAGCACAATACATGGCGTGGACTAACGGCGGCACAGTAGAGCCCGCAGGCTCACGCGAGTATGGTCGCGCTCATCTTACAATGGTTGACAACACCGATCCTCTGTTTGATGGCATCCATAACAGTGCGCAAGTGTGGATGAGTCATGGTGACACTATCACGGCAATTCCCGAAAATTTCAAAATCATCGCCTCTACCGACAAAGTTAAATGCGCTGCCTACAGAGTGCGTGGCGAAAAAGTTTGGGGCGTGCAATTTCACCCTGAAGTATTCCACTCTGAATGTGGCACCGACATTCTCCGCAACTTTGTTGTCGGCATCTGCGGTGGCAAACAAACCTGGAGCGCCGCTTCATTTATCGAATCAACGGTTGCTCAGCTAAAAGATCAACTTGGCAACGACAAAGTGGTCTTAGGTCTCAGTGGTGGTGTTGACTCTTCTGTAGCTGCGGTTCTGCTCAATCGCGCTATCGGCAACAATTTAACTTGCATATTCGTTGACCACGGCATGCTCCGCAAAAACGAATTCGCTGATGTTATGCGCGACTACCAAGGCCTCGGTCTTAACGTTATCGGCGTTGACGCTTCTGAAAAATTCTTCAGCGAACTAGCAGGTGTTACCGAGCCCGAGAAGAAACGCAAAATTATCGGCAAAGGTTTCATCGACGTTTTCGACGAAGAAGCACACAAGCTTACCGATGTGAAATGGCTTGGCCAAGGTACTATCTACCCTGATTGCATCGAATCACTCTCTATCACCGGCACTACAATCAAAAGCCACCACAATGTTGGAGGTCTTCCCGAAAAGATGAACCTAAAACTTTGTGAGCCGTTGCGACTCCTCTTCAAAGACGAAGTCCGCGCTGTTGGCCGCGAGCTAGGCATGCCTGAACACCTCATAAAACGCCACCCATTCCCGGGCCCCGGTTTAGCAGTACGCATACTCGGCGATATCACTCGCGAAAAAGTGCGCATACTACAAGATGCTGACCAAATTTTCATTCAAGGCCTCCGCGATTGGGATCTTTACGACAAAGTTTGGCAAGCCGGAGTGATTTTGCTCCCCGTGCAAAGCGTTGGCGTTATGGGCGACGAACGCACTTATGAGCGCGCTGTTGCTCTTCGTGCCGTAACTTCTACAGACGCTATGACTGCCGACTGGGCACACCTCCCATACGAGTTTATGGCTAAAGTGTCAAACGACATCATCAACAAAGTGCGTGGTGTAAATCGCGTTTGCTACGACATTTCGTCTAAGCCACCAGCAACTATTGAGTGGGAATAATTAATACATTCCACAAAATATAACTACTAAAGCAGGAGATATAACCGAATCGTTTATCTCCTGCTTTAAGTTTGTATGCGACGCAACTTTAATTGACCTCTTTATCTTGAACGATATACAGAGCCTTCATTAATTACAGTGCCATTTGATGCATTGAGATAAAATCTCATAGTTTGATTTCCAAAATAAGGACTCGTTGCAACAATAGTAGCGCATGAACCGTTTATACTAACTACCCGCGGTGCTCCGGTAACTATTTGTCCTTTAAACATAATATAATTTTCTGTAAAGGTAAATGACAAACCGTTGCCAACAAATCTACGATTAGACAAATAGCTCCAGACATCAGCCACGCTACGAAATGAGCCGCGAAATGTATTACGTTTTTCGCTAGTTTTTTTAGTTGCATAGTGATAAGAAGCAGACGGATTATCCGATCGTTTCGTGAAATTAAAAGAGTCTGACCATGCGATTTGTTGCATCTCCGGATCTATACTTAACGAATGTGAGCCAAATTGCAACTGATTGTCTTCAATTGTATATGAGCCGTTATACTGAACTATTCCATCCTTATATAATTTTATATTATCGAGTGTAATCTCTAATACTCGTCGTACATATACATGGTTAGAAAAGTCGGGATACTCGTATTTGCCTAATGTCCAAACACCCACAAGCCATCCACGCTCTTGTCTTTTAAGTTCTTCTTGGCGTAGACGCTCTTGTTCTTGCTCATATTTTTCTTTTTCAATACGCTCTTTTTCTACGTACTTTACGTATGCAACTTTCGTTTTCTCTAGAACGTTCGGCTTCATTGTAGAATTGCCATCTTTGTCGATGACTCCGTATGACGGAACAAGATCATGGCTGAATCCGTTTTTATTGCTGATTACACGTAAATACACAAGTTTTGCTCCATTGTCACAGATTGTTGTATCAGAAACCAGCCGGTATGACGAATCGTCACTCCTTGCCATAATATCATATTGCTTATTACTGGTAGGATATGGCTGATATTGCATTAATGCAGCACCATCACTCGATGTAGTGGAAGTTAATTTACCTTTATGGTCAACAAGCATAATCTTGGCACTACCCTTGCCATCAGCACTCCACACAGCGCATTTGCCATCTTTAAATGAAGGTAGTGTTTGCCTAAAAACCTCTTCACCAACTTCACTCCTTATTACAGGAGTATAAAAATCGCCTTTGATCGCCCATTTGCCTTTTTTATTTATAAAGCCAATGCGGTAGCACGAAGGTGTCGATTCTTTTTTATCACTTTCATAGTCATCACTCTTGCCACTCACCAACGTTTGCATATCAGCAGTTGTTAATCCGTCCTCAATAACACAGGCTACTCCTTCTGAAAATTGACCGGTTATAACATTTTTACTTGGGAATTTACAAGGTATGACCTCTTCTCCTTTCATATTAATGTATCCCCATCTACCATCAGCATCATTGCCTTTTCGCACTGCAGCCATACCTTCTGAGAAGGGTTCTACTCTATCATACTTTTTAAGAGCTGCTGCTAGCTCAGGAGTCACTTTCAGATCTTTTGGGCCAAATAGATCTTCACTAAAGAAGTAGCACGCCGCACCTGCACAAACAACAAACAAGGCGATAATAGCTATCCATAAACCCTTATGGGACTTACGTTCGGAAAACATTGACTCGTCTTCATCTGAAATAATCGTTAAATTACATCGCCTTTCAATGGGGCATCCACATTCCGGGCATGTGTCGCGGTCGAGAGGAACATCAAATCCGCATTCTGGACAAATTCTTGACATTGCTATATGATTTAATTAATTGTAATACTCTTTTATTACATTAGCAATCATCTTCTCTAACTCGACTAAAACCCACCCGGCGACATATATCGTGTAATTACAGATATACGCAACTGAATATAACAACGTTTTTATAAATCTCTACATGGTCTCTATCGAAGTTACGATCCGAAGACGGCTAAACACTTTTCTACCTGAATGTCAAAGGCATTAACGCCAATGACGTTGCTAAATTACACATTTATTTTGATTTTTACAAAATTATGTAAAAAAATCAAGTAGTTTTTGTTGGGGGATAGCGACACATGGCGCGGATTTACGTAGTTTTTTATACGCACCGCTACGCGGAGCGCGGGTGTGGGGGCATACGCATACCTATGGCTGCGGCGGCTCTGCCGACCTTAACCGAGGCTACATTATTGACACCGCTCTGCGGTGCGCAAGCCGCCACGCTCGCGGCATTTTGCAATATATGATGAAGTGGTGAAGACGCGAATCTCCAAAGTCTCTGTGGTAGGTACTTCTTAAGACAACGAAAGCCGCTGAAAATCAGCGGCTTCGTTGTCTTTGCGGAGAGGACGAGAT
>CAZJEA010000031.1:0-19604 GCA_964544895.1 uncultured Bacteroides sp. | reverse complement strand
GGGGATGTGGGGGAATGGAAGTTAAAGCAGTGATTTTTTATAAAAATTAATGAAAATAGTGTTGTATTATTAATAAAATCGTGTAAATTTGCGAGTGAAAAGCTAAATTCTTTAAATCAATATCGTATAAGACATTTCTTTGTCAAAAATATTGCAAATTAATTTCATACATAAAACCCATATTTAACGACATGAAAAAGCTAAGGACATTAAAGCCATTAATGCGAATGCTCATTGTTGGAGCATTATTGCTGGGCGTGTCATCGTGCAGTGATGACGATGATGACGTATTGGGCCCAATTTATGCGACAGCCACGTCATCGGCTGATGGCACATCAATTACAGTGAACTGGAATTTGGTGCAAGAAATAGCAGGATATGATGTTGAACTGTATACGGGCACCATATCCAACCATGGAGAACAGCCAATAGCGAGCGGAACGCACACGACCTACGACCGTACGCACACGTTCACCGAATTAACACCCGGCACAGCGTATGTAGTGTATGTGCGCGGTAAAATAGACGGCACCCGATTTACGAGTGCCTCAGTATGGGGTGTAAATGTAACAACCGCAAATCCGTAAAAACATAAGAACTATGCAAAGCATTATAAGTAAACACATATTAGGGCTTGGCATGGCTCTCACAGCAACGTTAATGTGCGGAGTATATGCGAATGCCGACCCTGTTGACGGCACCTTAGCCTCAGCAATGTCTGCGCCACAAAAAACGGCAGTATGCAAAGGTCACGTCTACGATAAAGATGGAGAGCCAATTATCGGCGCAAGTGTAAGAATATCGGGGCAAAAAAGCGGAGCGAGCACCGATGTAGACGGAAATTTCAATCTCGGGACAATCAAAGTAGGTTCGGTAATTGAATTTTCGTATGTTGGCTGTAAAAAGCAAACAATACGTTGGAACGGAAACACTATGAATGTAGTGTTACTCGAAGATGCCACAGTGCTCGACGAGGTAGTGGTGATGGGTTATGGAGTAGCGCAAAAGCGTGCAAAAGTGACGAACTCAATATCATCAGTTTCAGAAGACATACTCACCGTAGGAGCTAATGCAAACCCGGCACAAGCCTTGGCAGGTGCAGTTTCAGGTTTGAAAGTATATGTAACTACCGGAGACCCGAGTGCCACACCAACAATAATATTGCGTGGTGGTAACAACTATAACGGTTCGGGATCGCCGTTAGTTGTAGTAGATGGACAAGTGCGTAGTTCATTTGACGATATCAACCCAAATGATATTGAGACAATGGACGTGTTGAAAGATGCCGGAGCCACGGCACTTTATGGAGCACGTGCAGCCGGCGGTGTTATACTTATCACCACCAAACAAGGTAAAAAGGGCACGCGAAAAATAACGTTTAATGCGAAATATGGAGTAAACTATTATGATAATGGTTACGACTATGTGAATGTGCCCGACTATTTGAAGTGGTATCGCACAGCAGTGACCAACACGCCGTGGAGTAGCATAGACCTCGACTCGTCAAATACGCCATACGGCACCGGGCGCACAGAAATAACCAGCGACATGGAGTATAATATTATGACCATGACCGATAGTAATAAATACTTGTTGGAAAAAGGCTGGCGAAGCATGACAGACCCGATTAATCCGGATCGCACTATATTGTATCGCGAATCGAATTTGTTAGATTATAACTTGAATATGCACTCAGCGACACAAGATTACAATGTAAGTATGTCGGGCGGTAATGACCGCGGCACATATTATGCAGGTCTTGGTTATTATGATGCAGATGGAGCATTGTATTCGTCGTACTATAAACGATATACGTTTTCGTTCTCAGGATCATATAAAATAGCAGATTGGTTGACCTCAAATTCGACGTTCAACTTCCAGCGAGCAAATTGGATAAACGGCCCCGGTATAGTAGGTATTTATACGGGTACCAGCTACGACTATACCAGCTATGTGTTTGGACGTTCGGCAGCATATCCGCGCACAGTTCGCCTCACAGACGAAGACGGTAATTATTTATGGGGAGCCACCGACAATAGCGGTGTGGCAAACAACTTCAGAGTGACGGCAGACAAATTCTTGCAAGATTATGAGGACACAAAATTTGCGATGACCACCGGACTAACAGCCGAAATATGCAAAGGTTTGTCACTGCGAGGCACCATGAGTTGGTTTTATGATGATTACTATGACAAACAAGGATATAAAGATTATCAGACGAACCAAGAAGGGACAACCTTTAACACCACAAGATATGTTGGCATAAATGTAGACCGCGAATTTAACCAGACATATAACATTGTAGCGAATTATAAAAATACGTTTGGCAACGGGCATAATTTGAATGCGATGTTAGGAGCCGAATATTATAGCGGCACAAGTAAGTCAATGTATTCAACCGGTTATGGTATGGAAACAGACGACTTCTTAAACTTGCAATATACCGACATAGAATCGCGCGATGCAGGAGATTACCAATACAAAGAGCGTATAGCGTCGCAATTTGGACGCATAGAGTATGACTATCAAGATAAATACTTGTTGGCAGCGACATTCCGTAACGATGGTTATTCACGCTTGCAAAACCACAGATGGGGTTTCTTCCCCGGAGTATCAGCCGGTTGGGTATTTAGCAAAGAGAAATTTTTCACCGATTTAGTACCCGAAAACATATTAAACTATGGTAAACTGCGTATGTCGTTTGGCGAGAGTGGATATGTAAACTCAAGTTATATCAGTTACTATAACTTGCAAGGCTCGTATTCAAGCTATCAATATGCGGGATCAAAAGGATTTAGACTGTCAACGTTGGCAAACCCGAATTTGCAATGGGAAAAGAGCCGTACGTTTGAAGTAGGTTTGGACTTAGGTTTCCTAAAGAATAGGATCAACTTAAATGCCACATATTACAATCGTCTAAATGATAATAAAGTAGCGACGTTGTCTTTGCCACAAACCACCGGATTTTCGAGTGTGACGTATAACAACGGCTCGTTTAGAAATCAGGGTATAGAGTTAGATCTCACAGCGCATATCATTAATACACACGATTGGCGCTGGTCAGTTACAGCGAACTTGGCATACAACAAGAATACGATTGTATCATTGCCGGACAATGGATTGCTCAATAATAGACAGGGCGGTACTCAAGTGTATGTAGGGAAAGACGCATGGCACTACGAGACAGATGCTAATGGTGTGAATACGATGGTTTGGGATACGCAATATATAGGCGGTTATCAAGAAGGCCAAGAGCCGGGTTGTATAATTGGTTACAAAGTAGATCACATGATTCGCACACAAGACCAAATGCCGCGCAACTATATTGATATTTCACAAACGAAGAAAATATATTCAGATGAAGAAGCACATCAGCGCTTGCTGAATATGGGATATAGCGAAAGTCAATTGGTAGCACTTGCTCCCGGTGACTTAGTATTTTACGATGTGAACGGAGATGGTATGATAGATACCAAAGACCAAATGAAGCTTGGTAATACACGCCCACACTTCACCGGAGGTTTTAACACCACATTGAGTTGGAAAGGCTTGCAACTATATGCACGCTTTGATATGGGCTGGGGCTTTAATGTCTACGATAGTAACTTAGCATTCTCTTTGGGATGCGGCCAAGGCACGCACTCAATGATGACAAACGTGAAAGACACGTGGACGCCGACAAATCCGAATGCAAAATATCCGCGCTACACGTGGGCATCGCAAGTAGGCACGAATAACTGGATACGCACATCGTCGTTGATGACACAGAGCGGCGCATATTTGGCATGCCGCGAGTTGCAGCTATCGTACAACTTGCCAATGAGTATTTGTCAACGATTCCGTTGTCAGGGCTTGCAGGTATCAGTGACAGGACAAAATCTAGGCTACATAAAATCGTGTACAATACCGTTGCCGGACAACACGACCTATTCGTCGGGAAATACAGCCGGTTATGGAGGCACATACAACTTGTCGCGAACAGTACTATTTGGTCTAAACTTATCATTCTAAAAAACAAAGCACAATGAATATATCAAAAAATATAGCATCGTTTATTGGAGGACTGGCCATAGTTACGGCGTTGGTATCATGCGGTGATACACTCGATCTGACCCCAACAGATAGCTTTACCTCTAATAACTTTTGGAAAACCCAAGCGCATTTTGAAGGCAACGTAGTGGCTATACACAATCAACTACGTGGATTTGTTGGCACGCGCTTTCAGACATGTGGAGATTTGCGTGGTGGTCAGTATAAAACAGATGGTATGACATCAGACGGCTCGTCAATGACAACATCGGGATTGCGTATAGTCAATAATGATATGGATGCAGACAATGCCGGGTTATCAACTTTTGGAGGCTACTATGGAGTTATAGCGAATATAAATTTGTTTTTGGACCGCGCAGAAAGCACAGACGTGCTCAGTGACGATTGCCGGAACTATCTCTATGGCATAATGTATGGCTTACGAGCCAGCTGCTACTTTGAGATGTATCGTTTGTATGGAGGCGTGCCCATTCGCACCACTCCCGATGTAGTAAACGGCAACTATGACCCTGTGTCGCTTTATGAGCCCAGAGCATCGCATCAGGCAGTGATGGAGTTAATAAAGAGTGATTTGCAGGCCTCACTCGACGGATTTAATAATGCCGGCAGCTATACGCTTTCGAGTGCTTCGTCACAAAACCTATATTGGTCGAAAGCGTGCACAGAATTGCTCGCCGGTGAGGTTTATCTTTGGGATGCAAAAGTTGAGTATCCGGAGATTGCCGACAGCGAAAATCCGATTCCGGCATATAAGTGTGCCGACCCCGATGGAAATATAGCCAAGGCAAAGCAGTACTTTTTAAATGTGCTAAATAATTATGGCTACTCGCTAGAAAGTAATTTTGCGGATGCATACTCTGTGGAAAATGAAGGTGATGACAATAGTGAAATGATTTTCGCGTTGTATTTTGATACGCAAGAGTCATATAACTATTGGACAATCTACTATATGTGGTCGAATAGCACAGGCTCAACGTTTGGCAATTCATTGGACAAAGACGGACAATGGGTTGGCTATACATACAACGAGACGACTAAAAAGCTAGAGGCAAACTGGTATAAAAACACTATGTATACAGCCACAACGCAATATCAATATTCAAACGCGTTGTTCTTCCAGTTTGATGAAGAAGATTCGCGCCGCGATGCGTCGTTCTTCCCGGCATGGTTTCCCAGCGATGTAGATAAGGCTTACACCGAAAGCAAAGTAGAAGATTTTGATCCGTCAACGCACTATTTGCGTGGTGCTTATGCATATAAGTTCCGTGGCGAGGTAGACGAAACATTCTCATCAAAATCGGTAGTAACGAACGATTTTCCGTGGTATCGTTTGTCGTTGGTATATTTTTATCTTGCAGAGTGCGAAAATTGGCAAGGAAATTATCAAGATTGCGCCGACTATATAAATGCGGTGCGCAAACGTGCTTACGGATCGAAATGGGATGAAAAGTTTGCATACACAGCCGGCACATTTAAGGATAATGAGATTGCGATACTCCACGAAAAAGATAAAGAGTTTGTGCAAGAAGGACAGCGTTGGTGGGATTTGCGCCGCCTCACAGTGCAGAAAAACGGTTCGGAAAGTGACCACCTCATTTTCCAACCCGAAGGAAATGTTGGTTATGGCTTGACACTCACAAAGTACATGAAAGAAGGCGCCGAAAAAGTGGAGAGTATTTATAGTCTCGACACAACGAGTCCGGTTTTAAACTACAACACCAAAAAACATAAAGTGCTGTGGCCGGTAGACAGAACGCTATTGTCGTCAGATCCAACAATAATACAAAATCCGGGCTACTAATCTTTTTATTTACTGATGTTCGCTCGAAAAAATCATACAAAAAAGAATATCATTATGAAACGAAATAAAATTTTAGCATGGGCCTTTGCCATCGCATCAATATGCGCATTAGCAGCATGTTCGGATGACAATGAAGCACTATTGCGCCCGGCTGTAGATATAGAATCGACACAAACCACAGTGAGCTCGCTAACATTTTGGTGGCCCGATCGTGGCGATGCCGTGAGTTGGCATTATGTTTTTAAAAATGAAGCCGGGGAAGTACTATCGGAGGCAGATCTTCCGGTAGACCATTCGCGTAGGCTAGTGTTTACCGGACTTAAATCAGACACTAAGTACACGCTTGAAGTCACAGCAATAGATGCAGATGGCAACACATCAACGACATCATTCACAGCTAAAACGGCAGCAGTGACACAACTGACGACACCGTCGCCGGAGTTCTCACAAACGGGAGTAGTTGTTACGCTATCATGGCAAGCGATTACGAATGCAACATCTTACACATACCAGATTGTAGATGCCGAAAATCAGGTTGTAAAAGAAGGGTCGACTACAGATTTGAGTCTTGAATATGACGACCTTGCTATTGGCGACTATACACTCAATGTAGTGGCAAATGCAGGCGAAGAGGCATATTCTGATTCGCAGACGGCGACGTTGTCATTTACACGTGCCCTCGGCCGATTGGTTACATCGCCGGGTGTTTATACTACTGTTGATGGCACAGTTTATCGTCCTGCTTTGATTTATATGGAAGATGACTCGTACATCATTGAAAACTTCCATGGTGTAGCCGGATATGATTTGTGTTTCACTGTAGATAGTAATAACAGGGTTGTTATCACAAACGGAGAAGAAAATGCGCCGCTATGTGTGGATGTGCGTACCGGTAATGGCGATGAGTATGTAAGATATAGAAATACGTCGAAGTTCTCAGGTGATGAGTTCCAAGGCTCAATCTCGTTTGTTACATTTGCCGGCACCGAGACTTATACATGGGAGGCTTTGGTTATACCGTCGTTTGAGGTAACACTATATGCTGATGTTTATATGTCAGGCTATAGCAGCGACTATTCAGACTACTTTGATATACCTGCAGAGATGCGCAATGGCGTTATCACGATTAATAATTTCTTAGGATCGTCGCAGACAGTAAAGATTGCGTACGATAAAGAAGCAGAAACCGCCAGCTGTGACCTCAATGTGGGATGGAATACAGGATGGTATTATATTGGCAATTTCCCGAAGCTAATGTATATTTATTACTATAGCACGGATTATTGCTACTATGATGCCGAATATGACGCAATTTGTATAGACTTTTATGCATATACCGATTCAAATACTAAATATTGGAGTACGCTCTATATTTACCTCGATGAAGTAGACGACTAGTCATTGTGTATAAAATAGGAATCGGCGGGCTGCAAGGAGCGGCTCGCCGATTCCTATTTTGTAAATAAGTGTCGTTTTAAAGGGCGTCGATTTCGCCTTCAAAGACAGTAGTTGCCGGGCCAGTCATGAGCACGGTATTTGTTTTTTCGTTCCATTCGATAATAACGCTACCGCCGTCCATTATAACTTCGCTACGGCGCGAGGTGAGGTTGTTTGTGGCAGCAGCGACGGCGGTTGCGCAAGCGCCGGTGCCGCAGGCTTGAGTGATGCCTGAGCCACGTTCCCAAACGCGCATACGGATTTTGTCTTTGCCGACAATTTGAGCGAATTCGACATTAGTGCGGTCGGCGAAGTGGGGGTGATGTTCAAGTTTGGGGCCAATTTCAGTGAGTTTCACGTCGTCCATATTGTCGACAAAGGTGACAAGATGCGGATTGCCCATAGAAACGACAGTGCGACCTTCGAGTTCGTGAATGTCAAGAGGGTTGCCCATGTCGACAGTTACGGCATTAACTTCGCCGTCAATGATGTGAAGTTTTAGTATTTTAATGCCCGAGCGAGTTTCGAGGGTGATGTTTGTTTTATCGGTAAGCTTATGGTCGTGCACAAACTTACCGACGCAGCGACATCCGTTGCCACACATCATGGCTTCGGATCCGTCGGCATTAAAAATGCGCATGCTGAAGTCGGCGACGTCAGAGGCGCCAACCAAAATGAGACCGTCGCTGCCAATGCCGGTATGGAATTTGCTCCATTCAATAGCAGTGGCAATTGGATCGGTTATGTTGTAACGTTGTGTGTCGACATAAATGTAGTCGTTGCCGGCACCGTGCATTTTCGTGAACTTAATTTTGCTCATAGTTTAAAATCGTTGTATGAGTGCAAAGATAGCGAAAATCCACGAAAAATGCTTCATTTTAGGCGTTGGTATGCTCAAAAGCCATGCTACGAGCGTACAGGCAAGCGCCAATTAGTGACGCTTTATCGCCGAGTTTAGAGCAAACGATATTAGAGTCGCGATTAACGAGATTTAGCGAATATTTGCGCACGGCTTGTCGGATAGGCTGCATGATGTATTCTTCAGCGACGGCGAGAGTGCCACCGATTACAACCAATTCGGGGTTGAAAATATTAATAAGACCGGCGAGTTGTTTGCCTAATTTATTGCCTATTTCTTCAATGAGCTCAATGCATAGTAAATCTTCTTTTTGAGTAGCATTGATGATGTCGTCTAGGGTTATAGAAGAGTTGTCGTGTCTGTATTTTTCGAGCAAGACGGAGTTTTTGCCGTCGGCAAGTTGTTCGAGTAGCTGACGGTGCAAAGCGTTACCTGAAACTTCGGTTTCCAAACATCCTTTTTTGCCGCAATGGCACATAATTTCGTTGTCGAAGACGTTTACATGGCCAAATTCGCCGGCAAATCCAGACTTTCCGCGATAAACTTGTCCATTTATGATGATGCCAAGACCCAGCCCCCAGCTGAGGTTAACGAAAAGAGCGTTTTCTTTGCCGCAAGCGGAGCCGCGTAAGAATTCGCCGTATGTCATAGACCTGGTGTCGTTTTGTATGCAGATGTGTACGCCCAGTTTCTCGGCTAAAATATCAGAGAGAGGTTTTTCTAAAAAGTTGAAGCAGCTGTAGCTATATCCGGAGCTTGGATTTACGCGACCAGAGATGTTAAAGCAGGCGTTTATTAGGCGGTCTAAAGAGATATCAGATTTTTTCAAGCAATCTTCAATAGCTTGGCAAATTTGGTCGATAGCTTCTTCGGTGCCATAAGAAGCGGAGTATGAGATGCCAAATTCTTGTAGCACAGAGTTTCCGGCGAAATCGACTAAGCCGATATTAATGATGTTAGGGTAAATGTCAACGCCCATAAAATAGCCGCTTTTGGGGTTTAAGCCGTAGATGAAAGGGCGTCGGCCACTGTGGCTGTCGAGTTTGCCGTGGTCAATAAGTATACCGTCAACACACATATCGTTTACGAACTTAGAAACGGTAGGGATGCTGAGGTTAAGTTCTTTTGAGAGTTCAGGAATTGTAGAAGTTTCATGGTAAATATAATACATAATTATATTACGCTTGATAATTGCCGTTTTGTGGCCTTTTTCAATTTCGTCAATAAGAGAGCGAGTCATGGGTTCTTAAGTTAAGAAGGTTGGTTATGTATCAAAAAGTAATGGTGCAAAATTAAAAAATAATTTTGAAGATGCCAACAAATAGGGGTTATTTTATTAACAATTTTATTAAATGCATATAAATATATGTGTAAAGAGAGATTTAGAGGGGATCATTTTATAAAATCGCAGACATTTAATTAACTTTTTGAGATAAATATTTTGACATAATAAAATTTATTCGTTACTTTGTATGATGGTAACCAAACCTCAAATCACACTCATAAAAACATAAAAATGATAGTAGGAAATTTAGCAAATAAGCAACGTATTGTAGCGTTGCATCCTCTTTTTAAAGAGTTGTTTGATTTTGTAGAAAATACTGATTTTGATGCACTTCCGCTGGGAAAAGTTGAAGTAAAAGGCGACGATTTGTTTGTGATGAACTTGCATATCGATGGTGCAGAAAAGGATCTTCAACCGTTGGAAATGCACCGCGAGTACATCGACGTGCACATTGTTCTTGACGGCAATGAGCAAATAGGGTGGAAAGCAATTGAAGATATAGACCACTATACGAAACAATATGAAGCTGAAGGCGATTGCGCTCTTAGTGATGACAAACCATCATTTTTTGTAAGTCTCACTAAAGGACAATTTTGCATAGTATATCCCGAAGATACACATGCGCCGGCAATCAGCAGTGGAAAGATACGCAAACTAATAGGAAAAGTAAAAGTAAACGTACAATAAAAAAACACACATAGCCATGACAGACTTACGACTAAAGAAATGGTATCCGTGGATGGTGGTAGCCCTGCTATGGGTAGTGGCACTGCTTAACTATATGGACCGACAAATGCTTTCAACAATGCGCGATGCTATGGCAGTCGATATTACCGACCTTGAAAATAAGGTAAACTTCGGCAAAATCATGGCGGCGTTTATGTGGATTTACGGTTTTATGAGTCCGGTTTCGGGCATAGTAGCCGACCGCGTGAATCGCAAATGGCTTATTGTAATTTCGTTAGCTGTATGGTCGACAGTCACGCTGTTGATGGGCTATGCAACCGACTACCAACATATATATTGGCTTAGAGCCGCAATGGGTGTGTCAGAAGCACTATACATTCCGGCAGCTCTATCGCTCATCGCCGATTATTTCACCGGCAAACAACTTAGTTTTGCTATAGGCATTCACATGACCGGATTATATATGGGGCAAGCCGTTGGTGGTTTTGGCGCTTTTGTAGCAGAGCATCTCTCATGGCAATCAACATTCCATTGGTTTGGTATTGTCGGCATCATTTATGCAATAGTGCTTATTGCATTTTTGCACGAAAAACGAGCTACTGCAGGTGATGCACAATCGGCAAGCGAAAAATTGCCGTTGTCAGTGACATTGCGCAATGGCATAAGCGTGGTAGGCTCATCGTTGGGCATGCTTTTCGCAAATATAGCATTTTGGACAATATTGTTCTTCTTTGCAACAAGCTCGGTGCCGGGATGGGCAACAAAAAACTGGTTGCCGACATTGTTTGCCGATAGTCTGGGCATAGATATGGTTTCAGCCGGGCCGATAGCGACAATAACGATAGCATTCTCATCGTTTGTAGGTGTAATGATTGGCGGACCAATGGCAGATAAATGGGCAGCACGCAATTTACGCGGGCGCATATACACAAGCTCAATAGGCTTAGCCTTGATGGTGCCGGCATTGGTGCTTATGGGCTATGGGTCAACGATAGCAGCAGCAATTAGCGCCGGTGTGCTATTTGGCTTTGGTTACGGCTTGTTTGATGCAAACAATATGCCGATACTTTGCCAATTTGTGCCATCGCGTTCACGTGGCACCGCTTATGGCATGATGAATATGTGCGGACTTTTCATTGGCGCCGCCGCAACAAATGTGCTGGGTACGCTAGCCGACAAAGGGCAGATGGGCATTGGCTTTGTCTTTATGGCAGGAGCATTGGTGCTCGCACTCGCAGCACAACTACTTATACTGAGACCTAAGACTCTGAATATGGAGTAATATATAGATAAACAAAAATATACAACCATAAATATAAGAAATTATGTTTGACAAAATTAAAGGCTTAATTGACGCTCCGTTTACCCCTATGCACGCAAACGGAGATATCAACCTCGAACCAATTCCAGCTTATGCTGCTATGCTAGCTAAAAACGGCTTGCAAGGTGTTTTCGTTAACGGTTCATCAGGTGAAGGCTATATGCTCACCCCCGACGAACGCAAACAAATTGCCGAAGCATGGGTTAAAGCCGCACCGGCAGGATTTAAAGTTATTGTACACGTGGGCAGCTGCTGCTTACGCGAGAGTGTTGAGCTTGCTCGTCACGCTGCCGAAATCGGAGCATGGGGCATAGGCTCTATGGCACCTCCATTCCCCAAAATCGGACGTATTGAAGAATTGGTAAAATATTGCGAAGCTATAGCTGCAGCAGCACCATCGTTACCATTCTACTATTATCATATCCCTGCGTTCAATGGTGCATTCTTGCCAATGCTTGATTTGCTCAAAGCAGTGGACGGACGCATAGAAAACTTTGCCGGTATTAAATACACATTTGAGAGCCTCTACGAGTATAATCAATGTCGTCTTTATAAAAACAATAAATACGATATGCTCCATGGTCAAGATGAAACAATACTTCCTTCGCTCGCACAAGGTGGCGCACAAGGTGGCATAGGTGGAACAACAAACTACAATGGCCGTGAACTCGTGGGCATTATAGAAGCATGGAAAAACGGTGACATCGAAACCGCACGCGAAAAACAAAACTTCTCGCAAGCAGTGATCAATGTTATTTGCAATTATCGCGGCAATATTGTCGGTGGTAAACGCATAATGAAATTGATAGGTCTTGATCTTGGCCCGAATCGTGTACCGTTCCGCAACATGACCGACGAAGAAGAAGCATCAATGAAGAAAGAGCTCGAAGAAATCGGATTCTTTGAACGCTGCAATAAATTCTAAAAATAAGATATATGGACACAAAAAGCTATCTCAACCACTGTGCCGAGCGATATCGCAGCGAATTGGTTGACAACATTATGCCATTTTGGCTTAAATACGGCTTAGACCGCGTAAATGGCGGTGTGTACACATGTATCGACCGCGATGGCACTATATTTGACACCACCAAATCGGTATGGTTTCAAGGTCGTTTCGGTTACACCGCAGCAGCAGCATACAACACCATAGAGAAAAATCCAGAATGGTTAGCCGCTTCAAAAAGTTGCATAGACTTTTTCTTAGCACATTGCTTTGATACAGACGGTAGAATGTACTTTGAAGTTATGGCAGACGGCACACCATTGCGTAAGCGCCGCTACGTATTCTCAGAATGTTTTGCTGCAATCGCTATGAGCGAATATTCAATAGCTTCAGGCGATAAGACCTATGCAGAAAAAGCATTAAAACTATTCAAAGACATACGTCGATTCTTGGATACCCCCGGATTGCTAGAGCCAAAATATTTGCCAACACAGCCGGCAATAGGTCACTCAATCACAATGATTCTCATCAACACTGCTGCAAGAATTCGTGAAGCAATTAGTGACCCCATACTTGATCAGCAAATTGACGAGTCGATAGAAAAGCTTAAACTTTTCATACATCCAGAGTTTAAAGCACTTCTAGAAACAGTTACACCTGAGGGTAATCTCATAGATACAATAAACGGACGTGTTATCAACCCCGGACACTGCATCGAAACTGCATGGTTCTTGCTTGAAGAGGCTCGCCACCGCAAGGATAAAGAGCTTACCGATATGGCAATAACAATTCTCGACTGGTCATGGGAATGGGGCTGGGACAAACAATATGGAGGCATCATAAATTTCCGTGATTGCCGAAATTTCCCTGCGCAAGACTATTCACAAGATATGAAATTCTGGTGGCCACAGACTGAAGCAATCATAGCAACGCTTTATGCATATGAAGCTACCGGAGATGAGAAATATTTGCATTGGCACCGCATGGCCGATGAATGGGCATTCAGCCACTTACGCGACCGCGAATATGGAGAATGGTATGGCTATCTACATCGCGATGGCACAGTAGCTCAGCCCGCTAAAGGTAACATTTTCAAAGGGCCGTTCCATGTTCCTCGTATGCTCACAAAAGCAACCGAGCTATGCGAACGAATTAGATAACGTTGACGCTTCAATTAAATTTGTAAGACAACAAAAGCATCTTCTTGTGGAGATGCTTTTGTTGTCTTGTTAAATTGTTATATGTTTCTTATTCGGATGCGCCGATTTTAAATACTAGGAGTTAAAGTATTGAAATGGTAATCGTTGCTGAAATTGTAATCATTGTTGAAGCTAATAGAATTATCCTTGCTATTAGATGATTTGCCGGAGACAACAACGAGTGTGGCACTTTTAGCGTCGCGTTGGTCTAAAACGTATTTTGTGCCATTTTTAAATTTGATGTAAGTGTATTTTTTGTGCTTGTTAACATAGGTTGAGTTTGCACGTTCGTCCATAATGGCTTTTTCAACCATTGAAATAAGGGCTTCACTTTTAATAACGTAGGTGCAGGTAGATTTAGTAATCTCCTTAGTCTCTGGATCGCGACGTTCAGAGAAAGAAATATCTACGTTAGGGTCGTTTTCTAAAGTCTTAATAGCTTTCTCAATAGCAGCTTGAGCACTCGCTGTCACTGTAAATAGCAGTACAAGCGAAAAAATAGCTATGATGCGGCGTGTAATTGCATTCATAATGTATTATTTTTAGTGGTTTTACTTTAATTCGTTTAAAATATCGTTTCTCATCTCTTCGTCGTCAATGTCGCTCAATACGTCATCTAAAAATTGTTGATAGTGGTCAGTAGTTTGATCATCTTGCTTACGTATTTCGGCTAACAAAGAGTTGTAATTTTTTTCTTCTTGTAAAATCACCGGAAGCACTTTCTTCATATCCGTGATTTTTTTGCCGTCGCGTATGATGTAGCTGCCGGCATATATTTCAGCCAATCGTTGCTCTTCAGCAGTCAATTGCGTCGATGTGTATTGGTGTATAGACACAATTGTCAGAATTGCTATTGAAGCTGCCGCTGCCACGTAATACCATTTCTTGCTATGTTTTTTAGCCGGAGTAGATAGCTTATTACCATACCAAGCGAACATTTGTGAGTATTGTTGCAAGTCGGCACTTACGTTGCCCGAGTTGAAATATTCGTATAGTTTAGCCTCCTCGTCTAAAGACGTTTCTCCGTCAAAGAAACGTTTAACCAGATCTTTAGCTTTGCTTGGAGTGAGACTTGATTTTGTTGAAAATAATTTTATCATCGCAAGTAGTTAGTTTTAGAGAGGTGAAACATTAAATAACGCAGCAGCGGCATGTCTGGCTCTACTCAGAGCGGTGCGAACGGCACCGGGAGAGGAATGTAAAATGCGAGCAATCTCGTCAATTTCAAGGCCATCAATGTGTCGCATACGCAGAAGTTGATGTTGCTTTTCGGGCAGCCTTCTTAGCAACTCATTGACCAAAGCTTCAGAGTCAGAGTAAACGTCATCGTCGGCAATGTTGTCGCTTAAATCATCTATATTTGTGTAACGCTCACGTTTCGAATTGCGGACATAATTAAGCGACAAGCGATTAACAATCACAGACGCCAATGCCTCAGGCGACTGATATTTATCGAGGTCTTCTCGCAGCGTCCATAGCTTGAGCAACGTGTCTTGCACCATATCTGCCGCCACATCGTTATCGCCTGTGACATGCCTGGCTCTTGCGTATAGCTTTTCGTAAACCGAAGCGGCAAATATTTCGAAAGATTGAGTGTTCACGTTTATATAGCTTTTTAATTGCTGTTCATATAGTAGACACGAAAGTAAGAAAAATGTTACATCGTAACAAAAAAAATTTTTTCACCTTATAAAAAAACTCCACGGCATAGCTGCTATGACGTGGAGTTGTATGAATGTCTTAAGGATTTACTGTATAGCAGCAAGGCCACCTTGAGATGTTTCCTTGTAGATTGACGGTAAGTCGTGTCCGGTTTGTTTCATAACTTCCACGATACGGTCAAATTTCACAGAGTGTCTTCCATCAGAAAAGGCAGCATACAAGTTAGCGTCAAGAGCGCGAGCAGCAGCATAAGCGTTGCGCTCAATGCAAGGTATTTGCACCAATCCGCACACAGGGTCGCACGTGAGTCCCAAGTGGTGTTCAAGACCCATCTCAGCAGAATATTCAATTTGAGCGGGAGTGCCACCAAAGAGTTGCGAAGCTGCAGCAGCAGCCATAGCGCAAGCTACACCGACTTCGCCTTGACAACCAACTTCAGCACCCGAAATTGATGCGTTAGTTTTTACGACATTGCCAAATAGACCGGCAGTAGCCAGAGCTCTAAGAATGCGTTGCTCAGTGAAGTTTTTAGAAGTGTGCAAGTGATAGAGCACAGCGGGGAGCACGCCACATGAGCCACAAGTGGGGGCAGTGACGATTTTTCCGCCTGAAGCATTTTCTTCGCTTACACCAAGGGCATAAGCATAAACCAAGCCACGGCTTTTCAGAGAAGCGTTGTATCCGGCAGCGTGCACATAGTAGCTCACGGCTTTACGACGCACGCCAAGGCCGCCCGGGAGCACGCCTTCAGCTTCAACGCCACGTTCAACAGCAGCCTTCATTACCGTCCAAACCTCGCGCAGATAGTCCCAAATAGCGGGGCCTTCGCACATATCGACATATTCCCAAAAAGAGCGTCCGGTTTCCTCACACCAATTGAGAATATCTTCGATGGTGTGCATTCTATAAACTTGATTTTGAGGTCGACGGCTTTCTCCTTCGAGAACGATGTCACCGCCGCCTACCGAATACCAAATGCGAGAGCACAGCTCTTTACCATCTTCGCTGAAAGCACGAAATTTCATGCCGTTAGGGTGAAACGGTAGGAAAGTCTCAGGTTGCCAGAGGATGTCAGTGTGTGCTACCGGTGTAAGTACGTCGAGAATAGCTTTGTCGGTAAGGTGGCCACGACCGGTTGCGGCGAGCGATCCGTACAAGGTTACCTCGAAACGCGACGCCTGATTATTACAAACGTCCAAAAAGAGGGTTGCCGCATTGCGCGGTCCCATAGTGTGAGAGCTTGAAGGGCCGTAGCCGATTTTAAAAAGACTTCGTAACGATTCCATACACGATTGAGGTAATAAGTTAGATATATTAGTTTGTTATTTATTTTGCGAACCGTAAGTTTCACGTATGTTCCACACAGCCACCGCTCCGATAGCGAGCAGAATTCCAGCAGTAACCAGCATCCACACAGTGTTAGGAGCGCCATTTGCTGCCGGGGCAAACATGCCCAAAATAGAGCCACCGCAGAGCGCGGCAATGATTTGTGGCACGCATATAGTGCAGTTGAACAAGCCCAAGTAAGTGCCGATATGGTCACCATTTAGAGCATTAGTGAGTATGGTAAATGGCATAGCCAACATAGCAGCCCAAGCACAACCGACAAGAGCATAGCTTATGCCAAGCATATATTTGCTGGTGAAGAAGTAAACAGAGATGAAACCTAAAGCGCCTATAAGCAAGCTTACCGAGTATCCCAATTTGCGACTTCTGAAACGAGGTAAAACGACAGCCCAGATGACAGCAGCAATAGCTTGAATAGCGAATAGAACGCCAATCCAGTCGCCGGCATCTTGATATTGCTTAGAAGCGGCATTGAGCACCGGAGTTGTGTCAACGGTAATCACGCTATTTGTATTTGTTGGCACATCTGAAGTTTGTTCCAATACATATTTGCCGCTATTTTTATCGATAGTAGCAATGTGAGCCAAAGTCAAAGTGGTGCCCGGCTCGACAAGCGAAAGTTGCGAGCAAGTTAAAGCGCTATTGGCAACAGTAACATCTGTGCCATCGATGTTGAGCACAGCACCGGCTTCAGCCAAGACACCATTGTCAGGGCTTACGCGGGGAGTGCCATCGCTATATACAATTTTGCCGTTTTCGATGATGCTTTCACCATTTACTTTTACATTTTTTGGAGTCATGACATTGCCGTCAACAACTATGCCTGCCAAAGATAAGCGACCATCTTCAATGATTGGAGATTCGCCGTTAAATAAATATTTGTCGCTATATTGTTTGCCGTCGACAGTAATGCCGGTAACCCTATCGACCGACGGAGCGTTGAACGAGTGATTGGCAACGGCATCGGTAGAATAAGTCCACATATATAAGAAACCTGCCCAGCAGAAAAATTGGACAAGCCCGACAGTCCAAAACACTTTAGGCGCTTTAGCCAAAAGCTTAAACATATTTTCTTTTTTGCCTTCTTCTTTTTTAGCATTTAAGTCTAAGCCATGGTAAGCAGCATATTCAGCCGGTGGCATTTCTTTAACTTTCCAAAAAGTATAAATCACGCACAAAAGCAAGATGGCAGCGCCGAGGTAGAACGAACCGGTAACCGTGCCCGGCACTTCGCCTTCGGGAGCAGTGTTGCTAAGGAACATAGCCAAAATAATAGGAGCAAGATAGCCGACTAACGATCCGGCATTGCATAAGAAAGATTGAATAGAGTATGCCAACCCTTTCTGCTTTTCGTTGACGAAGTCGCCCACGAGCATTTTAAAAGGCTGCATAGCCATATTGATTGATGTGTCTAAAAACATCAACATGATCAACCCGAAGAGAATAGCAGTTGAGACGCTCAAACCTAAAGATCCGGCGTTAGGCAAAAAGCACATCACAATGATGGCAATGGCAGCACCGACTAGCAAATAGGGTAGACGACGACCGAATCTGTTCCATGTGCGGTCACTTGCAGAGCCAACTAAAGGTTGCACAACCAAACCCATAAGTGGAGGTAAGATCCAAAAGTAGCTCAGATCGTGAGGATCTGCGCCTATAGTAGAGAAAATGCGGCTCACTTGGGCGCTTTGCAAAGCGTAAGCAATTTGCACGCCAAAAAAGCCGAAGCTTAAGTTCCAAAGCTTCCAAAAGCCATAATCAGGTTTTGTGTTCATGATACTATTGTTGATTAGCTGTATTTTTTGAGTTAATGTGATAATTCATGATTTCTTTCTGTATTTGCAAAATTAACAAAAAAACATAGGTTACCCAACTTTTTTTTCAAAAAACACATATATAAAAAAGTCTCACAGAGTTTTATCGCTGTGAGACTTTTTCTTAAAAATTTATATTGATATTATTTCAATATCTCTTTAGTGCTAACGCCACCTTGGCGACGAATTACTAATTGACCGGGAGTTGGATTGCTAATGCGCACACCTTGCAAATTGAAATACTCAACAGGTTGGTCGCTATCATTGGTGACAATGTCGCTAACGCCTGATTGTCTTTCGTAACTAGAAGGCAATGCGATGTAGAATTTGCCATTAGGATCAGAGTAATCTAATTGACCGTCATTAAAGTACGGGAAGCCCAAAAGCATTGTGTTTTTGGGGAAAGTTATTTCGTTGTACTTCGTGTCGTAAACACCGGCAGTGCTTGCGTCGGGGGTTCCGCCTTCAAGAAGTACTTTGTATGACTCAGAGCAACCAATGCCTAACCCATAATAGTAGTTGAGACCGAACACAGAAGGCTCGATGTAAATAGGTTTTCCTTCGAGATTAACGATGTACAAGTAGTAATCATTGTCGGTATTTAAGTAATCTGCGAACTTGCTAATGTTTTTATAAGGATTAACAATGCGCACATATCCGGGATATTTAACATGTTCTTCCATAGCGACTTTGCTGGGAAGCTCAATTAAGCTTGTACCAGAACTTGAGCTGGAAATTAATTCAGAGAAAAATCCATCGGTATATTGACCGGTGCCAATGCTTTTCCAATTAGCAGATTCGTCAGGCTGATAGAAGAATTGGAACATGTGATGATCAACAGCATTACCATCGCTGTCTAGCCCAACTAAAACGGCAGTCAACGGAGTGTGATAGTCTAACATTTTACCGGTAGACTCGTTTTTGAAGAACGAGTTATCAATAGTAATCATTGTTGGACTTGTCAAAGTTGCAACTGAGTTAGAAGAAGCAACCTCGTCATAAATCTTAGTATAGCCGGGATGGAAATAAGTATCGTAGAAAGAGAACTTCGCTGATTTTACATCGCCGTCGAAATTGAAAATAACCGAAATGCTAGAGTCTTCATCATCTGTTAGATAAGAGCCATAGGAATCAATTATAGAATAATAAAGTTTTGTGCCGGGGAAACCGATAACAAAATCTTCATTTATATCATA
>CAZJEA010000030.1:0-19633 GCA_964544895.1 uncultured Bacteroides sp. | reverse complement strand
ACAGCGCACAGTTGCTAAATCTCTACAAAACTATAATCCTCAAAATAGAAAGTATGCAAAAGTGCGTCGCCCTGCTCAGCGCGGACTTGATGCTACTGAGCAAGCCGAGCTCGATGCTCTTTTGGCTAAGGTTAAGGCTAGTGGATACAATTCACTTAATAGCAACGATAAAACTCGTCTCTTTCAGCTTTCTAATAAAATTAAATAGAAGTATATAAACTTTTTAATGGATAACGTAAACGCTAAATCCTGGTTCGCTAGATTCGCAAAATCGCTTTTAACTGCTGTTGTCGCAATTGCTAATGTTGTTGCGGTCTCTGTATTGTTGCTCTCAGCATTCGCCGGAAATTATGCACCTACCGAATTCCATATACTTGGCGTTGTGCCCATGCTGTTGCCAATTGCAGCAGCCGTGGTCTTGCTCCTTTTGATGATAGATCTCATAGCTTGGCGCAAGTTGGCTATCTTCACCGCAATATGCTTCGTCGTTTCTCTTCCCGCTATTTTAGATGTTTTTCCATTGCATCTGCCTCAGCGTGCTTTGAATGGTGAGGAGCAGCAACGCGCATGGACTTTGTTGTCGTACAATAACTACCAAAATCAAGATATTACCGGCGAATATCCCGGCAATATAAATCCGTACGCCACATTTATTCTCAAAACTGATGCCGATGTTGTTTGTCTGCAAGAAAATGCCCAATTCGGCCCTAATGAAAAATTTCATTTCACTCAAGCGCAAGTCGATTCCATTACCGACAGATACCCATACGTCATTCTCACCGGCAAAGCTCTTTGCCTGTTCTCTAAATTTAAGGTCGAACCCATAGACTTAGGCATTAAAGACACCAAACATGCTAAATGCGACATGGCGGCTTACCGTCTTTTCATCGGCGACAAACGTGTCACTCTTTTCAATGTGCATTTGCGCTCGTTTGGCCTCACTGACGGAGAAAAATCTCTTTATCACGACCTCACTGAGTTTAAAAGCAAACGTCGCATTAATGAAGCTCGCCATGAGCTTCTTGGCAAACTCGCTTCTGCTGCCGCTGACAGAGCTTTGCAAGCCGATTCGCTCGTGCGTTTCATAAAACACTTCGGCGGCCCTAATGTGGTTGTCTGTGGCGATTTCAATGATGTGCCCGGTTGCTACACCTTGCGCCAACTTGAAAAACAAGATTTTAAAGATGTTTTTGGTAGCATTGGCAATGGATATATCAATACTTACAATGCTAACAGATTTTACTTTTGCATAGATCACATTTTATGGCGCGGAAATTTCAAACCTCGCTCGTTCGATTGCTTTAAGTTGCCTATTTCCGACCACTATCCGCTGCTCACTACTTTTGTCTGGGATTAGCTAATCTTATGTTATTCGGATATTTATATGCATAAATTTAGTGCTGCATTTTGTAAACATCCCATTTTTATCGTATCTTTGCGATAGTCTTACTCTAAAAAACATAAATCACAATTTTAATATAAATGAAAAGTAATATTCTAGCCGCTGCCGCGTTGACTTTATTGTCGGGTGCTGCATTGGCCTCTAAAACAGACACTGTGCGTCAAAATCCCTTTTTGCAGCAGTACACTACACCGTACGAAATCCCGCCTTTCGACAAGATTCAGTACGAAGATTACATGCCCGCTTTGCGCGCTGCCATTGCCGAGCATGATGCCGAGATAGCTGCTATTGTTAATAATAGCGCTACTCCAACTTTCGATAATACCATCTTGGCTATGGACCGTGCCGGTAGCACTCTCGACAAAGTCGTGATGGTTTTTGGCGCTCTCACTGAATCTAATTCCAGCCCTGAGCTCCAAGCTATTGCCGAAGAATTTGAACCTTTGGTAGCTGCCCACTCTGACGAGGTTGCTATGAACGCCGGATTGTTTAAACGTGTAAAGTTTATTTATGACAACCGCGACAAACTTAACCTCGCTAACGACCAAAAAATCTTTGTTGAGAAAACCTACAAAAGCTTCACCCGCAACGGCGCTTTGTTGAATGCTGCCGATCAAGCTGCCGTGAAAGCTCTCAACGGCGAACTTACTGACCTATATCTCCAATTCAATAAAAATTTGTTGGCTGCAACAAATGCATTCCAAATTGTTATTGACAATGTTGACGAGTTGGCAGGCCTTCCTCAAAGCAACATCGATGTCGCTGCCGAAGAAGCTGCAGCTCGTGGCTTAAATGGTAAATGGGTGCTGACACTGCACTCTCCGTGCCGCTTGCCGGTGCTCCAATATGCCGATAACCGCGCTTTGCGTGAGAAAATGTATAAAGCTTACACTTCTCTCGCTTCGTCAGGTCAATATGACAACCGTCCCGTCATCAATAAAATTCTACAAGCTCGCGCAAAAAAAGCTAAATTGTTAGGCTTCGAAAACTTTGGCGCTTACATGACTGACAATGTTATGGCTCAAACTGTCGAAAAAGCTGAAGATCTGTTGATGCAAATATGGGGCCCAGCTGTTGCTCGCGAAAAAGAAGAAGTCGCTGAAATGCAAGCTATTGCCGATGCTGAAGGTAAAGGCGTAAAAATTGCTCCATGGGACTACTATTACTATAACGAAAAAGTGCGTCAACAAAAATATGCCCTCGACGAATCTGAAGTGCGCAATTATTTCTCTGTTGACAATGTTCGTAAAGGCATCTTCACTATGGCTGAACGTCTTTATGGCATTAAGTTCACTGAAATGCCCGACGCTCCTAAATATTACGACGAGGTTAAGGTTTACAACGTCACCGACGCTGCTACCGGCGAACACCTCGCTGTCTTTATGACCGACTATTTCCCCCGCGCTTCTAAACGTCAAGGCGCTTGGATGAGCGAATTTAAAGGCTCTTGGCAAAACGAAGATTTCACTTCCAGCCGTCCTATCATCTACAATGTCGGAAACTTCTCTAAACCGACTGCCACTACTCCCTCATTGCTTACTATTGACGAGGTTGAAACAATGTTCCATGAGTTCGGTCATGGCTTGCACGGCATGCTCTCACAAGCTCGCTACAAGAGCCAAGCCGGCACTAATGTTGACCGCGACTTCGTTGAGCTTCCTTCGCAAATGCACGAACACTGGGCTTTCGAACCTGAGTTGCTTAAAGAGTATGCTTACCACTGGCAAACAGGCGAACTTATCCCCGATGAGTTAGTGAAAAAACTTGAAGCTGCCAGCGCTCACAATATGGGCTTCCGCACCACTGAGCTTGCCGGCGCTGCTTTGCTCGACTTACAATATGGCAAACTTAATCCTACCGGCGATATTGATATCGACGCTTTTGAAAAACAAGTTGGCGACAAACTTGGCATGCCCGCTGAGTTGACTTATCGTTATCGCTCTACTTACTTCAAACATATTTTCGGTAGCAACGAATATGCTTCAGGTTATTACACTTATCTTTGGGCTGAAGTGCTCGATTGCGATGCATTTGAGTTGTTCAAAGAAAAAGGTATTTTCGACCCCGAAACAGCTAAGTCATTCAAACAAAACGTTCTACAAGCAGGTGGCAGTGTTGACCCCATGCAAACTTTTGTCAAGTTCCGTGGTCACCAACCTTCTGTTGACGGTTTGCTCCGCAATCGTGGACTTCTCAAAGACGACGATGTGAAAATCAAAAAACCGTCTCGCGACTAAGTCTATCGCAATATAACATAAACAACGCAGGGCTCGCCATTCTCAGTGTGAGCCCTGCGTTTTGTATTGCCGTGTAGCGGCCATCGCACCGCATAGCGTTGACCGCGCAATTAGAACTATTATTTCTTTATGAGGGGCACTCGCGAGCCAATGCGTGGAGGCATTTTCATCGCTTTGTTGCTAGTGTACCCTTGTATCAAATTATATAGTATGCCGCCAACATCAATGCCTAGTTTAGCTCCGTTGTTGAGCCTTACGTAGGGCATCACTATTGGCTGTGTTTGCCAATGTTTATCGCCAAGAGAATAGTAACTTTGGGCTCCGGCTTGCACTCCAAAACGTGAGCTTCCAAAACGATAGTCTGCATATCCTCCAAATACCGGATAACTTAAAAATCCCAACATCGCAGGCTGTTTTATGCCTGTTTTTGTGGCGTATGATCCGAATGCTGTGAAACTTAAATTGTCATTAACTTGATAGCTTAGTGATCCGCCATAGCCCCATTGTGTTGATAATCCACCGAAATATCCTATTTTTGAGGCTGAGCCATAGGCGGTGATTGAGAATTTGCCAAGTTGCTGATAAAAATTTAGCACTGCGCTATCTCTATTCATCAATCCCGGCATCGTCTCATGTTGCCCGGCTGCTATCAAAGCTCCATTACTCCAATTTATGAAACTTGACTGACCGGGATAATACCCCGGAAAATATATTGTCGGAGCTGTGTGCGTTCCGATACTGTCTTTATACTCTTCGAAACGTTCTCCATATTCATATAGGGTAGGCTGCCTTGACGTGCTATCGTTGATAGTACTCAATGTTGGCGTGATTGGACTATTTATTTTCACGGATAAGGTGTCGGCAAACTCATGCTGCGCTTTTGCACACAAACTTGCCGCAGCTATCACAATAAAGGTTATAAATTTCTTCATGATGCACAACATGATGATGTTAGTTCGGCAAATTTACGAATCTTTATCCAATCCCCCAAGAGTACAAAAAAACATCACCCGAAAAATTTTTCTTTTGGGTGATGCAATTGTTTGGTTGACCGGTTGGTCGCTTATCTTGTTGTAACGGTTTTTGCTAATGTACCTCCACTGTAGCTTGCATCAACTGTCAAGCCGTGGAATAATTCGCCGTCGCTGAGAGTTGCCCCTTTATACTCTTTAATTGATAAGCCTGTGCTTGTCATGTACGGAGTAGATATCATAAGGCTACTATTGCTAGAACTGTATGCACGTGGACTCTTGAAACTTAGCAAGTAATTGCCATTAGCATCAGTGAACGTATATTCCGTTGTGGTATTAAATGAACCGCTGAATACGGCAACTCGTTGTGTGGTGCCTGATGTTCCGGGTGTGTTGTTGCTTCCTGCTAAAGATACTAATGTGCCTCCTGTCAGCGTAAAGTTAGAGCTATAATCGCAGTCTATGCCACAATCAGGAGACTCTGCGCCAAGTGCTACTATTATGCCACCATTGATGTGTATGGTGCCATTCGAATCTATGGCGTCGTTATTTGATGATGTGCAGAATATTTTACCACCGTTAACTGTTAGATCGGGTTTTACTGAACTTGACTCAGTTGCTGCATTGATGCAATCATCGTATGTTGATGCTTCGATAGTGCCACCGTTGATGGTTATTGACGTTTTGCTCTCTAGTCCTTCGCCGCCTTCGTTTGACGTTGTCAGCACTAGTGTGCCGTTGTTAATAGTAAGCGCGCCGACCGATTTGATGGCCTTCGGATTTGCATAGTCAGAGTTATCATTACCTTGTCCGAAGTTGCCGCCGGGTCGATTACCACCGCCGCCCATATTGCCGCCGCCTGTATAGCCGCCGTTTGACGATGAGCTGACTAAAAAGCGGGTGCCGCGAGTTGTAGCTGTAATACTCGGGCCTGAAGTGCTATTGCCTATGGTTAAAGCTCCATCAACTTTTATGCACTTGCCTCCGGTAGCGTCTGCGGTAGTGTTGAGCGTGAATGTGCCACCGGTTATGTCCAGATTTCCGTTGGCAGTGATGCAAGTCGATGTGTATGAGTCGCTAGTGTTGCTGGCTGTAGTGTATTTGTCGCCTGCGCCTGCCACTTCAATATCTATGGTGCCTCCGCTTATTGTGCCGTCGCCATCTATTGAAATGCCTTTGCCGGCTTTGCCTGATGACTTTATGGTGATATCGCCGTTTGTCATCTTAAAAATTTTACCACATTTTATGGCTGTGCAGTATGATGGCTCGTTGCTATCTATTGTTGTATTGCCGGTTGTTGTGAGATTTATTGTGCCTCCGGCAATTGTGATATTGCCTCCCGATGCTTTCAAACCTTTGTTTGCATCGCCGGTAACTGTAGCGGTAATTGTGCCGCCGGTCATTGAAATAAAGCCTTCGTCATCGCAGTCAATAGCATCGCCTCCAATGTTTTCCATGGTTATTGATCCGGATGCCATTGTGATGTTATCGTTTACGTGGATACCGTCTGATGCCGCACTCAAAATTTTGATGTTAGTGTTTATGAGTTCGATATCTTCGTCACTGCAGATTGCGTGCTTTTTGTTTCCGGTTATGCTAAGAGTGCCTTTACCTTTGAATTCTAACGTGCCTTCGCTGAAAAGTGTGGCTTTTTCATCTTCTCCTTTAGGAGTGTTATACTTTTTCGAGTCGCAAAGATAGCAAACAGAGCCGTCTTTTACGCGGATTGTTGTTTTCTTCTTTGACTGGATGTTAATAGCTGCTCCGTTATCGTTGGTAATAGATGCATTGTCGAGCATTACTTCATGTTTGTATTCTGAGTATGCCTTAAATGACCCTGTTGTCGTTGTTCCGGTTATGTGATATACAACTTCTATGGTGCTTTGTGTGTTGTTGACAGTTACGTCTGCTCCGTCGGTAGTTATATCAACACCCTGAAAGGCATATGGGTTAACGATACTCACATTGTCGCCATCGTAATTGATAAGCACTTCTGCTGTGGCATCGCTCTCTTTTGCTGTGATGTCTGTAAGAGTTGATTTATCAATATTATATGTTTTTCCGGTTGTCAATGCAACGTTTATGTTGTTATCTACAACTGAGATGCTATCGAGTTGAGCTACATTTAGGCCCATACTTATGTTGCCTACATTAAACCAAAGTCTGTCTGTGGCGGCGATTGCAGCGACTGCTAAAGTCGAAGCAATAATTATTGATGCTGTCTTTTTCATCGTGCAATCAGTTTTAGTGTTTGAGTTTTTGATTTTACTATATAAACTCCGGGCGTTAAGTTAGATGTAAGAGAACCGCCGTCTTTGGCTATCTCTGACGCTTTCCCAATAAATTGACCGTTTGTGCTGTAGATAAGCCATTCACCATCGGCTGTCGTGGCGTCAATAGTAGAAACGCCACTAGTGCCTTGTGTGCCGTTTTGGTCTGTGCGAATTGATTTGAAATTTGTTAGTTCGGTTGTTAGTGATGATCCATCGGCGAGAAGAATAAATACACTAGCATCTCCGAAGGTGATGTTTTTTATTTCACCCAACTCGATGCTTTGATCGGCTACATTTGTTGTGCGAAGATAAAGTGTCTTTGCACTCATTGAAATGCTACCGGCTAATACGAGCATTGCTAATGCAACGTTTCGTAGTAGCGAATTAAATGTTGACATATTTGTTGTTTTTTAGGTTGTTTAAATGCTAAATTTAAAGTATTCGCGCAAAATTAATAATAAATTTATTGTAATCAATAGCTTATTAATATAAAAGTAGTTGAACTATAACAAGTTATAACAATATTTAACCGTTGCTATTTTTTTATTATTATTGCGTAACTTTGCACTTCTAAAACTATTCTTTATGCACGATATTTGGAACCCCTGGCATGGTTGCACCAAAATTAGCGAAGGTTGCGAGCATTGCTACATGTATTTTCTCGACAAAAAGCGAGGTCTTGATGCCAGTCGTATTTTTAAGACGCAAAAAGGCTTCGACTATCCTTTGCATAAAGATAGATATGGCAATTATAAAATTAAAAGTGGTGAGCTCATAAGGGTATGCATGTCTTCTGATTTCTTCGTACCGGAGGCTGATGAGTGGCGCGCTGATGCGTGGCGCATTATGAAGATTCGTAGTGATGTGAAGTTCTTCCTCCTCACTAAGCGACCTGAACGTGTGCGTGAGTGTTTGCCCGATGATTGGAATGATGGTTGGGATAATGTTTTCTTTAATGTTACTTGCGAAAATCAACGCAGAGCTGACGAGCGTATCCCAATTCTGTTAGATTTGCCTTTCAAACATAAAGGCATTATGACTGCTCCGCTTATCGGCCCAATTGAAATTGATAATTTCCTTGCCTCTCAGCAGATTGAACAAGTTATTGCCGGAGGTGAAAATTACGATGGCGCCAGACCTTGTAATTATGACTGGATTTTATCTCTGTCAGCGCAATGTAAACGCCATAACATCACGTTTTGCTTTATTGAAACCGGCACACGCTTCATTAAAGACGGCAAATTGTACAATATCGCCGGCAAACCGGTGCAGAGTTTGATGGCTTATAAATCCGGTTCCAGTTTCGTGGGTAAACCTATAAATTTTGTCTTGCGTAATCAGTTCGGACGAATATTAACGCCCGATCAGTTGTACAAACCTTCATATAGACCTAATTGTGCTACTTGCGGCAGCCGTCTTATATGCAATGGTTGCAGCAATTGTGGCGCTTGCTCTCCAAAAAAATAGGCACAAAAAAAACGGACGCTGAGCATCCGTTTTTTAATGTAGATATGGAGAATGTTATTTGATAACAACTTTTTCTACTTTGTTACCTTGGCGGCGTACATATACACCTGCGCTGAGGTTTTCGCCGTTTACTTGAACACCGTTTAGGTTGAAGTATTCTACAGCTGCGTTCGTGTTGTCTTCAGCTACAGCGACTTCGTTTACACCTGATTGTGATGCTTCACCTGGTTCGAGTTTGATTGCGGTCCATTTGCGATCCTTGATGATGGGATCAGATACTTCTGATACGGGGTTAGCAATAAATTCGAGGCTCTTAATAAGAATAGTTTTATTGTTAATGGTTCCTTGTGTTGATTCACATTTCAAACGGATAGGACCATAGGTTGTGCCATCGCTGTCCGGAGATTTGCACCAAGTGTCCCATTCAAGCACTTGCCAACGTGTCGGGTCGTATTGAAGTTCTTCGTCATCGCTCCAAACATAATCTTGTTCGTCATCATCCCATTTGGCAAATTTTGATGAGTGTACTTTGTTGTAAGAATCACCGCTTGAGTCTTGCAAAGGCATTTGGTTGTTTTGGTTTCCTACCATATACATTTTCATAACTCCATCACCTTCAGCGGGAATAGATGAATAGATGCTGAATGTCATACGAACACGGATGTATGTGCCGTCAGAGGTGGGTAGAGGATTTGATTTGTCGTCGGTGATTTTTGTTGTAGGTGTATTTTTGGGGTCTGTAAACCAGTTATAATTGAACCAGTTAACATTAGCTCCTTGTTTCGGCGCATTGATTTCACGACCAAGAAGATTTGTGAAATACTCGTTAAAGTCTGAATTCGCTCCATTTATGCAAAGTACTTGACCCACTGTTCCACCAAGGTCTACTAATGAAATACCCTGTTTGTTGTCAGCGAAATAAGTGTTGTCGGCACTTGTATAAGCACCACCGGCAACAACAAGAAGACCTCCGTCATAATAGTCATCTCCTTTTATACTAGTCCAAATGGGAACACTGTAATTATTAAAGTTGGCACCTAACACTGCATTTGGAAAGATATTTACTGATTTTGCTGTGTTAAACTTGTAACCGGCGGGGGTGATGTCATCACCTGCAAACGCTGTTGTTGCTACCAATCCGATAGCTGTGAAGAGTAAAAATTTTTTCATACAATAATAGTGTGATAAGTAGATTATTATTTTAATTTTTAATGATTTATTATTTGTAGTACGTTACAGAGCAATAAACCTTAGAATATGTCGCAAAGTTAATTAAATATTTTATTATGACAAATGTATTACGAAAATATTTTTTATGTTCTTAAACATGTTTTTAAAAAGGATAGCCTATCGCTAGGTGAAATGCTAATGAGTTTGAAAAGCTGGTCATGTTGTAGTATCCCGATTTCCCGGTTTCGTATGGCGCATGTATGCCAATACCTAAGTCTCCGCGCACAACTATCATGCCGAGGTCCACGCGTAGACCAGCTCCGGTGCCGAGTGCCAGATCTTTAAAGAATGTTGAGCCTTTAAGCAATCCTCCGGGACGCGATGGATCTTCTTTTAGTAACCACACATTACCGCTATCTAAAAATAAAGCTCCGTTAATTATTCCGATAATAGGGAAGCGCCATTCTACGTTTGCTTCAAATTTGAATGTTCCGGTTTGGTCAAAATATCCGGTACTACCGGCGTTAGGATCGCGGTAGCTACCCGGACCGAGAGAGCGTACTGTAAACGCACGCACGGAGTTTGCTCCACCGCAATAAAATTGCTCGGAGTATGGCACTTGACTTGTGTTGCCGTAAGCGTGCGCTGCTCCAACTGCAACGCGGCTCACAATTTGCGAATTTGATCCGGCAATGCGTCGTGTATATACAAGTTGAAGATGCCCTTTTACAAATTGAGAGAAAGGTGTGCCAAAGAGCTCTTTTTGTCCGTCTTTCTTTCCGGCAAGTTCATATATGCCCCAAAATATATTTCCTGCTTCTTGAGCACTGAAATTTAAGTTTAGCGTATTATTTGCATCAAAGCTACGCTCGTATGAGTAGCTATATAGCATTTGAGGTATAAATTGACTTTCAAAGCTTAGTGCAACTGCCGGATTTGCTGCCATTATAGAGTCGAAGGCTGTTGTAGTGTTTATTAGCTTGGTGTAAGTTAACTTAAATGGTGTGTATGACATTGTGGCACGGCGAGTAGCTTGCCAATCGTATGACATTGCCATATTAAATTGTGCCATCTTGAAAAAGTGTGGCCTATTGAGCAGGTCAGCATTGAGCGAAAATCGTGTCCAATTTATTTGTCGACGTCGACGGGGTATAAACTTTGGCGCAAGCAATCGCGGAAAAGCCAACGATGTAGTGATGCCCGCCTCATAAGAGTTGAATATGCCTCCTTGGTTGTCGTGACCGGTTTGCCATTCGTAAGAGCCGGTTAGATTTACCGAAAATTGTTCGCCGCCACCAAAAATATTTTTGTTAGTGACACCAAGCGTTATGCCCGGGCCTATGTAGCTGTTGCTTTTTGATGATGCATTTACTTCTATTGATGCTTCCAATGGCTGATCAAGTGTGCAGTTTATTGCTACATCTATTTTGCGGTCAGATGATAACGTGTCGGCTGATGCTTCTATTGATACGGCACTGAATATGCCCATTCGCGACAAGTAGTTTTGTGTTCTATCCATATCGCGTACTGAAAAAGTACGACCTTTTTTGAACGTGATATTGTCGGTTATTACACTTTGGCGAAGGCGCATAGGCAATTGTTTGATAATTGTGCCTGCTGTGGTTTTAATGGTGTCAACGCTGCGTGCACGTCCACGATATCGGTTTACATAGACTGTGACATTGCCGGTAGTGTATGGCTCAAGTACACTTTGCGGAAGATTAGCTCCGAGATTCATGCGTAGCGCAAGTGCTCCTCGTGTGGCTACCGTATCGGCTAGATATTCTATGTATTCGGGACGGAAAAAATAATAGCCGCGATTGCGTAGTCGGTTGGCGATGCGAATACGTACTGCCGACAACGAATCGGTGCAAAAGCGGTTGCCTACTTGCAAGTATTTATCTTTTGATGCTAATGAATCAATGAAGTGATTTAGTTTTGTTGTGTCGGCAAGAAGTTCTACCGATTTGAAGCGGTAAGGCTCTCCGGGGGTGACATTGTAGCGTACTGATGCCTTCTTTTTGTTGCGGCCTGATACCAGTTCGTATGACGTGCTGCCTCTGAAGTATCCGTTATCTTCCAATATTTGGTCTATCATGTGAGTGCGTATTTGCGGACGCACATCGCTAACTAAAACCGGTTGCTCAACCATTTTGTTGTAAAGCCATTTGCTGATGCCTTTTTCGTGGTTGCCCCAATTATTGTACACCCATAGACCAAGAGGAAACGGAGAGCGCATACCTATTAGACCCCAATAATTGTTGGGACGAACATATACAGCCTCAGATATCTGAGAACGCACATCGTATGGCACTTTGTCTTGATTCTCTGTGTCGTTGTATATATAATCAATTTTCTTTATGCCTGTATATAGCTGCTCATCATCGTCTAAGCGTCGTGTTGTAGAACACGATGCTAATACGAAAAGCATCAAGCATAATATTATATTTGTGTACGTACGTCTCATTGTCTCAGCGTTTGGTCATTAACCGTGGTTGTGTCTTGTCGCGTCATTTGTGCTTGCGAGTTACGACGCCGACGCCAGCGGAACATATCGCTGATACGTCGTATTTTGCGTCGATATTCAAATCCGACACCAGTTTGTGTGATTTCTCCTTCGAGTATGCTTTCGTAACCGGTATGTCGGAATATTTTCACAAGCATAGTGCCGTTTTTATTGAGGCTATATTCGATAGAAACATCACTTACGAGGCTCTCCGCAACATTTTCTTCGCTATTCGTGCCGTCTGTATAGTTGCCGCCCACAACAATCTTAAATCTGTCATTGAAGAGCGATTTCGAAACTTGATAGCTGTAGCTTGTAGCTTGCGAGGTTGAACCATTGTCGGTTAAGTCGTATTGGTTAATGCCAAACGATAGATCAACACCGCGTATGGTACTTGCCGCCCACGAGTTTAGTTGAGAGGTGAGGAATGAGTAGAGCGCATTGCCACCAAGATTTGCATCGGCTTTGGTCTCGGTGCCGTTGTAAATATTTGTTATGAGTAAGTTCATAGCAGCAGAAGCACGTTGGTCTTTACTCATTGAAGCAAGCTCATTTGCTACGGTAGCATCATCGTCGGTTGACAAATCGAATGCAACGTCCATATTGTTGAGCGTTCCGGTTACGTTCAATCCGACATCAAAATATATAAGGCGCGAATTCTGTCCTTCTTGTGTGACGTTAGCGCGAACTTGGTCAGTAGCACTGATGTTGAGTTGTGGATTCATCATATCGCCGGTGAAGGCAACATAGCTACCTTCGTTGAAATTAAAGAGCTTTTCGCCCATAACTTGTACAGTGTATCGAGCAAAGCCACTGTTTATGGCGAGACGTCCGGTGAGCCTGTCACTAGATGTTGGCGTAGATGTGTAGTTTAGCGACCCTTGGCTTTTTAGCTGTATTCGGTTCTTGCCGTCAGAGCTGAGGTCAACGTTGACGGTTGATCCGCTTTGCACATTAAGCACTGCATTGATATACATTTGCATAGTTTCAGGTGTGCCAATGGTGTCAGCTTTCTCAACCGCGGTTGTGTCGCTGAAGTTTACAAATTTCACCATGTCAGTATTGCTACGCGTTTGCAATGCCGCTGAGGTCGTTTCTGTCATGACGTATGTTACGTTGGTGCCGGGAAGGATGTCGGCGGTAGCATTAACATAAAGTCGGCTGAGATTTCCGTTAACATCGGCATTAAGCGACATGAACGCTTTGCCATATAGGTCAGCCCCTTTTGGTGCGCGCGAAGAGTTTACCAATTGCATATTGGTGGCTTTTGCCTTAAGACTGATTTGTGGTGAAGAAAGTTCGGTTATATCAACCTTACCGTTTATAGTTAGCGGATTTTCGTTGCAAGCAGTGATTTTAAAGTCGTTGATATTGACTATGTTGTTTGTGACCGGTATTTGCTCTTCGCTAAAAGCGAGAGTAGAACCAAGCATATCAACACTCACGCGTGCAGAGTCAAAATCTAGATACCCGTTGAGTATCGGCTTATTTGAATCGCCCGAAATATCCATTCGCCCGTTAAGCATGCCTGAAAGTTTCGCAACACCCGGTATAAATGGGTTGACAGTGCTCAACGGGAAGCGAATCATCGAAAAATCAAGATTTAGCGGTGATGTGCGAGTAGAGTCGTTAAGCGCTCCTGTAAGAGTCATAGATTTTACTCCGTCTATCCATAAAGCGACATCGGCATTCATTAAACCGGTATGGTTTGTAAGTATATTGATATCGGCTTTAATATCGCCAACACGGTCTTTTCCATAAATGAAGTCGGTGAGTGAAACCTCGCCATTTCCGGTCAATGCTTTATCTTGCCAGTTAACACGCATATTAGCTGATAGTACTCCCTTAACCGGAGGCGCAAACGGGTTTAGAGAAATCCAATCTTGTAGGTTTACATTTTGCACGTCAACAATGAGGTCTTCGTCGCTGCCATGTGCGGCATCCTCAACTTCCTGTGCATGCTCGGAATATATAGCAAGAGTGCTACCAACACCCTGCATGTGTAAGTTCGCATCAATGTGTCGGTATCGTATGTTGTATTTTATAAAATTATCCTCGTTTATAGTCCAGTCTTGATAACCGATACGGGCATTTAGCGGCTCGAGGTGCAGTGTGGCTAGCGAATCGCCGACGAAGGCAAGTGCGCCGCCAACGTCATACCCGTTTTCTCCTTTTATGTTGCGCTGATTTACACGTATGCCAAGTTTGTCTGTTTCGAAGTATCCGTCAACATCCACATGAGCCCAATCATCGAGCGTGCCGGGCCTATTGCCGACTTTAGCTATATAGTTTAGCCGTTCTCCTATTTGGTTTATATCGAGTGAAAGAGTGTCGAGGCGAGTCTCTCCCGTTGTAAAAGACAAGGCTTTTGCTCCGACAAAAATCACAGAGTCGTTAGAAGCTTCAAAACTCATGCGCTTGAAACTCATATCGCTGTCGGCAAGTAGCTGGTTAAGCGCATTATCGTGTCCGGCATTAACGTCAATAACAAATTCGGGCAATTCGCGTTGCACGTTGACAACACTTATTTTGCGATCGGTTATTTGCTTTGTGGCAACAGTTGCGGCACGTGTGAAGCGTGTAGCAACAGAGTCTAAGCTCATTGGTGCACTGAAATATGCATATAGGTCGCGATTGCGAATTGATGCGTTGGTGACCGAATCGGTAGAATTTAGGTGTGCCGTAACATCGTCAATATTAATTTCGCCGGAGTCATGAGTGTATTTCAAATCATAAAGCCGAAGAGTAGCTGACGTTTCATGCATGTCGCGGCTGAAATCGGCGTCGAGGTCGGCATTTATTGCTAATCGTGCTTGTGTTTCAGACAAGTTAAGCGCGGCAAGGTCAATATCGCGACCGTTGACTTGTGCTGTAACTACATAGTGGTTGTCGTCCGAAAGTTCGGCGCTACCTACGAGCGAGAAGTCAAGACCATTATTTAGCGACGTTATGTCAAGGCTTGTGTGTCCGTTGTGTATCGACGCAGTGCCGTTTATGTCGTTGTATGTCTTACCTTGATATTGCACTGAAGCTATATCAAGATTGATGTCGCTTGCAATTGATTTGCTGTAAATATCAAATCCTTGACCTACTGCGCTGACATGGGCGGTAACATTGCCTACGCCCAGGCTAGGCATAAAAGCGCCAACCGGAAAAGAGTTGGCGATCAAATCTATATCATATTTATTGCCGCGACCATGCCATGATCCGTCTAATGCGATGTCGCCTCCCAAAGTTCGGGCTTTCATATTTCCGGCATAGTTGCCGTTGTCAAATTTTATACGTCCACCAAGTGTCATGGGTGGTATAGCTATCCCTGTTCCGGCAAGAAACATACGCACAAAAGGGTCTACATTGCCGATTTTGCCTTGCAGAGAAATGTCGCCTGATAGCTTTTTTGCATCCATAACATTGCAAAGAAAGCCTGAAGCATCAATACTCATGGTGCTACCAAGAGTCATTTTTAGCTTGCCGAGTCTAAGCTTGAGCATATTGCCGTCAACCTCAACCCCCATATCTAGTTTTGTGCTTTTGGGGAGCAGAGATAGATACGGCTTCGCAATAGGAAACATTAGCTTTGTGTCAGCCATGCTCAGAGTGCCGTCAATATTGAGTGAAACGGGCACTGTATTATCGTTGACAATGTCGCCCGTGCCGAGAAATCCGTCTGCTTTAAGAGCTGTGCCTAATGGCGTAGAGACAGCAAAGTCGGTGAAAGTCATACCATCGTCGTTGATGTCAAGAGTGCCGGCAGCAGTGATATCTACTCCGCACCGCTCAACACCGCGTAAATTCAATGGCAATTTGACTGTTGAAGCGCAGTTGTAAAAATTGGTGATATTTAAATGTAGACTGTCAACATCTATGTATCCAAAGTCAAGTCCGGCTTCAGGTTTGTACCCATTGGTCGTATAAAGCCCATGCGAATTTGTGAAGTCAAGAGTTTGCATACGCACAGTCCACGGCGCCGATTTAGTGGTGTCGGCAGGAGCAACTATCGTATTTGCTATTGTTGCCGAGTCAGGCACAATGTAGCGTGCATTGAGCCCGCTGCCGGTGAATTCGCTGATATCTACCGTCTGTTTGAGCACATCAATCGCAGCACCGTGCAACCGCCCCTCAGCTATGTTTACTCCGAGCGTGTCGATAGTTGGCAACATATTCATCCTATAAGTGAAGTTGCGCAGAGTCAAATTGTCAACATCTATATTTAATGGTGACGGTTCGCTAGCTTCGCCACTGTCTGATTTTGGCGGATTTGGGTTTATGTATATATCAACCAAAGCATCGTCAAGAGAGCCTTGTTTGAGCCTAATCTTCATGGGATTGAGCTGCACTGTTGCCGGTGAGATATCGGCATCGCCGGCATGAACAGTGATATATGTTGCCGAATCGCGATTGCCCATACGGTAAAGCCCATCGTGCAATTTAGCGTGCTCAACTTCGATAGTGCCGTGGAGTAGGGGAAGAGGAGAAACGCGTCCATCAAAATGTTTGGCAGCGATAATGGTGTCTCCATCTTGCATAAACGAGAGCCCTTGCAGCTCTAACCGCAACGGCATCCACAGCCTGAATTTGTCAAGACTCATGTGCATGCCCGGTTGCTTATTAACAGCATCAACAAGCACTTGCCGCAATTCATCTTGAAACCAACCGCTATATATTGTGCCCACAAGTCCGGCTACGAAGAGCACTACGCCCATAATTGTGAGCGCACCGATTTTACATAGTATTTTTGCCTTGTGAGCCATACGCGGCGTTGTTGGGATTGATTTAGGTTTTACGTTGAGAGAAGAAGTGTTTACTCTGTTATTTTACCGGCATTTTGTTGATGCGGCGCACGTGACGGCCTCCTTCGAAAGCTGTGCTGAAAAATACGTCAACAATTTCAAGAGCTTCTTCGGGAGCAATGAATCGAGCCGGAAGTACCAATACGTTTGCGTCGTTGTGCTGACGTGCTAAACGCGCAATTTCAACATTCCAGCAAAGGGCAGCGCGCACTCCTTGATGTTTGTTTAGTGTCATACCAATGCCGTTGCCGGTACCGCAGATGCCGATAGCCGGATACACTTTTCCGCTTTCTACAGCGGCAGCACACGGATGTGCAAAGTCCGGATAATCGCACGACTCAGCGCTGTCAGTGCCAAAATCGTTATATTTTATTCCACGAGCTTCAAAATAGCCTTCAATAATGCTTTTCAGTTCATAACCTGCGTGGTCGCTGCACAGACCTACCGGCAAATTTTCATTGATAATTGTCATTTTACTAATAAGATGAATATATGTTTTAAATCGCGATACGCGTAATTAGCCACAAATATATACAATTTTTCTAATAAAATGATTGCCTCGTTAAAAAATTTTCTTAACTTTGCATCCGAAATTTAGCCCGGGTGGCGGAATGGTAGACGCGCTCGTTTCAGGTGCGAGTGTTGAGAGACGTGCAAGTTCGAGTCTTGTTCCGGGCACCAATTAAAATCGCAAATAGCTAGTCGTTAGCTGTTTGCGATTTCCATTTTATCGAAATGTCTGCAAAATCAAAACATTTTAATGGAAATTGTCAAATTATTGTTGTAAAATTATAATAATTGCGAAATTATTTATAATTTTGTCGAGTAACTTAGAGATAAACAATACATTACTGAACTTACGATAGTAATAAAACCTATAATCTTTTTATCTATAAATCATGGCATTAATAAAATGTAAAGAGTGTGGACACATTATGTCTGATAAGGCTACATGTTGTCCAAATTGTGGAAGTCCTAACGAACAGGACACAGAAGAATTGATTTTCGATGATAGCGATGAGCCAGAACGCTCGTCACGTAAGAAACTTATTGCAATTATCGCGGCAGTTGTTGTGCTTATTGCTGCAGGCGTAGCTCTGTGGTATGCTAAATCGAAACCCTCTGATCCCTCAGCCATAAAAGCTGAAGAGCAGAAAGACGAGTATGCAACACTAACACCATCTATGATTGCAATATTAAACAGCTATGAAGTTGTTGGCGGCTGCTTTGAGGGAAAAATGCTAGTCTGTCGAGACAATAAGTATGGTTATATTGACAAGGAAGGTAATGAGATAATTTCTTGCCAATACGATAATGCCGAAAATTTTTCTGAGGGCATGGCTGCCGTTTGCAAAAATGAAAAGTGGGGATTCATAGACGAAAACGGTAAATTAATCATAAATTTTAAATATCATGAAACCGGCGATTTCGTTGACGACTTGGCTCCGGTCTCTAACAATGACGGTAAGTGGGGCTATATAGATAAAAGCGGCAATTTGATTGTGCCGTGCAAATATGAATGGGCTCAGAATTTTAGTGAAGGTAGGGCTGCTGTGACTACGAACAATTTATACGGATATATAAACAAAGAAGGAATAGAGTTCGTAAAATGTGAATATTCTAACGCTTATCCTTTTTCTGAAGGTAGGGCAGGTGTTGTTAAAGACGATAAAGTTGGCTTTATAAATAAGAAAGGCAAACTGGTGATACCCTGTCAGTATGACTACAATGAAGACTTTTTGGGTTTTAAAGATTTTGCACGACCCGGAAAGTATAGTGAAAAATATGAGATTCTTGAATTATCACAAAAGCTAGATAATATTTATTCAGAAGGACTCGTCGCTGTGTCAAAGGACGGAAAATACGGAGCTATTGATAAAAAGGGTCAGGTAGTAATACCATTTGCATACGACAAGATCGGGTGCTTTATAGACGGGCTTGCTCCTGTATTAGTAAATGATAAATGGGGATATATTGATAAAAATGATAATATAGTAATCCCCTGTCAATATAATTACGCTGAGTCATTTAGCTGCGGTTATGCCTTAGTTGGTGGCAATGGTGGAATTAGGTATATTGATAAGTCCGGTAAAACTTTGATAAAACTCCCCGGATCAGATTTGGAATTGTTCCCTTATTCATTTCATGAAGGCTTTGCGACAACTCAAATAAAAGATTCATTTATTGAGTCTATTCAAGTTACTTACGTTGATAATTTCCAATTTCCTAAAGATAAATATATAGTATGTGACACTCATGGTAATTGTTCGTTCAGTGGTGAGTATGAAACTAATTATCTAAAGGAGATAAAGGATTTGCAAAACCAAATTGATGAGGCTGTTGCAAATTATTACAAAGAACAAGAAACGCATGGCCCGGAATGGACTGCCGGTACATGGCGGGTGCGCGGAACACTGCATGACCGTTATGCCGGAAATATAGTGATAGATCTTTTATTGGTTATTGATCGTGACAATAATCAAATGTTGCTTAAAAATCTTCACGAAGGTGAGGTCATGTACGTAGGCAACTACGAATATGAAGATAACAAAATTAAATACGATAGTCGCAATGGCATGACAACCACAATATCTCTTACCAGTGATGAAAGGTTAGATTTTGGCAGCGGAATGATATTCAAGAAGGTATCATCGAACACAGATGTGACCAGATATCTTTGATCAGTGGTTGTCGTTGCCGGTTAGGCGAGGGCTGCGTTGGTAAAGCTCTTGTTTCGCCACTTCCCTGAATACCAGCGGCGCATGAATATAATGCCGCGAATATTTTCGTCGAGGGCGAACATCCACCACATGCCAA
>CAZJEA010000029.1:0-19993 GCA_964544895.1 uncultured Bacteroides sp. | reverse complement strand
TTGTGTGAACCGGCCGCACCGCGTCTCAACCCGCGTCAGCCCATGCTATGCCCATGCATCATCGCAACCTGGATGGGGAGAAGTTTTTGTAGTTTTATAATTTTATTGTAAATTTGCTTTTGGCATTATTTAAGTGATGCTGATAGCCTGCGGGCATCAAAACACAATTACTAACTTCTTAACACCCCAAACATAGCGTATGAAAATGAGCGGAAGGCGCATGAGCCAAAATGTAGAAGACCGACGTGGTTCATCATCGGGAGGCAAAATTGCCGGTATCGGCGGTATTGGCGGCCTGATAGTTGTTGCAATTATCACTTTACTCAGCGGAGGTAATCCACTGGATATAATATCAAGTGGACAACTGTCGAGTGTAATACAGTCGTCAGATCCAAATTATCAGCCGACAGAGCATGAGGAGGAGTTGGCAACGTTCGCTTCGCAAGTTTTGGCGGGCACAGAAGATGTGTGGACGGCAGAATTTAAGAAGATGGGGTTGGAATATGAGCCGCCAAAGTTGGTGCTATTTACGGGTAGTGTGCAGTCGGGTTGCGGAGGCGCAACGTCGTCTACCGGTCCGTTTTATTGTTCAGCCGACCAAACTGTCTATATAGATTTGTCTTTTTTTGAGCAGATGGAGACTCAGATGAATGCCGGAGGCGATTTCGCGTATGCCTATGTGATAGCTCATGAGGTGGGTCACCATGTGCAATATCTGTTGGGCGATTTGACAAAAGCGCATACAAAGATGTCGCAGGTGAGCGAGAAAGAGTCAAATCAGATAAGTGTGCGTCTTGAGCTTCAAGCCGATTTTTATGCAGGAGTATGGGCTTACAACGATAATCAAATGTTTGGATCGTTGGAAGATGGAGACATAGAAGAGGGTTTGAATGCAGCTTCGAAAATTGGCGATGACTATCTGCAAAAGCAGGCACAAGGCTATTCGGTGCCCGAAACGTTTAACCACGGTCGCAGCGATCAGCGTGTGAAGTGGCTCAAGCGCGGGGCAACAACCGGAAATGTGAAACTCGGAGATACGTTTACGCCGGCTTACGACGCTTTGTAGAAAAATGAGATATAAAAAAACGGTTAGCGACGAGCTAACCGTTTAAAAATTGTCGGGGTGACTAGACTCGAACTAGCGACCTCACGCCCCCCAGACGCGTACTCTAACCAACTGAGCTACACCCCGAGCTTTTTTTTGAATGCGGTGCAAAGGTATTGCTTTTTTTTGAAATATGCAATAGCTGGAGAGATATGGAGCAAAAAAAAACGGTCAGCGAAAAGCTAACCGTTTGTGCACTTGAGTTTAAATTGTCGGGGTGACTAGACTCGAACTAGCGACCTCACGCCCCCCAGACGCGTACTCTAACCAACTGAGCTACACCCCGAAGTTTGTTTCTCAAATGCGGTGCAAATTTAGGCACTTTTTTTGAGATATGCAATAGTGAAGCGCTCTATTTTGCGTTTTTTTGCAAAAGGGTGTGTATTCTGTAATAAAATTGTAAAATTGCAGATGTATAAAAAACTAGATAAAAAGTTGGGTATAGATATTGCAAAATGACAAAATTTATGTACTTTTGTAACAATATTTCGTTTTCTTACTAGTTAATGAAAAATAATCAAATTATGGATAACAATAATATCGATTGGTCAAATTTATCATTTGGCTATATTCCCACAGATTACAATGTGCGTTGCACATTTAAAGATGGGAAATGGGGAGAGATAGAAGTAACCACTTCAGAAACTCTAAACCTACACATGGCAGCCACCTGCTTGCATTATGGACAAGAAGCCTTTGAAGGCTTGAAGGCATTTCGCGGCGTAGATGGCAAGGTAAGAATCTTCCGCCTTGAAGAAAATGCAAAACGTTTTATTAGCTCAGCCCACGGCATACTCATGGAGCCCTGCCCCGAAGAGTTGTTCAGTGAAATGGTGCTAAAAGTAGTTAAGCTAAACGAGCGCTTTGTACCTCCATTCGGCACCGGCGCATCACTATATATACGCCCTCTCGAAATAGGTATGTCTGCTCAAGTTGGAGTGAAGCCCGCTACCGAGTATCAAGTGATTATTTTTGTAACACCTGTTGGCCCGTACTTCAAAACCGGTTTCAAACCCTCGAACATCGCTATAATGCGCGACTTCGACCGTGTAGCACCTAAAGGCACCGGACGCTTTAAAGTTGGCGGTAACTATGCAGCATCGTTAGAAGCAGGCGAAAAGGCACACGACTTAGGCTATTCAGCAGTGTTGTATCTCGATCCGAAAGAAAAGAAATATCTTGACGAATGTGGCCCGGCAAACTTCTTTGCTATTAAAGGAAACAAGTATATCACTCCGGCATCGGAATCAATACTTCCGTCAATCACCAACAAGAGTTTCAAACAACTTGCTCTTGACAACGGATTGGAACTTGAAGAACGCCATATTTTGGTAGAAGAGCTAGCCGAATTTGATGAGGCAGCAGCTTGCGGCACCGCAGCAGTAGCTTCGCCAATTAATCGCATAGACGATATAGATTCAGGCAAATCATATCAAATCGCTAAAAACGGCGAGCCCGGACCTATCACCACAAAACTCTACAACCAGCTTAAAGGCATACAACAAGGTGAGGTTGAAGATGTGCATGGTTGGTGTACAATAGTTGAATAATCATATTTTTTAATGATAGATTATAATCGTATAATCGAAAAATATTACGAATGCGGGTCAGAATTGTACAATATTCTGACCCGTCATTCTACTAGTGTGGCAGAGCTGGCGCTGAAAATAGCCGCAGAGCATAAGCTGGATTTGGATGCTCAAGACATACGCGCAGCGGCAATGCTCCACGACATAGGCATCGTGAAAACCGATGCGCCGGGCATACAATGCTTTGGCACAGAAAAATACATAAAACACGGCATACTCGGAGCGCAGATGTTGCGAGAGGAGGGCTATCCGGAGTGGGTGGCACGTGTAGCCGAGCGCCATACCGGAGCTGGGCTAACAGCAGATGACATTGTGCGGATGAATTTGCCGTTGCCGGTGGGAGACTACACACCCCAGACATTGTTAGAACGGTTGATATGCTACGCGGACAAATTTTATTCGAAAAGCGGCGATATGCAGCAAAAAAGTTTGGAGCGTGTGCGTAAATCACTGTCTAAATTCTCGGAAGAAACGGTGTTGCGGTTCGAAGCCTTGCATCGTGAATTTGCAATCGAATAAAATAATTACTAAATTTGCACCGTAGTATGCGCCTAAAAGGTGCGGGCAAATCAATTCCTCTTGAAGAAATTATTTATATATATTACGGTTTTACTATTGCTGCCTGCTGTCTATCAAGGTCTTAGCGTGTTTGCTCAGACGCAGATAGAACGCGAGCTAACCGACGTGTTGGCGCTCGACGACACCTTGGCGCAAGACTCGCCGGTTGTGATGCGCCCGCCACAGATGGCATTGCAAGCCGCAGATACGTTAATTAACGATAGTTTGCAGCCCAAAAAACCGCTATCGCGCATACGTAGGCAGAAAGTAGACATGGATAACCCGGTGGTATTCTCGTCGAAAGACTCAATGATACTAGTGGGAAGAGACACAGCATTTATGTATGGCTCGGGGTCTGTAACCTATGGCAACTTTAAGCTCGATGCCTCAGAAATAGAAGTAGACTTGAAAAAGTCGACAGTATATGCTGTTGGTAGCCGCGACACATCAGATGAAATAATCGGCAAGCCTGTGTTTAGCGAAAGCGGCACGGACTACGAGGCGGACACCATGCGCTACAATTTCAAAAGCAAAAAAGGCTTGATTTACAATGTGGTGACGCAACAAGGCGAGGGCTACCTCACCGGCGGTGTTGCCAAAAAAGATGTAGACGATGCTTATTTCTTCGAGAAAGGAAAATATTCGACTTGCGATCAGCATGAAGATCCACACTTCTATTTCCAAATAACAAAAGGAAAAATGCGTCCGGGAAAAGATGTTGTTACCGGACCGACATATATGGTGCTTTCGGGTTTACCGTTGCCGGTGGCATTGCCGTTCGGCTATTTCCCATTCTCAGATAAATATTCGTCAGGTATCATAGTGCCGACATTTGGAGATGACTACAACCGCGGATTTTATTTGAAAGACGGAGGTTATTATTTCGCTATAAATGATAATATAGACCTTGCGCTTACGGGTGAAATTTACACAAAAGGATCGTGGGGCTTGGCAGCACAATCTACCTACTCAAAGCGCTATAAATATAGTGGTAACTTCTCGGTAAACTACTTGAAAACGATATTAGGCGATAAGGGTATGCCCGACTATTCGAAGCAGACTAACTTTCAGGTGTTGTGGAGCCATAGTCAAGACTCAAAGGCAAATCCGAACCTCAGTCTTAGTGCCAGCGTGAACTTCACTACCAGTGGATACACGCGAAACAACCTGGATTCGTACTATTCGAGCGCGTTCACTGAGAACACTAAGAGTTCAAGCATCAACATGACTTATAAGTTTCCGAACTCAAAATGGTCATTATCATCAACCTTTAGCTTGTCGCAACGCACACAAGACTCTACGGTAAGCGTAAGTTTCCCGAACATAAACCTCACGTTGAGTCAGGTCTCACCCTTTAAGCGCAAACACGCAGTGGGAGCCGAAAAGTGGTATGAGAAAATACGTTTGTCATATTCGGGACAGTTGCAAAACTCATTGACAGCGAAACAAGATCAATTCTTCCAGAAATCGCTCATTAAAGACTGGCGAAATGCAATGCGCCACAGCATACCAATTTCAGCTACCTTCAATGTATTTAAATACTTAAACCTCACACCGTCGATCTCGCTTACCGACCGTATGTACACCTCAAAGGTGCGCAAAATGTGGGATCCGAATGCAGCAGTAGAAGTTACAGATACGAGCTATAGCTTTTACAACGTGTGGGATTTTAGCGCATCAATTTCACTTGACACGAAGATATATGGTTTCTATCAACCGTTGCCATTCTTAGGAAATAAGGTGAAAATGATACGCCACGTATTGACTCCGACTATCTCATTTACCGGAGCGCCTGACTTTGGATCGTCGTTCTTTGGCTACTATGGCACATACGAACGTCCCAATGCCGACGGCACGGTGCAGCAAGTTAAATATTCGCGTTTCCCAAATGCCCTCTACGGAGTGCCCGGACAAGGCAAAACCGGATCGGTGAACTTCTCGTTTGCGAATAACTTGGAGATGAAAGTTAAGAGCGATAACGACTCTATTGGCGAAAAGAAAGTATCGCTTATAGAAAACTTGACAGTCAGTCAAAGCTACAATTTTGCAGCCGACTCACTAAATTGGAGTAACATCAACACGTCGTTGCTCTTGCGCTTGACTAAAAACTTTAACCTCAACCTTTCGGCAGTGTGGGATGTGTACACTTACGCACTCAACTCGTCGGGCAATCCGGTGCGCGTGAATAAGCTACGTATCAGCGAGGGCAAAGGCTTGGGCCGTTTGTCGTCGACCGGTACATCGTTCTCATATACGTTTAACAACGACACGTTTAAGCGTAAGAAGGCGGGCGATAAAGATAAAGGTAAGGGCGCAGAAAATGGTCCTGAAGACGAGCCATATTCAAACGGAGCTCAGCATGACCGCGATGTCGCCGACAAGAAGAACGGCAACGATGCCGAGTTTGACAGCGATGGATATCAGAAGTGGGAGGTGCCATGGAGTCTGTCGGTGAACTATTCAATAGGCTATGCTTACGGCTCGTTTAATAAGCAAAAAATGGAGTACGACACCAAGATAACACAAAATCTCAGTTTCTCGGGCAACATACGTCCGACGAAAAACTGGAACTTTAGCTTCTCAGCGTCGTACAACTTTGATACGCACAAGTTGGCGTATATGAACTGTAATGTGAGCCGTGATTTGCACTGCTTCTCGATGCGTGCGTCGTTTGTTCCGGTAGGCTCGTATAAGAGTTATAGCTTTAGCATTGCAGTTAAATCGTCAATGCTCTCCGACCTTAAATACGACAAACGCTCGTCGCTATCGAACGGCGTAACGTGGTACTAACCGTTAATAAGGCTTAGCAATTGCTCGCCGGCATTTTTAGTGTCGACTTTAGTGATGATGTGAGTTATCACGTGGTTAGCGTCGGTGATGAAAGTAGTGCGCACGGTGCCCATAAATTCACGACCCATAAATTTTTTCTTTTGCCATACGCCAAAAGCTTGATTGACGGCAGTAGATTCGTCGCTAAGCAGAGTGAAGGGCAAGTTGTATTTTTCGGCAAATTTAGCGTGGCTTTTAGCGGAGTCTTTGCTGATGCCGATGATTTTGTATCCGAGCTTTTTAAGTTGTTGATAGCTGTTAGAAATAGAGCAAGCTTCGGCAGTGCAGCCTGAAGTGTTGTCTTTGGGGTAGAAATAAACAATCAGCGGTTGACCGGCAAATTGATTAGATAAAACTTCGTTGCCGTCGGCGTCGAAGCCAAGGCTTGCGGGTATGGTATCTCCTATGTTCATAATGTAAATTGATTAGTTTGTAGGCAAAGGTAACAATTAATTGTACGCAATTGTTATATTTGGCGGCAAAAAATGATATGTAAATAAAAAACGCCTGCGCAGGGGAGTGCTCAGGCGTTGATATGGTGTTTGTGTTGCAACTATTTCATTGTGAAGGTGAGTGTGCCTCCAGCCATAAGTTCGGCGTGGGTGATGTAGTTGCGATTGAGTTTTTTGCCGTTGAGGGTTGCTGAGGCAATGTGTTTGTGCTCAGCCGAATTGTTTATGGCTTTGACAGTGAAAGTGCCTCCGGGAACCTTGATAGAAGCTTCGTCGAATAGCGGAGATCCAAACCAGTAGCGAGCACCGGCGGGCTCTACTTGATAGAAGCCGAGCGACGACATAACGTACCAAGCAGACATTTGACCGGCATCTTCGTTGCCTGAAAGGCCGTCTTTATCGGTGCTGTAGAAGTCTTTGAGCACTTGACGAACGCGGTCGGCAGCTTTGTCGGGCTTGCCAATCATAGTGTAGAAGTAAATGATGTGATGGCTGGGTTCGTTGCCGTGAGCGTATTGTCCGATGAGACCGGAGATGTCGGGCGAAACGTCTTCACCAACAAGTTCGCTGCTGGTGTTGAAAAGAGAGTCGAGACGTTCTTCAAGAATTTTCTTAGAGCCGAAGCATTTAGCCAATCCGTCGAGGTCTTGAGGAGCGAGCCAAGTGTATTGCCAAGAGTTACCTTCGCAATAGTCGTCGGCGCGGTGGTTAGCAGAGCGAGGATTGAAAGGAGTGCGCCAAGAGCCGTCAGCCATGCGACCGCGAGCAAAACCGGTAGTTTTGTCGAAGTAGTTGCGATAAGAGTGGCTGCGTTCTTCAAATAATTTAGCGTTTTTCTTGTCGCCCATGACTTTTGCAGCTTGAGCAATTGCAGCGTCAGCGATAGCGTATTCCATGTCGAAAGCGATAGATTCGGCTTCGATCATGTCGGAGGGGATGTAGCCGTATTTCACGCGGAGGCCATAGTGGCGAGAAGTGTCGGCAGCAGTAGTAAGGAGTGCTTTATAAGCACGTTTCAAGTCAACGCCGGGCACTTTTTTAACGATAGCGTCGGCAACAACGATGACACCGGGATTACCAACCATGCAGTCGGTTTCGTTGCCCCAAAGATGCCAAACCGGTAAACGACCTTGCTCGTCGCAAATGTTCACCATAGTGTTGATCATATCGGCATAGCGCGGAGTTTGAATGATGTTAAGGAGCGGCATTTCGGCGCGATAAGTGTCCCATAGCGAGAAGATGGTGTAGCTGTCGCCACCGTTTGCATCTTTAACTTTGCCGTCAGCGCCCCGATATTTGCCATCAACGTCGCTGAAAAGGGCTGGCACAATCATTGTGTGGTAGAGGGCAGTGTAGAATTTAGTGCGCTCCACGTTGTCGTTAGTTTTGATGCTGATTTTAGCCAATTCTTTGTTCCAAGCAGCGAGGGCATTGTCGCGAGTGGCGTTGAAATCCCAGCCTGCGAGTTCGGCTTTCATATTGTTTTTTGCTCCTTCGATAGAAACGGGCGAAAGGGCAACTTTGAGGAGCACTTGCTCGTCTTTAGCAGTAGAGAACGATAGGCGAGCGTAGTGTTGTTGTGCAAATTCGATAGAAGCCGGTTTAGAGATTTCGGCATAGAAATACACGATTTGGTCTTTAGCCCAGCCTTTAGAGCGGCGGTATCCGGCAAAGTGAGTGTTGTCGATGATGACAAATTTGGTGTCGGATGGGCGGTCCCAGCAGCCACCGTTTTCGAGGTCGATGACGATAGCGGCGTCATCGGCTTTAGGGAATGTGTAGCGGTGGAAACCTACGCGTTCGGTAGCAGTAACTTCAGCGTTGATGCCATAGCGGGTGAGTGGCACAGAGTAGTATCCGGGGACAGACACTTCTTTGCTGCGGTCGGCATAGCTCCACAAGCCTGAGTTTTGGTCGTCTTCGGTGCCGCGAGCGTAAGTAACATCGCCGATAACGGGCATAACAGTGATGTCGAAGAGGTCACCGATGCCGGTACCTTCGAGGTGAGTGTGGCTGAAGCCGATGACAGTGTTGTCGCTGTCGTGGTAACCGCTACACCAGTCCCACGATTGAGGGATGCTGGTCGGGCCGAGTTGCACCATGCCAAATGGCGTGCTTGCGCCGACAAAAACGTGACCGTGACCACCGCTGCCGATTTTAGTGTCGACGTAGTCGGTGAAATTTTGAGCACTAACAGTAGCAGAAATAGCTAAAGCTGCAGTGAGGGCAATGTGTTTTATGTACATGATTATTTGGTGTTATTAAGTTTAAATGTGATATTTTTTCCGTTTATTAGCTCGTTGTGGCTTATGCGGTATTTGTTAAGTTTTTTGCCGTTGAGAGTCATGTCGCTAATGTAAATGTGGTTAGCTGTGGGGTGCTTGGCATCGATAGTGATAGTGCCGTTAGCAGTGTCGATCTCAATATGGTCAAAAACCGGAGAGGTGAGAGTGTAGTAAGGCTCACCGGGGCAGTCGGGATAAAATCCCAACATTGAGAATACCGCCCAAGCCGACATGGTGCCGGTGTCGTCGTTGCCGGGAATGCCGTCGGGTTTAGTGGTGAAGTGCTTAGCCAAAAGACGGTTTACTTCTTTTTGAGTGCGCCACTCAGCGCCTTTCACGCGGCTGAAGAGATATGGGTAGGCGATGTCGGGCTCGTTAGCGGGGTCGTAAAGACCTTGGTCGAAAACCATTTGTAGCTTATCAACAAATTTAGAAGCGCCGCCATTGAGTTTTATCATGCCGTCAACGTCGTGAGGGGCGAAGAATGTGTAGTTCCAAGCCGAGCCTTCATGAAAACCGGGCACTTCCTCAAAGTTCTCGCCTTGACGCGGGTTGAACGGAGTGAGGAACGAGCCGTCGGCATTTATCGGACGAAGCGTGCCGCTCTCTTTAGAATAATATTTTTTGTAACCGAGCGAACGCTCTTTCAGGTCTTTAGCGAACATTTTGTCGCCGCGAGCCTCTGCCATCCATGATAGGGCAGCATCTGCCACGTAATATTCGAGAGCGTGCGAAACAGAGTTGTCTCCAGAGTTGTCGCCGGCAAAATATCCGAGAGGAATGTAGCCTTTATCGATATATGGGTTAATATCCGGACGCATTTTGTTTTTGTCGCCGGGGGTAGTGGCAGATTTAACCATAGCCTCATAAGCGGCATCAATGTCGAAGTCGCGCAAGCCTTTGCGCCAGGTGTCGACAATGACGGGTATTGCGGGGTCACCTTCCATAGTGAATGTTTCGCGGCCAAAGAGCTCCCATTTGGGTAGCCAACCCCATTCTTTGTACATGCTCACCATAGAGCGCACCATGTCAATTTGACGTTCAGGATATACCAATGTCATGAGCTGGTGCAAGTTGCGATAAGTGTCCCAAAGAGAGAACACAGAGTAGCGGTTGCCTTTTTCAACTTTGCCGTTGCCGAAGCTTTCCATAAGAGGATATTCGCCGTTGACGTCGCTGAGCACGTTGGGGTGAATTAGCGCGTGGTAGAGTGCAGTGTAGAATACGGTTTTTTGGTCTTCGGTGCCGCCTTCAACGCGTATGCGAGAGAGGTCGTTATTCCACGTCGTGTGAGCTTCATTGCGGAGTTGGTCGAATGACTTAGCCCCTTGTTCGGCGTTAAGATTTTCGCGTGCATTTTCGATAGAAACGAAAGATACACCCATGCGCACTTCAATTTGTTCGCCGGGTTTGAGGTCGTTGAACGACCACCAATAGCCAATATCGTCGCCTGATAATTCGCGACCGTATTTAGTGTAGAGTTTGTAAGTGCCGTTGTCGGGAGTCCAAGCGGCTTCCACGCCTGACATCTCCGGTTGCATTTTCCAATATCCGGCAGCGTCGGCGACTTTGCTGACGCGCATAACAAAGTAGATAGGGAATACTGCCTGCGGGTTGTAGCAGAAAGTGCCCAGAAGTTTGCTGCCTTCGATTTCGGTATCGCTTACGCGACGCACGGTGGCACCGCTTTCGTTAGATAGCGATTGACCGAGGTTAATCAAGATGTTTCCTTTACCGCCGGCAAAAGTGTAGCGCTCAGCCGAAGTGCGAAGTGTTGTTGTAGCCTCGGTGGTGATGTTGTAGTTAGTGAGTCGGTTAGAGTAATAACCGGGCTCGGCTTTTTCGTTGTCGTAAGCCGAACCGTATTTTTTGTAGTCGACCTCAAGATCTCCCCCTGTTGGCATAGTAAGCAATGCGCCAAGGTCAGGACAGCCTACGCCGCTAAGATTAACGTGAGCGTATCCGGTGAAATAAGAGTTAGTGAAGTCGTAGGGTGTAGACCACCAACGCGCATCCTTGTCGAAAGCATTGGAGTCAGAACCGGTGACATTAAAAGGTACGGCCGACATAAGACCGTTTGGGACAACGGCACCCGGGTTTGTTGTGCCGAAATTGGTAGTGCCAATAAACGGATTTACCCATTTGGTAAGATCGTTTTCGGCAGCGGCGCCAAGAGTTGATGCTAATAACAATGACGCAAAAAGCATTTTGCCAATCTTCATCATGGTAACTGTGTAGTTGGTTTATTGTGTTTTTTATGAATTTTACTTTTTAGATATATTATTAGAGAGGAGGAGAGAGAGGGAGACTTAGTCTATGCTGCTGCCGTATTCTGCCAGGTATGCATCAGCAGCTAAGCAGAGCTCGTCGTACCACTCTTTTCCAAATCGTCGTGTTAGCGGTTCTTTGAGGAATTGGTATGCGCGAAGGTTTAACTTGCGGCCCAACACTTCGGCGCATTTGCATATTTTCCAGCGATGAAAGTTTACGGCAGTAAAAGTGGGATACTCTTTCAAACGCACCGGATAAAGATGGCATGACGATGGTTTCATGAAATCTATGCGTCCTTGTCTGAATGCGCGTTCAATGGCACAGATGCATTTGCCGCCTTGCTCGTAGCAGCTGAAAGCGCAGTTTTTGCCATCGACGATAGTAGTAACCAAGTCGCCTTCTTCGTCGGTATAAGCAACGCCATTTTCCTCAATTTCGCGAATAGCAGCGGGCGATAAATCGTCTTTAATAGCAGGGAGAATGCGCTCAATTTCGCGGCATTCCGACTCTGTGACGGGCGCTCCGGCATCGCCTTCGATGCAACATTCGCCAAGGCACTTATCGAGGTCGCAGCAGAAAAAACGTTCTATTAAATCGAGTGAAACGAGTGTCTCTTGTATTTGCAGCATAACTTCTTCGTATGTTTCTGTATTGTTTGTCGATTGTTGTGTCATATATATTAGTATTGAAGCGAGCTAACACCGATAAGTCTGTCGAAACGTTCGCCTATGCGATGGTTGTAGACATAAATGGTGTAGCGGTTTCGGGTTTCGAACTTGTCACCTTCAATCACATCAGTGCGTCCCACGTTAGCACCGGGGGCAACAGCCAGATACTGATAAGAGTAAGCACCTTGTTTGAGTAACATTGCGCGCTCGTAGCGTTGCGTGGCATTGTTAAAAAACATTCGGCTTTCGGGGCTAAAACGTCGTTGCACAAAGTCGCCGTCAATGTAAAAGTTAAATCCCGGGGTTTCCGGATAGTTGAGGGTGAAGTGTACGATCGTGTAGTCTGCTTGCGTGTCGCTGTCGTCGGCGTTGTATTCGCGCACGACGAAAGCACCCGACAGAGTCTCGTCGTAGTGATATGATTCACCAACGCGAGTTTCGTCGGCTTCGAGCACGGTGTGGTAGTATGGGGCGTGCCACTCTACATAGTCAACGTGCATACCGGGATATGTGTTTGAAACAGCTTCGAAGCGACGATATTCGTTGCCGGCGTTAAAAATAAGCTCCGGTTGGTGCTCGTAGTAAATTGTTGACCCGCTCACGCGCATAGGCTTAGTGAGAACAGTGCGGTTATCAGTACGTCCGTTTTGCTCAACGACAATGATGAGGTCGTTAAAAACGTCGCGCACCTGAGCACGCTCCACATTTACCGTTAGCGAAAGTTGTTGGTGAGCGCGATTGTAGTCAACGTCGGTTCTGCTGGTCATATCGGCACCAATCACGGCAGATTGCTCCGATACAACAAATCGGCATTGCAACCAAATTTGCTCGGGAGCATTCTCGGGATAAATTTTAATGAGATAGTTGCCTGAGATGAGCAGAGTCATTTTTTCGTTAGGCACAGTAAAGCTATAGTGCACGTAGTGTGTTGACGTGGCTTGCGAAAATTCGTAGTCATCAATGACAGCTTCGTTAAAGCCATCGAGATATTCTATGTAGCTAAGTGTTGATGGTTGCCAATCGGCATTGCAATGCACTATTTCATATCGCAGATATTCGCGATCTTCGGCGAGGTGATCAAACTCTACTGTCACCCCATCGCCAGATCCCATTATTATCACCGGCGGTCCGGGCATAGCGTAGTCGCTTGAGGTGTTTCGTACCTCAAGAGTGCGTATGCGCTCATTGAAAATCATGTTGCCGGTATCGGCAGCCATAGCGGCTATATATCCTAGCGCGAGAAAAGTGATAGTGCAAAGATATTTTACCATACTATAGGGGTTAAACCATGTGCAATTAGCCACTCGTTAGCTTTAGAAAAATGATGGTTTCCGAAAAATCCACGATAGGCAGAGAGTGGTGACGGGTGAGGAGATGTCAGCACCAGGTGTCGAGAGGTGTCTATGAGTTGTCGTTTGCTGATAGCAAAGCTTCCCCACAGCAGAAAGACCAAGTTAGAGCGTTGTTTTGAAAGTTCGCGTATGACGCTATCAGTAAACTCTTCCCATCCGCGACCGCGGTGCGATGCTGCAGCATGTGCGCGCACAGTGAGAGCGGAGTTTAGCAATAGCACACCTTGTTTAGCCCAACGCTCAAGGTTGCCCGATTCGGGTATTTCGGCACCGGTATCAGTATTAATTTCTTTGAAAATGTTTACCAGCGACGGAGGCTTAGGCACACCGTCAGCCACCGAAAAGCACAAACCGTTAGCTTGACCGACATCGTGATAAGGATCTTGTCCTAAGATAACGACTTTTACTTCATCAAAAGGACAAGCGTCGAAAGCGGCAAAAATGCGCGATGCCGGAGGAAAAACCGTAGTTGTAGCATACTCGTGACGAACAAAATCAGTGAGCGCTACAAAGTAGGGTTTATCCCACTCTGAGGCAAGTGCTTTCTTCCACGAAGAGTCAATTCGAACTTCCATAATTTATTTTTTTGCAAAGTTAATAAAAAAGCGTAACTTTGCGGCAAATTTGCACCCGTAGTTTAATGGATAGAATAACGGATTCCGGTTCCGTTGGTTGGGGTTCGATTCCCCACGGGTGTACAAAGTTAGCTTTTAACTGCTAATTTACCGGAAAAATTTGACAAAAACGATGCGACGAATAAATATTTTTATTGCACTTCTTCTGTGTGCATTATTTAGCAAGGCAGAAATTTCTGCAGTGTTTAAATGGTCGCAACCCTCAACCCTCACACCGGCATATAGCGCACCGACAAGCGCGGATCGTTATGGCGAGTATATAGGAAATGTCGAATTTACCGATAATGGCGTAACAATAAAAATTGTAGACAACTCCGTAAAGGAATTAAGCCAATCAGCGCGATTCCTATACAGTTATATTACGCAAGTAGTAGAAATGCGTGCATATCAAAACAGCGATATAGTTATTACCGCACCCGAAGGTATGGACGTAGTGAAAGTAGTGTTCGATGGTGCTAAGGTCGATGCGAACTATTTGACCTCGTATGATGAGACCGGCACTTTCTCTGACGGCACATGGACTGCCGGTCAAGCCGCAAATGTGGCTAAATTTTATGTAGATGATACTATAAACTGTACGATTACGACAGTTTACTGTGCAGAGCATAATTCGGTCTCTGAAATAACCGTAGACAATGCTCAATCTCCCGAAGTTTGGTATACAATCTTCGGCCAACGTCTCGAAAATAAGCCGACAGCTGTTGGCGTTTATGTTAAACAAAAAGGAAAAGAAACAACCAAAATTTTGATACGCTGATATCAGCTATGGACACACCGGTCTCATTAGGCGGCAAACGCCGCATACAATTTATTGACCTTGCGAAAGGAGTTTGTATTATCTTGGTAGTGCTATTTCATGCCGGAGTAATCACTCCCGCCACACCGTTGCTTAGCAACTTGCGCATGCCATTGTATTTTTTCTTATCTGGCCTGTTCTTTAAAACTTATGGCGGCACTATTAATTTTATGGTCAAAAAGATCAATAAAATAATAGTTCCCTTTGTTTTCTTCTTTGTGATAAGCAAATTGTTTTGCTTGTTGCGACTTGTGGTAGTGCACGATTATAGTGCCACTGCAGCACTAACATTTTTGTGCCGACTTGATTTGGTGCACAACATACCACTATGGTTTTTGGTATGTTTGTTTGTAACAAATCTGATTTTCTGTGTGTTGCGACGCGCAATAAAAAATGATATAGCATTTTCTTTTGCCGTGGTAATGTGCGCTCTTGTAGGCGTGGCTTATGGCGAAGGCGGAGAAGCCGGTTTCGGATATTGGGCAACGGCGTTAACGGCATTGCCATTCTTTCACTTCGGCTATATGTCAAACCGCACATCATGGCTCTACCCGGGCAAGTACGACAAATATAGCTTGCCGCTTGCTTTAGTATTAATAGGCATAGCACTTGCAATATCTTTTTATAGCGGTAATGCTCACATCTCAATGCGCGACAATCGTTTCGTGGGTAGTGCTTTGGCATCGTACACCACGTCGGTCTTTGTTGTTGCCGGAGTGTTGATGTTGTGTAAGGCGATAGGGCGTATTCCTGTTGTTTCGTATATTGGCCGCTATTCAATAGTTGTTCTTTGCACACACATGATAGTTATGCCGTTTATACTTTTGTTGCTTAAAACTTGCAATGTTTGGGGTTCGGAGCAAAATCTGATTTCAGGCGTTGGCACCTTGCTAGTGTGCTGGGCGTTGATACCTATGTGCATTAAAGGCATACCCTATTTTACTGCCCAAAAAGATATTTTTGGCGAGCACACTGTTGCCGCACTTAACAAACTACGTTTTGCGGCGCACCCTCTAGCCATTTTGCGAGGTTTGCGACACAGACGTCCATCAGCCTAGCGCGTGCTTGTTCGCTTGCCCACGCCACGTGTGGAGTGATGAAACAGTTGCGCGCAGTCAGTAGCGGATTGTCTTTTCTTGGCGGCTCTTGAGAAAGCACGTCAACACCGGCAGCGAGAATTTTTCCTGAATTAAGTGCATCAGCCAACGCTTGCTCGTCAACCAAACCACCTCTTGCGGTGTTTATAATTATAGCAGACGATTTCATTAACGCCAACGCATGCGCATCAACAAAGTTTTTATTATTGTCGGTGAGAGGAGCGTTTAGCGAAAGCACGTCGGCTCTCGCAAAAAGTTCATCTTTGCTAACAGAAGTGATGCCTGCCGGTAGATTATTGGCATCTTTTGAGGTTAGAGCGATAACATTCATGCCAAGCCCTTGGGCTACCGAAGCCACACGGCTTCCAATGTTGCCGAGGCCATAAATGCCCAACGTCAAGCCGCAAAGCTCGGTGATGGGATGTATCATATACGAAAAGTCAATGCAGTTTGCCCAATCGCCATTGCGCACACTGTCAGCATAGTCGCCAACACGATTTGTGATGTTTAGCAAGAGAGCAAAAACATGTTGCACTACAGAAAAAGTGCTATAAGCAGGCACGTTGCACACGGTAATGCCGTGCTCGCGGGCTGCAGCAAAGTCAACAACGTTTGTCCCCGTAGCCATGATGCCGATAAATTTTAAGTCGGGTAGGGCAGAGATTACTTCGCGAGTCATCAACACTTTATTCGTGAAAATTGCGGTGGCACCTGCGCAAGCGCTAATAACGCACTCCGGGCTCACACGTTCGTAGATTGTTACGTCTCCAAGTTCTTTTAGCCCGTTCCACGAGCTCTTTCCGGCAGTGACAAAACTATCGAGCACTGCAATTTTGATATTGCTTTTACAGTTACTTTTCATAATGAATGATTTTAGTTGCTCAAAATTAGCTAATTTTTCGAAAAAAGTAACTAACTTTGCGGCTTAATTCTAAGCTCATTGTTTTAGGTTTAATCATAACACTACATAAAATAATAATTTTTCAACCTGCATTTTTATACATTGATCCTAATTAAAAGGGAGTTGTATTTCTATAGGTACATATTTACAAACGAGCTATAAGCTCAGCAATATACTTTATGAAACTTTCAGGTTCTATCGATTTTAAGCCGAAAATGATTTCGGCGTTACGCAACTATTCGTTAGCGGCATTTCGTCGCGATTTGATTGCCGGTATTGTTGTGGGTATTGTTGCTTTGCCATTGGCAATAGCATTTGGTATTGCTTCAGGCGTAAGCCCCACAGTAGGTCTCACAACTGCCATCATTGGTGGTTTCTTAGTTTCTGCCTTAGGTGGTAACTCAGTGCAAATTGGTGGCCCCACCGGAGCATTTATAGTTATAGTATATACCATTATTCAGCAATTTGGTTTGACCGGATTGGGCGTGGCAACGTTCATGGCAGGTTTAATACTGGTCTTTATGGGTTTATTCCATTTGGGCACGGTTATTAAGTTCATACCTTATCCAATTGTAGTAGGCTTTACTGCCGGTATTGCTTTAACCATTTTCTCTACACAGATTAATGACTTTTTTGGCTTGGGCTTGACCGACTTACCCGGTCAGTTTATCCCGAAATGGGGCGTGTACTTTAGAAATTTCGGCAATATCTCATGGCCGGCATTGGCTACAGGTCTAGTCTCATTGTTAGTTATCATCTTCACACCTCGCATTTCTAAGAAAATACCCGGAGCACTCACTGCTATTATCGTGGTAACAATTTTAGCAGCAGTTGTATCGCAGCTTGTCCCCGGATTTCATGTAGAAACTATCGGCGATCGTTTCGGCGAAATGTCAACAGACCTTCCCGAGCCCCACTCATTTAAGCTCGATATGGCAACTATCAATAATTTGTTGCCATGGGCATTTACAATTGCAGTGCTTGGTGCTATCGAATCGCTCCTTTCAGCAACCGTAGCTGATGGTATCACCGGCTCACGTACAAACTCAAACACGGAACTTATTGGACAGGGTATAGCAAATATTGTAGTTCCGTTCTTTGGCGGTATTCCAGTTACCGGAGCAATAGCACGCACAATGACAAACATTTCAAACGGAGGTCGTTCGCCTATTGCCGGCGTAGTGCACGCTTGTGTATTGCTTTTGATTTTCTTGTTCGCAATGCCGCTTATTAATTATGTGCCTATGTCGTGCCTCGCTGCCGTTCTTATCATGGTATCATATAACATGAGCGGATGGCGCACAGTTGCCGGTTTGTTCAAAACACCTAAGAGCGACGTCTCTGTACTCATTGTTACATTTGTGCTCACTGTAGTCTTTGACCTCACAATAGCAATCGAGATCGGTTTGCTCCTCGCTGTGATCTTGTTCTTGCGTCGTGTCACCGAAAACACTCAAATTAGAGTTTACAGTGAGCATCTCGACGTGGCAGAAGGCACAGACTTGTCTAACCACGAAGTGCTCGACGTTGAAAAAGGTGTTAGCGTTTACGAAATTGATGGCCCGTTCTTCTTTGGCGTTGCTACCAAGTTTGACGAAATGATGCGCGCAACTCCCGGTAATGAAAAGCCGTTGGTTCGTATCATTCGCATGCGTAAGGTTGCATTCATCGACGCTACCGGTTTGCATAACTTGGAAATTCTGATTTCTAACTCTCAAAACGAGGGTATTCATGTTGTGCTTTCAGGTGTCAATAAAAATGTGCACAATTCGTTGGTTAATGCCGGTGTTGATAAGCTTATCGGTGACGATAAAATATGCGATCACATTACAAAAGCTGTGGCTATGGCTAATGAAATTGTTACTGAAATCAAAAATAAGTAACACGATTGTCACAATTCGACACATTAATCGCGAATGTCTGCTAATTTTAGCTAACTATCAATAAATCTGCATATTACGTGTAGATTTATTTTGCAAAATTCGTCGGTTGAAAAAAAAATAATATTTTTCGCAAAAAAAAATGCAAAAAGGTTTTGGTGGAATAAAAATAACACTTAACTTTGTAGCGTTTTTGAAGTAAACATATTAATTAATATTAAATCTTAAAAAAATGAAAAAGTTAGTTTTATTTGCTGCTGTTGCTCTCAGCATGTCAGTATTCTCTTGCGGTAACGGTGAAAAAGGTGAAGCTGTAGATTCAGATACAGTTGCTGCTGTAGTTGAAGAACCCGCTCAACCCGACACTGTTGCTCAAGCTGATACAGTAGCTCCCGCTGCTGAAGCTCCCGCTGCTGAGTAAGCATAATCCTTTAGATTATTAGCATTACAGCATATCGACTCCGCTCATGAGCGGGGCCGATTTTTTTTGCCATATTTCGACCATAGAAAACTCAATAGATTTTTGCCGGGGATAGATGAAATAATAAATCGCGCTGTATTATTATTTTAGTGCGTATTTTGTGCGGTGCAATCGTGATTTTTTTGTAATTTTGCAGCTACGAAATCTCACAAAGCGATGATAAACAAGATAAATACACTTAAAGCCGAAATTGAGGCTCTTACTGCTGCCGATAGCGCAGAGGTTGAAGCCTTACGCATAAAATATCTCAGTAAAAAAGGCGCTGTATCTGCCCTTTTTAACGATTTCCGTACTGTCCCTGCCGACCAAAAGAAAGCGATGGGCGCAGCACTCAATGAACTTAAAAATTTAGCTACAGAAAAAATTAACTCTTTGCGCGAGGCTCTCGAAAACACAGATACCGTTGACGATAGCTTAGACCTTACACGTAGCGCTGCCGCTATACGTCTTGGCGCTCGTCACCCGTTATCGCTCGTGCGCGAAGAGATTATTGATATATTCCACCGTCTTGGATTCTCTGTTGCCGAAGGTCCGGAGATTGAAGATGATTGGCACGTGTTCTCGTCACTAAACTTTGCTGCAGATCACCCTGCACGCGACATGCAAGACACATTCTTCATTCAACGCAATCCTGCAGATGTGCTCTTGCGCACCCACACTTCGTCAGTGCAAAGCCGTGTGATGGAAACCACACAGCCGCCCATCCGTATTATTTGCCCGGGTCGCGTATATCGCAACGAGGCTATCTCGGCACGTGCACACTGCTTCTTCCATCAAGTAGAAGCTCTTTACGTTGACAAAAACGTTTCGTTTGCCGACCTTAAGCAGACATTGCTATACTTCGCTCGCGAAATGTTCGGTCCCGACACACAAATACGTTTGCGTCCAAGCTACTTCCCCTTCACCGAGCCTTCAGCAGAAATGGATATCAGCTGTAACCTTTGTGGCGGTAAAGGCTGCTCATTCTGCAAACATACCGGCTGGGTTGAAATTCTCGGTTGCGGCATGGTTGACCCGAATGTGCTAGAAGCTTGCGGCATAGACTCAAAAGTTTATAGCGGTTTTGCTCTTGGCATGGGCATTGAGCGCATCAC
>CAZJEA010000028.1:0-20973 GCA_964544895.1 uncultured Bacteroides sp. | reverse complement strand
ATGAGGTTGGCGTGGGTGAACGGTTGCCAAGCGTAGCGAATGAAGCGCGGATGGCTCACTTGTGGGCATTGCACTGTTACCTCACCGTTGCCGGTGACTTCAGCTTGGGCGGTGTAGTAGACCCCATCGAGTTCAGCGAGCTCAAAAGTGTTAATGCTATTGCCGTCGGCAGTGTGTAAGTTGTCGGCATCGCTAAATGTGACTATGACAGAGTTGCCGTTGGCAACAGCGCTTATCGGGCGAGGGCCGTCGGCAGAGAGGTTGCTGAAGCCGTAGCTATATTTTAGCGCTTGGCGGCCTAATCGCTCGCCAACCGGGCGTTTGTTTGTTGGGTGAACATTTAGTGAGTCGCCAAGGTCAGTGATAACTGTGAGATGAACGTCGTGAATGTTTGCAGCGAGACGACGTTGGCAGTCGCGGAATTGCGGCCAAGAGGGGCGATTTATAGACGTGAGTTGCACAACGTAGAACGGTAGGTTGTCGTTGCGGAATGTCTTGCGCCAGCTCTGGGTGAAGAGGTTGAATAGGCCTTCGTAGACTTCGATGTTGTGAGCGTTAGATTCGCCTTGATACCAGATGACACCGGCAATGCTGAGCCCTTCGAATTGGCGCATTCCGACAGAGAAAAGGTATGACGGTTCGTAAGGATGACGGCCTAAAGGTCTGTTTTCGCCGATATTTTGGATTGCGCGGCCTTGGCACCAAGGTTGCACGTAGTCATTTTTTTGCCAGTTAATAAGGATTTCAGGCATACCCATTTCGAGAGTGTTAACATCAATCCACGATTCGAGAGTAGATCCGCCGACAGCGTTGCAGATAACGCCCACAGGGACGTCTGGGATGCTGTCGCGTAAAGTTTTGGCGAAATAGTATGCAACGGCAGAAAAGCGTCCGGCATTTTGAGGACTGATAGCTTGCCAAGAAGTGTGAGTGTAGTGCTCGTTGCGGTCGATTTTTTCTATAACCTCGTCGCTCCACTTTTCGGCGTTTGTGCGAGCAATAGGTTTCATGTCGTAAATACGTAGGAGTGGGTCGGCGCAAGCGGCAATTGTTTCGCGGCCGCCAACGCTCTCGTTGAGGGTGAACTCCATATTGCTTTGGCCGCTGGCAATCCAAAGCTCACCAGCCATGATGTCAGTGAAGTTTAGGGTAGTTTCGCCGTCAGAAACCGACATTTTATAGTCGCGACCGGTGGTTAGAGGCGGGAGCACCACGTTCCAGTGTCCGGTGTTAGAAGCTTTTGTCGTGGCTGTTTGGCCGTTGAGTGTGACGGTTATATTTTTGTAAGCATTGCTACGTCCGGCAATGTGGATGGGTTGGTTACGTTGTAAGACCATGCCTGATTGATAGTATTCAGGAAGTCTGAGGCCGCCGAAATCGCCGGTAATGCAGCTATAAGCTTCGTTAGCGAGAACGGTAGCACCGGCGGCAGTAGGGTGAATGCCGTCAACGAGGAGGTTTTGGCGATCTCTGAAAGGCTCGTTGAAGTCGATTAGCTCCACATTGTTGTATTTTGCGACATTTTTGATGGCTTCTTGAATTTCCAAACGCCAGTCGCGTGTGCCGGTGCGAAAGCGGAAGTGTCGGGCGCTCAGCGGAGTTAGTTCGGCAATCATAATGCGCACATTCGGGTTTATGCGTTTGAAGTCGTTGATAAGCGAAGTGTAGTCGCTAACAAATTCGTTGTTGTAGTTCGGCCAGTTTCTGGGGTCGGTGTCATTCACACCCATGTGCATCACCACTATATCGGGTACAAACTCGAGAGCGGCTTTGTACTCGTCTTGCTCGGTGTAAGGACGGTGTCCTTTTTTGAGCAAAGTGGCGCCAGATTTGCCGAAATTGCCGACGACGTAGTCCTTGCCCAGCAATCGTTGCAGTTGGGCGGGATAGTTCATGGAGTCGCGGTTTTCGACCAAGAATCCGTAGGTAATGCTATTGCCCACGCACGCCACCTTAGTAGGAGCAGCGTTTGCGATAGCAAAAATGCAGATGGTAAGCAAGGTTAAAAATAAACGTTTCATTATAGTGATTTTTTGGTATATGATTGCGTGAAAGTAGAATTATTAGTGTGCTTCAAGCCAATTGTTGCCAACGCCGACGCTAACGGTGAGAGGCACTCGAGCTTTGTATGCTCCCTGCATTTTGTCAATGACCAGAGCGCGAAGAGAGTCGAGTTCGGCGGGAACAACGTCAAAAACAAGTTCGTCGTGCACTTGAGTTATCATGCGCGATTTTAGGCCTCGATTTTTTATTTCGCGCGCGATATCAATCATCGCTATTTTAATGATGTCGGCGGCAGAACCTTGTAGCGGTGCGTTGATGGCATTGCGCTCGGCATATCCGCGCACCACAGCGTTACGCGAATTAATTTCGGGGAGATAGCGTTTGCGGCCCATAACCGTAGAAACAAATCCGTCGGCACGCGCTTGTTCAATTGCTTCGTTCATGTATTGCGCCACGCGAGGATAGGTGTTGAGATAGCCCTCAATTAGCGCTTTAGCTTCAGAGCGTGCAATGCCTAAGCGTTCGCTAAGGCCGAAAGCGGAGATGCCGTAAATGATGCCAAAGTTAGCTGTTTTGGCGTTGCGGCGTTGGTCGTCAGAAACCTCCTCGATGGGTAGATGGTATATTTTAGCGGCAGTAGAGCGGTGAATGTCTTCTCCACTCAAAAATGCTTGCACCATCACCGGGTCAGCGCTGATGTCAGCCATAAGACGTAGCTCAATTTGCGAGTAGTCGGCACTTAAAATCACGTTACCTGGCGAAGCGACAAAAGCCTTGCGTATTTCGCGGCCTTCCTCGGTGCGAATGGGTATGTTTTGTAGATTGGGATTTGTTGATGACAAGCGTCCGGTGGCAGTGACCGTTTGGTTGTATGTAGTGTGAATGCGACCGGTTTGCGGGTTAATCAGACGCGGGAGAGAGTCGACGTATGTAGCCAGCAATTTGCGAAGACCGCGAATTTCTAAAATCAGGTTAACTATTGGCCACTCGTGGCGATATTTCTCCAAAATTTCTTCGGTAGTAGACCACGCGCCTTTTTTAGTTTTTTTCGCTTTGGGGTCAATTTTGAGGCGCTCGAAAAGCACGTCGCCAACTTGAGCCGGAGAGCCGATGTTGAACTGCCCGCCAGCCAAATTCCAACATTCTTGTTCGAGAGCGGTCACTCTTGAGGTCAAAGTGCGCGACATGGCGGCGAGTTCGTTCACGTCAATGCGTACGCCAGTCCATTCCATTTCGGTAAGTACACGCACCATTGGAAGCTCAATGTCGGTCATCAGCTTTTGAGTGCCGTCGGCGGCGAGAGCGTCTTCGAGCACAGGGCGGAGGAAGAACACAGCACGAGCGCGGGCGGCAATATTAGTGGCTATTTCGTCGGGAGAACCTTTGATAGGCTTTTTGCGGTCGGTAGCACTAAGCTCGTAGTCGAAAAGACGAGTGTTGAGATAGCTCATTGCCACTTCGGGGAGGTCGTGCTTCATCTCGGGCTTGAGCAAATAGTGAGCTACGGCAGTGTCGAAATAGTTATCGCTTATTTCAATGCCGTGGCGACGTAAGATTATTGTGTCGCGTTTGACATCGTGGCTGATTATGCAGAGGTTGTGTTTAGCGAAAAGCTCGGCTAATCCCGACACGTATTGGTCGGGCACGAAATAGTCGTTAGAGCCGTCGCAGAAAGCCACGCCTACAAGGTCTGCGGTCATGGCCTCATCGCCGACAGCGTACATAGAAATGGCAACGCTGTCGCTCAGATTTGCCCTGGCGACAAATTTGCGAGCATCGTCTTCACTATTGGCTATGCTTAGATTTGTCACTTCAACGTTTGCCGGAGCTTCTGCCGGTTGCGGCTCTGCGAAGTCGAAAAGCGAACCCATGCCGTCGTTGTTGGGTTTAGCAGACGGGGAGGGGACAGGAGCTGCGGGGGCGGTTGTTGGAGTGTCAACTTTTTTTAAGCGAGGGAGCAACGATTTAAATTCCAGCTGTTCGAAAAGGTCGCGCAGGCGAGCCCAGTCGGGCTCTTGCAGAGCTAAATCGTTAGGGGTTATATCGAGAGGTACATCGGTTTTTATGGTCACCAAGAGTTTCGAGAAGCGAATTTGCTCAACGTTTTCGGCGACTTTGGTTTTCAGTGCACCTGTGAGATTGTCAATGTTTTCAAGGAGGCCGTCCACACCGCCCCACTTAGCAATTAATTTGGCGGCGGTTTTGTCGCCAACGCCGGGGCAACCGGGCACATTGTCGCTGACATCGCCCACTAGAGCGAGCATATCTATGACTTGTTTTGTTGATGAAAGACCGTATTTTTTGCATACATCTTCGGGGGTGCGTATTTCAGCCGGTTGTCCGTTGATGGCTGGACGGTGCATGAACACGTTGTCGGTGACGAGCTGACAATAGTCTTTGTCGGGGGTCATCATGTAGGTCATGAAACCGTCATTATCGGCTTGCGCAGAAAGAGTGCCGATGATGTCATCGGCTTCAAAACCTTCGCGCTCAACGACTTTTATGCCATAGGCTTCGATGATTTGCTTGATCCAAGGAATTGACATAGTTATGTCTTCAGGCTGTTTATCGCGCTGGGCTTTGTATTCGGCATATAGCTCGTGTCTGAAAGTTTTGCCACCCGGAGGGTCAAAACAAACAGCCATGTGCGTAGGTTTTTGTTTTCGCAGCACTTCGTCCAAAGTGTTGCAAAATCCGTAAATAGCAGAAGTGTTGCGGCCGTCAGAGGTCATACGCGGGGCACGAATCAAGGCGTAATAGGCACGATATATTAGCGCAAAAGCGTCAAGTAGATATAGCTTCTTTTCGGTCATATTTAATGTAAGTCATAAATGCAAGTGTAAAATTACAAACTTTTACGCGAAATTTGCACACTTTATGCACACATTATCAAAAAGTTTAGTAATTTTGCACAATCATATGACAACACTTGAGACTATACGCACAGCAATTGCCACCGACATCGAACGTCTATACGCTCGTATTAAGGGCCGTTTGTCTACGGACAACCCAATGCTACAAGATATAATCAATGCCAACTTGAAGAATGGTGGCAAGATGATAAGACCTATCATTGTGATACTTAGCGCACAGATGTTGGGCGATGTAAATGACCATGTCATAGATGCAGCGGCATCGGTAGAGCTCTTGCACAATGCGTCGTTGGTGCACGATGATGTGGTAGACGGCTCAAAGACTCGCCGAGGCACTCCTACTATAAATGCTGTGTGGCAAAATCATATTGCAGTGTTGGTGGGAGACTTTTATGTTTCGACAGCAATGCAGTTGGCAATCGCTACAGAAAATGTAAATATAGTAAATCAATTGTGCAATCTTGGCCGTCAGTTAAGTCTAGGTGAGTTAAATCAGATTTACAATGCGCGCTATCATACGCTGACCGAAGAGGCATACTATAATGTTATTGATTTTAAGACAGCGTCGCTGTTTAAAGCCTGTGCCGCTATGGGTTGCTATGCGCAAGAAGTTGATGACGAGAGAGCACAAGCGCTAATACGCTATGCACAGCTTTTGGGCCTATGCTTCCAGGTGCGCGATGATATATTTGACTATTATAGCGACGAAAAAGTTGGCAAGCCCACCGGAAATGATTTGCGCGAAGGAAAGATAACGTTGCCGCTACTGCATGTGTTGCTTGATGAGAATGCGCCAAAGCATGAGGAAATGCTTGCACTTTCGCGTAAAGATCAGTTGTCGGATGACGAAATAAATACGCTAATGGCTTATGCTCGCGACAATGGTGGCATAGATTATGCATATCAAAGCATGAAGCGTATGCGCGATGAGGCGGTAGAGTCACTGGCTATATTTGCCGACTCACAAACAAAGACATGGCTATTAGAATTGCTTGACTATATCATAGCTCGCGATTACTAAAAAAGCCGATAATCAAGAATATTTTTAGTGGAAATAATAGAAAAAGGGCGAACCGTCAGTGGCTCGCCCCGATCATAGACCATGATTAGCTTTTGAATTCCACGGTCTAAGTATCTTTTATACTGTTAGAATTTCTTTCTCTTTAGCAGCAAAAACTTCGTCGATTTTTTTGAGATATTTGTCGTGAATTTTTTGAGCATCGCCTTCAGCGTCTTTTTCAACGTCTTCGGGCATGCCTTTCTTTACAGCTTTTTTGAGGCCATCAATAGCGTCGCGTCGAGCGTTGCGAACGCTAACTTTAGCTGTTTCGGCTTCAGCTTTACATTGCTTTACGAGTTGTTTGCGGCGCTCTTCGGTTAGAGGGGGAATAGAAATTCTGATAATTTCGCCGTTATTTTCGGGCATAACACCAAGCTCAGAGTTGATGATAGCGCGTTCAATTTCTTTGAACATTGGTTTTTCCCAAGGGGTGATAGCGATAGTGCGCGCATCGGGAGTGCTTATATTAGCGACATTGCTGATGGGCACAGCGCTGCCATAATACTCTACGCGTATGCCATCTAGTAATTTGGGGTTTGCTCTGCCGGCACGGATGTGAGACAAAGCTTCGTCAAGATAGGCCACGGCCATTTCCATTTTTTCTTCTGCCGGGGCAAGATAAGTTTTAGGGTCGGTCATAATTGGAAAAGAATTAGAATATTAATGTGTAAAAATCGAAAGAGGTATTAGTTGGCGTCTCTGTAAACGAGAGTGCCAATATTTTCGCCGGCGAGAACTTTAGCTAAATTGCCAGGAGTGTCCATGTCGAAAACAATGATAGGCATATTATTTTCTTTGCACATAGCAGTTGCCGTGAGGTCCATAACTTTGAGGCCACGGTTGTAGACTTCGTCGTATGTGATAGAGTCGAATTTGGTGGCAGTAGGATCTTTTTCGGGGTCGGCAGTGTAAATGCCGTCAACGCGAGTGCCTTTAAGCATAACGTCAGCGCAGATTTCTACAGCGCGGAGAGATGAGCCGGTGTCGGTAGTGAAGAATGGGTTACCGGTGCCACCTGCGAGGATAGCGACTTCGCCACGTTGAAGAGCGTCGATAGCTTTTCGGCTAGAGTAGTGCTCGCCGATAGGGTACATATTGACAGCAGTGAAAGCGGTGACTTTTTGACCGATGCTTTCGAGCGCCGAACGAAGGGCGAGAGAGTTAATGACAGTAGCGAGCATGCCCATTTGGTCGCCGGTTACGCGGTCAAATCCTTTAGCAGCGCCACTTAAGCCGCGGAAAATGTTGCCGCCACCAATGACGATAGCAACTTGCACGCCGCTTTGAGCAGCTTGCTTAATTTGCTCGGCGTATTGAGCAAGACGAACGGTGTCGATGCCGTAGCCAAGGCTACCCATAAGGCTTTCGCCGCTGAGTTTGAGGAGGATGCGCTTGTATTTTAGTGCCATTATAGTGATATCGTTAAATCGTTATAAAAAAGATATATGTGACAAAAATACGAATTTTTATTGTTACCGTCAAATTTATCACACTTATTCACTTTTAGTGTTAGATGGAGATAGGAGAGATTTTAGATAAGGGGTTTTGCGAATGGCATAAGCTCTGGTTAAAAAGGAGCAAGCCGTGGCGTGTTGCCCGATGACTTCGTAGTAGTTGCCGAGGTCAACAAGAGTGTCGTACTCGTATGGGTCGATTTGGAGGATAGACTTCCATGTTTGAGCGGCGAGCTCCATCTCGTTGTTGAGAGAGTATCCGCGCGCAAGAAGACGTTTAAATTCGATACTCTCGGGCATGCCGTTGAGCATGATTTTGGCATATTCAATTATCTTTGGCCCGTTATTGCGGAAGTCGTAATATTTGAGCAGGTAGGCGTCGATGCCGCGTGCGAGCCAGTTGAAGTGTTGCCTGGAAGTGAGAAGCACTTTTTCGTAGAGATCGCTGCTGCCCACTTGCATACTCACGTTTTGCACGGAGAAAAGGAGAGAGTCGAACGGCACATTGTTGGTCATAGACTGTTCAAGGAGAGTAGCCATAGACACGGTGTCGCCCGCCATGATGTTAGAGACGATGGCGTGGCTGTATGTAGAGACTTCGCGCGGACGTTGGTCGAGCATGAGCCAGTACATAGCATTAGCATTAAGCCACTCTCTATTTTCGAAAAACCGATTGGCTTTGGTCGCCGTGCGTTGATAGTCGTCGGTGTTTTGGGCGAAGAGCGAAAAGCACAAACACAGCAACGCTACAGTTGCAATAGTGTAGCGTTTCAGTAATGAGATGTTGTGCCCTTTAAACATTTAAGATGTATGTTTTTTATAAGTATTTTTCGCCGTATTTTAAGCGAGCGTCTTTGACCATGTCTTTGATGGTTTGTTCGTCGGCTTTTGGACAAATCAGCAATACGTCTTCAGAGTCAGCGATGATGAAGTCTTTGAGGTCCTTTACTACCAAGAGTTTATCGCCGCGCACAGCGTAGATGTTGCCGGTAGAATTGTACGACATAGAGCGGCAGCTTGAAGCGACGTTAGCCTCGCTGTTCTTTGGCGACATGTCGTAAAGAGCGCCCCAAGTGCCGAGGTCGTTCCAACCGAAAGAAACGTTTTGCACGTAAACGTTTGCGGCTTTTTCCATGACGGCGTAGTCGATAGAAATAGCTTGGCAAGCCGGGAATGCTTGACGTATGAATTGCGTTTCGTTAGAGGTGTTGTATTGACCTTCGCCGTCGGCGAAGATAGCGGCAATTTCGGGAGCGTATTCATTAAACGCTTTTAATATGGTAGAAGTTCGCCACAAGAAGATGCCGGAGTTCCATAAAAATTCGCCAGTGGCGATGAACATTTCAGCAAATTCGCGGCTTGGTTTCTCGGTGAAAGTTTTGACTTTAGAGATTGGGCCATCGAACTTGTCGCCTACTTGAATGTAACCGTATCCGGTTTCGGGACGAGTGGGAGAGATGCCGAGAGTGAGCAGGGCATCTTGTTTTTCGATGAAGTCAAATCCGTTTAATATAGCGGCTTCAAAGTCACGTTCGCGAGTGATGAGGTGGTCGCTGGGCGTGAAGATGATAGAAGCGTCATTGTCGATGGCATGGATGTGCCACGAAGCCCAAGCCACGCAAGGAGCGGTGTTGCGGCGCGTAGGCTCAAGAAGGATGTTTTGTTCTTGAATTTCGGGGAGTTGTTCTCTAACGAGGTCAGCATATAGTTCGTTAGTAACAACGAGAATGTGGTCTTTAGGAATAATCGGCAGTAACCGATCGAAAGTCATTTGAAGTAGAGAACGACCGGTACCGAAAAAGTCGATAAACTGTTTTGGACGACTAGTGCGGCTATATGGCCAAAAGCGACTGCCAATGCCTCCGCACATAATCACGCAATAACGGTGTAATTTCGTATCACTTATGTTGGTCATGGAAACGTTAGGTTATGGTTTTACGGGATAAAGTTATAAAATTTAGCGGTTATAACAAAACGATAACAGCGGTTTTTTCAATAAAAAGGGAAAAAGTTACCAAAAAAGTAGTATCTTTGTGTTGAAAATCAATTAAATAGAAAAGAAAAGGATAAAAAGAGACTTCAAGAAATACAAAATCCGAAAAGTATGATAAAAAATTTGTTATTCGACCTTGGTGGCGTAATCATGGATATAGAGAAGAAGAATTGTGTGTCGGCATTTGAACAACTAGGCTTGAAAAATGCGGCAGATTATTTTGGAGAATATAGCCAACAAGGGCCGTTTGAGGCATTGGAGAGCGGCAGCATCACTGCAGCGCAATTTCATGCGCAACTCCGAGGCCATTTTGAGAAAGAAGTTTCAGACGCAGATATAGATCACGCTTTTAACTGCTTTTTGACAGGCATACCCGTGCACCGATTGGAAAATCTGCGAGCTTTACGCAAAAAATATGGCATATACTTGCTCTCAAATACTAACGTGATAATGTGGGACTCGCGCATAGCTGAAGAGTTCACAAAAGAAGGGCAGAAACGCGAGGACTATTTTGACGGAATGGTAACGTCGTTTGATGCGAAGTGTCTGAAGCCGGGCGCAAAGATATTTGAATATGCACAGACAACATTGGGCATAGAGCCGTCAGAAACATTGTTCCTCGATGATTCGAAAGCAAACTGCGAAGCAGCAAGAGCGCTGGGATGGAATGCCGCCGAGGTGAAGCCCGGAACAGAATTTGCCGAAATACTTGCACAACTTGGTTTATAAAAATGATTGAGCAAGGACAATATATAGCTACCATAGGCATGTTTGATGGTGTGCATCGCGGCCATCAGGCACTGATAGGTGCGCTCAAAGATAGAGCCGAAAAAGAGCATCTAAAGGCTATGGTTGTGACATTTAGCCCTCATCCGGTTTCTATTATTCATCCGGGGCTAGAGCCAAAACTGCTTACTAGTAGCGCAGAGCGTAGGCAATTGTTAGAGCAATGCCTGGGTGCAGATTCGCGTGTGGTAGAGCTCGAATTTGATGACCAATTGCGGCATAAGACAGCCGAGCAGTTTATGACAATGCTTCGTGATGAGTATGCAGTGAAAGTGCTGGTTATGGGTTATAATCACTCATTTGGTTGTGACCGCATAAAAGACTTTGCTCGCTATCAGCAGATTGGCTCAGAGCTAGGCTTGGAGGTGGTTCATGCACAAGAAATGAGCGATGCCTCAGTTGGCTTGCAAGTGAGTTCGTCGACAATAAGAAAGACGCTGTCTGAAGGTGAAATAACCGTGGCAAATAAGCTGCTTGGCAGACGATATGTGCTGCAAGGCGAAGTTGTGAGCGGACGTCAAGTGGGACGAACCATAGGCTTCCCTACAGCAAATCTGTCGGTAGACAAACGATATTTGGTGCCCGGTGCCGGCGTTTATGCGGCAATAGTGCGTATAAAAGGACAGGCCTATGCTGCAATGGTCAACATCGGCACATGCCCAACAGTAAGCGACAGTGGGCGGCAAACAGTTGAGGCAAATATCATAGGGTGGACCGGCGATTTGTATAGCACGGAGCTGGCAATAGAATTTCAGTCGCGACTACGATCGGAACAGCATTTCAATAGCTTAGACGAACTAATGCATCAATTAGAAGAAGATAGAGCGGCAGTAATAGCACAGATTAACATATAAAAACACAGAAAAACCGATTAAATGTGTAATTTTGCAGCATTAATCATATTATGCTAACAAACGCTTATCTGATTTTCATCTGATAGCCTTGATACTAATAACAGTTTTCAATAAACGAAATGACATACGAATACGATTTTCTTGTGATAGGCTCAGGTATCGCCGGAATGAGTTTTGCACTCAAAGTAGCTCAAAAAGGGCGCGTGGCTTTGGTATGTAAGACCACACTCGACGAGGCTAACACAGCACTAGCACAAGGTGGGGTTGCCTCAGTGACAAACCTCGCAGTAGACAACTACGACAAGCACATCCATGATACGATGGTGGCAGGCGACTGGCTCAGCGACCCGGTGGCCGTAGAAAAAGTAGTAAAAGGAGCTCCCCAAGGCATAGCAGACCTTGTGAAATGGGGAGTAAATTTTGACAAAAACGAAGATGGTCAATTTGATTTGCACCGTGAAGGCGGCCACTCCGAATTTCGTATATTGCACCATGCCGACAATACGGGTTTTGAAATACAACGCGGACTAATAGAGGCAGTGCGCAAAAATAAAAATATAGACATCTACGAGCATCATTTCGCAATAGAAATAATCACTCAACATCACTTGGGTAAAATGGTGACACGTCGCACTCCCGACATTACTTGTTACGGCGCTTATGTGCTCAACGAGGAGAACGGTGGCGTAGATAAATTTTTGGCAAAGACAACAGTTATGGCAACCGGAGGTTGTGGCGCTGTATATTTGACCACAACCAACCCGCTCGTGGCTACCGGCGACGGCATAGCAATGGTGTATCGTGCAAAAGGAACAGTTAAGGATATGGAATTTATTCAATTTCACCCGACAGCTTTGTTCCACCCTGGCGATCGTCCGTCGTTCTTGATAACAGAAGCAATGCGCGGATATGGCGCAGTGTTGCGTAACAAGAAAGGCGAAGAGTTCATGCAAAAATACGATCCGCGTTTGTCATTGGCACCGCGCGACATCGTGGCAAGAGCAATAGACTCAGAGATGAAACTCACCGGCGACGACCATGTTTATCTTGACGTCACCCACAAAGATGCCGAAGAGACAAAACATCACTTCCCCAATATATATCAGAAGTGTCTAAGTTTGGGCATAGATATCACTAAAGATTACATACCCGTAGCTCCTGCAGCACACTACCTCTGCGGTGGCATAAAAGTGGACACTAACGGCGAATCGTCGATAAAGCGTCTTTATGCTTTGGGCGAATGTTCGTGCACAGGCTTGCACGGTGGCAACCGCTTGGCATCAAACTCGTTGATAGAAGCAGTGGTATATGCCGATGCGGCAGCTAAGCATGCTACAGAAGTTGTAGATCACTACGATTTCCGTACCGATGTTCCAGACTGGAATGACGAAGGAACGACACACACCGAAGAGATGGTGCTCATCACACAAAGTTTGAAAGAAGTAAACCAAATCATGGGTAGCTATGTTGGTATAGTAAGATCTAATTTGCGTTTGGACCGTGCGTGGAATCGTCTCGACCTGTTGTACGAAGAGACCGAAGCGCTATTCAAATGCTCAAAGGCCAGCCGAGAGCTATGTGAACTGCGCAATATAATAAATGTAGGTTATTTGATAATGCGTCAAGCCAAGGAACGCAAAGAGAGCCGCGGCTTGCACTACACGGTAGACTATCCACCGGTGAAGCGCGATATAGAATAACACAAAGATTAAACGAGTAAAAAGTAAAGAGGTGAGTCCTGTTTACTTTTTACTCCAACCCTGTATAACAAATAGTCAAGTCAATGAGGCGATTTTTATTTTTAGCACTGATATTGTTGTCAACGGTTTGCGGCATGACAACATACGCTATGCCTCGCGACGAAGACTACATACCGCCAAAAGAAGAGCAGCTATCGAGCTTTGAGGGTATATATCGCAGCTATAACTATGTGGTTATCGACGGCGATACGTTGGTGTGCTTTAACTTGCGCCCGATAACAATATTCCCGAAGCTGAAATTTAAAAATAAAAAAGAAGAGCAATTCTATTGGCGCACAGTGCGCAATGTGCGCATATTGCTACCTTATGCCAAACTCATAAGAGAGACATTGGTAGAGACCTATGAATACATTGAAACTTTCCCTACGCAGAAAGAGCGTGAAGCTTATTTGAAGCGCATGGAGAAGGAGATATTCAAGCAGTATAAACCTGTGCTGAAAAAATTCTCGCGCAGCCAAGCGCGCTTGCTGATAAAGTTGGTGCAGCGCGAGACCGATCAGTCGAGTTATGAGATAGTAAAAGCCTTCCTGGGAAGCTTTAGAGCGACATTCTGGCAAGGATTCGGAAAGTTGTTTGGAGTGAGCTTGAAGAGCGATTTTAACCCCAATAAGAATAGAGAAGACTATCTTATAAATAGAATAGCTACGCAAGTAGAACAAGGCACACTTTAGATATGGCGTTGGCCCGCAATATAGACAAAGTAATAGAGAGTTACACTGCGTTTCTGTCGCTGGAGCGAGGATTGTCAGACAATACGCGCACGGCGTATGCTGCCGATGTGCATAAGCTTTGTGATGCGCTTGACATAGTTGACGAGACAGCGTTGTCGGCGGTTACAGCAGAAGATTTGCAGTCATTTCTAGCTGATATACACGATCTGGGCATTAGTCCTCGCAGTCAGGCACGCATTGTCTCCGGGTTAAAATCGTTTTTCAAATATCTGCGATTAGAGCGAATAGTCGAGATTGACCCCACCATTCTGTTAGAGAGCCCGCGCATTGGTCGCCATTTGCCAGAAGTGTTGAGCGTTGAAGAGATAGATAGAATGATATCGTCAATAGATCTCTCTACGCCCGAAGGCAATAGAAACAGGGCAATCATTGAGACGATGTACGGTTGCGGCTTGCGTGTCAGCGAATTGTGCAACTTGGAGCTCAATAATATAGATTTGCAAAATCTGTTTTTGATAGTGAATGGCAAGGGTTCGAAGCAGCGCATGGTGCCAATGTCTGAAATATCGGCGCAGTTGATAGCCGACTATGTTAGCAATGAGCGTGCCGATGTTCCGGTTAAATCGGGCGAAGAAGGCATAGTCTTTCTAAACCGTCGAGGCCGTCGGTTATCGCGTGTGATGATATTTTATATAATACGCGATTTGGCAGCGTTGGCGGGCATAACAAAAGAAGTGTCGCCCCATACGTTGCGCCATTCATTTGCCACGCATTTGTTGGAGGGCGGAGCAAACCTGCGAGCAATACAACAAATGTTGGGACACGAGTCGATATCGACAACAGAAATATATTTGCATATTGACAACACCCGATTGCGCGAGGAAATAATGTTGCACCATCCGCGCAATAAAAAATAGGGTTAACACAATAAATTGCAAATAATTACGTTACAAAGTTGTATAATTTTGCATTATGAATACGATCGTATTTGCCACAAATAATTCACATAAGCTCGATGAGTTGCGTCAGATTGTTGGGAATAAGCTCAAAATATTGAGTCTCAATGATATAGATTGTCATGACGACATACCCGAGAATGAGCAAACCTTGCAAGGAAATGCATTGGCGAAAGCACGTTGGGTGAAAGACCGATATGGTTACAATTGCTTTGCCGATGACACCGGCTTGGAAGTTGATGCCCTCAACGGAGCCCCCGGAGTTTACTCGGCACGATATGCCGGCGAAGCCCACGATTCGAAAGCAAATGTGGCGTTGTTGCTAAAGAACCTCGAAGGAGTGCCTATGTCAGAGCGTACCGCACATTTTACAACGGTAATCGCATTAATAGTAGACGAAGAAACACATTTTTTTGAGGGTAAAGTAGAAGGACATATCCTCAACGCACCGCAAGGCGAAGGCGGCTTTGGGTATGATCCGATATTTCAGCCCGAGGGTTGGGATGTAACATTTGCCGAGGCACAGCCGGAGCAAAAAAATGCGATCAGTCATCGTGGCAGAGCCACGCGCGCATTATTAGAATATCTGCTTACTAAATACTAACAAATAGCATAAAAAACCAACACTAGATATGAAACGCAAGACAATAGCACTGATGTTAGGTTTGCTGACAATGGCTTCGGGCGGCATAAGCACGCAGGGGCAGACCGTTGGCGAATGGAAACTATATTCACTATTCTCAGGTGGCGTTAACAAGATAGTTGATGCCGCGCAAAAAGTGTACTATCTGTCGTCAAACCGACTATATTCGTATGATAAAACCACTTCAGAAGCATACTCATACACGACAGAAAATGTACTGAACGACACAAACGTAAGTGCCATTTACTACAATGCCGACAAAGGTTATTTGTTGGTTGTATATGATACATCTAACATGGATATGATCTTTGATGATGGTCATGTAGTAAACCTCAACGACATCTCAGCAGCTAATTTAACATACACTAAAGGCATCACAGATGTTGCCTTTGGTAATGATCGCATATATGTAGGCACCGATTTTGGTTTGGTAGTATACAATGACGAGACACAGACCGTAGAAGAATCGGGCATATATGGAAAAGCCATAAAGAAAATTGCCTATTCAGATAATCACATCATCGCATTGGTTTATGGCTCGTATTATTATGCATCAACAAATACACGCCTCAACGCTTTCGACAAGTTTAGATACTTGATGGCAGGTACCGGAACAATCTTGGAAGGCACCGGTGACGGAATGTTGGAATACGACTCAACTGTAGGTTACCTTCGCTCAATACATGTAGATTGGGATACGGCAAAATCTACCATAGATGAACTCTCGACAGTGAAGAGCGTGAAAGATATAACACGCTTGGCTGACAATAAAGGCTATGTGACAACAAGCACTGCCGTTGTTTTTGTAGACCTCACCACCGGAGCAGAAACAAGTAGAACCACCTTGCCCACCGATTTGCAGTCGCAAACTATAAGTTTGAATAAAGATATGACATCTGTATGGGCAGGCGACGATTCGGGCGTTGCTAACTACAATGTAACAACAAATGAGGTGTTGGTACAAAAGTTTAAACCTGATGGCGCACTAACCTGCGCACAGGTGGCATTTATTGCCGGCTCAGCTGATGGCTCGCGAGTTTATTTGACAAACTTGGGTAACACTCAGTTTCGTTCAATAGGCTCATTATACGATACAACTGTCGGTAAGGCTACGGTGCAGCGCACCGATGTAATTGTTGATGGAAAAGTTAAAGATGCAGCTTTGTTTAACGCTTCTACAACCTCGGCATTAACGAAATCGCTCCAGAAGACCAATAAAAGCACGCGCATGTATGGCGGTCCTGATCAGTTGGTTGTTGACCCAGAAGATCCGGACAGATATTTCATAGCAAATAACACTGAAGGTGTCTATGTAGTAAAAAACAACGAGGAAGTGGCTAAATTTAACCAAAGCAATATGCCGACTCGTGTGGTTTATTCTCGTAATACCGGAGGTTGGGTGAACTCTGTGGCATTTGACCCGGAAGGAAACTTGTGGGTAGGCCATCGTATCGGTACAGAAGATGAGTCTGCAGACTATGCTTATAGTCCGTATATAATGTTGCCAAAAGAATATGTGCAAGGCGACTTATCGAAAGTGACAAAAGATGATTGGAAAATCACAAAACATAAAGGGGTAACAATAGCCAACTCTGGAGAAGCTCGTATATTGATATGCGAGAAGTCACCGTATATATTTACTTACGACAGTGACTACGAAGACGAATTGTGCGTTTACATCGTTAAAGGCAAATTTTCTGACGTGGACAACGCAGAGTGCTTTATCTTGAGCAACCTCAAAGATGCTGCCGGCAACGCATTTAAACCGGTTACTTGGATCTCTGCGGTAGAAGATAAAAAAGGTGCTGTTTGGTTTGCAACCACAGCCGGAGTTGCCGTCATACCAAATCCGAAATTAGTGACAGATGCATCATATCAGATAACACGACCGAAAGTGCCGCGCAATGATGGCACAGCTTATGCCGATTATTTGTTAGATGCAGTGCAAGTAAATGCTATAGCCGTAGACGCTACCAACCGCAAATGGATAGGCACTGAAACATCAGGTCTATACTATGTGAGCGAAGACGGTGACGAAATATTGGCACACTATACAACCGATAATTCACCTCTGCCCTCAAACACAATACAGTCGTTGTATTGCGATCCGAACAGCAACCTTGTGTATATCGGCTTGCCATCAGGCTTGATAACTTATAGGTCGACAGCGGTAGCTGCAAGTGAAGACTACTCGAATGTGTATGCATATCCGAATCCGGTACGTCCGGAGTATACAGGCTGGATAACAATAACCGGCTTGATGGAAAATTCGTTGGTTAAAATAGCCGATGCTGCCGGTAATGTCGTATTCCAGACACGCTCAGAAGGCGGCATGGCAGTTTGGGACGGATGTAATGCAGGTGGAGAGCGAGTTAGCACAGGCGTATATTTTGTGTTTGCTTCTCAAAACGAAAATGACAATGCTTCGTCAGTAGTGACGAAGATAATGGTAGTAAAATAAGCGACATCTTACATACAACTCAGTGCAACGTCGGTCTCGGCGTTGCACTGTCACACTTTATAAAATGGAAAATAAATCACCCTTGAAGTATAGCGACGAAAAAGATAGGTCGTATGGCATAGCCGGCATGGCGATATCTATGGTTGTTTGGAATGGCGAAGAGCAATTGTCAGCCATCTCAATAGATAACCCGTTGGGCGAAGGCGTGGAGTTGGCACCGGAGATAATATTTGCCGGCAATCCGCATTTTTCGCCTCGCACAGCGTGGCAACAGCAAGTGAAAAAGCTAGAGCTGTCGGCAGCGATGATAATGGGCAATGCCATGTGTAGAGCCTATCTAAATCGCAAAAGAGGCATCTCGAGCAAAGTCAATGCCTCGCTAAAGGCTTTGGTGCGCGACGAAGCTCGCACCATCTGCTCGCTTGAGGATGATGAGATAGATGCCTTATACAATAAGACTTATAGATATTTGGAGCAGCTTTTTAGCCATGAAGGTGTTGCCGGCTTGGCTCGCGAATTGGCGAATGAACTCACCGAGCGCCGCAGATTGAGCGCCGCAGAAACACTTGAAATGCTGCGAGCTTTAAATCGTATATGATTTTTTTCGGTAAATCTTTGGTTTTTAATTAAAAAAAGTTAACTTTGCGACTATAAACATATACTTCATTAAAACATAAAAATTTTTTACTATGAGTAAATTTTTAACTGAGTTCAAAGAGTTTGCCATGCGCGGCAATGTCATTGACATGGCAGTCGGTGTTGTAATCGGCGGTGCCTTTGGCAAAATTGTAACTTCATTAGTAGACAACATCATTATGCCGGTTGTTGGCGTTATCACCGGTGGCGTAGATTTCTCAGACAAAGCTGTAGTGCTTAAGGAAGCCGTAGGCGATACCCCGGCAGTATTATTGTCATGGGGTGCATTCGTGCAATCAATCGTTGACTTCTTAATCATTGCATTCTGCATATTCTTGGCTATTAAAGCTATCAACAAATTGAATCGCAAGAAAGAAGAGCCCGAAGCTCCGGCAGCTCCGGCAGGACCCACACAAGAAGAACTATTAACAGAAATACGCGATCTTCTTGCAAAAAAATAAAGACCACATAACCCTTATAAAGCCCATCTTCTTGATGGGCTTTATGGGATCGGGCAAGACTACGCTCGGCCGGGCTCTACATGCTGCAACAGCTATCGATTTCGTCGATTTGGATGATGCCATAGAGGAGAGCCGGAGTATGAGCATAAAAGAAATTTTTGCCAAATATGGAGAGGCAAAGTTTCGAGAAATAGAGACAGAAACACTGTTAAAAGTGTCGCAGGCAAAAGGTATAGTTGCTTGCGGAGGCGGCACCCCATGTTTTGGCAATAATATGGAGCTGATGAACAGCATAGGCACAACTATATGGTTGCAAGCTCCCATAGACTTGCTGGTAGAGCGTTTGTTGTGTGCCTCGGCAAAGCGACCGCTAATAGCCGGAATGACGCGCGAACAACTGCAAGCCTACGTTACAAAAACCGTAGACACGCGTTCTGCGTTTTATAGTAAAGCCACAGAGCGTTTTGATGCCTCAGACTTAGACACAGCAGAAGGCATAGAGCGCAGTGTAGCCGCTTTTATACAAAAGTTTATAAACTAAAATAATAGTCATCAATGCCAACCCCAACCCCATTAGAACAGCTATTGGACTTAGCTCTAGGCAAAAAATCGTTTACGCTAGGTCTGCCGGCAACGCGCGAAGCTGCCGATCACAGGTTTGCGTTAACCCCCGAAGGAGCAGCAATGCTCATAGATAGAGGCGTGGAAGTGCGTATGGAGCAGGGAGCAGGGCGAGCGATACATTACGATGACACACGATACTTGCAGTCGGGCGTAAAGATTGTGAGCCGCAGCGAGGCTTTTGCCTCGGATATGGTGTTGCATTTGTCGCCTATATCAGCACTTGATGCCGCACGAATGCGACGTGGCTCTATGCTGTTGACAATGCTCAATGCCGGAGCTCAAGAGCCGGAGGCGGTGCAAATATTGCTTGATCGACACATAATATCGTTGGCACTTGATTTAGTTAAGGATACGCATGGCAATCCGACATTCGCCGATATTTTAAGCGAAATTGACGGACGAGCCGCAATATCAGTGGCATCGACCTTGCTTTCAGATTCGCGCTATGGCAAAGGCATATTGCTTGGCGGAGTAGCCGGGATAATACCGTGTGAGGTTACTATCATTGGTGCTGACACGGCTGGATTGGCATCGGCACGCTCGGCTTTGGGCGTAGGTGCGTTAGTGCGAATATTTGACAGTAACGTTTACAGATTGCGTTGCGCCTCGCACGAATTAGGCGCCGGAGTAGCCACCTCGGCATTGCATCCGCGTGTGCTCATGTCGGCATTGCGTTCGGCAGATGTTGTAATAGCTTCGCATATCGATCACCCGCATGTGATTGAGGCTGAAGCAATAGCACAAATGAAAGAAGGCGTGATAGTCTTTAACTTAGATAACGCCCAATCGCTAAAATTTGAAACGCTCAAGAAGGTCGATTTGATTTCAGGCATGTATGCGCAGCCACCCATTGCAGGGCAGCGAGTGTGCTATGTGAATGTGGCAGGAGCAGTGCCGCGCACTACGGCGATGGCGCTTAGTAATACGCTTGTTACGATGTTTGATGACATACTTAGCTGTAGTGGCGAGCTGACAACAGCCATAAAGCTGCATCCGGGCATACAGAGTGGCGTGGCAACATTCATGGGCAGAGTGGTAAATGCACGCTTAGCATCAAGTCTGGGCATACGCCCTGTAGATATAAATTTGTTACTACAATTTTCATAAAATAATGGCACCAAAAGGCAAATACTATGTAGTTTGGGAAGGCCGTGCTCCCGGCATTTACGAGACATGGGAAGACTGTAAAGATCAGGTAGAAGGATTTCCCGGCGCTCGCTATAGAGCATATCCCGACCAAGATTCGGCAACACAAGCATTTAGAGGTAATCCTGCCGATGAAATGGCATTGTATAGAGCAATGGCAACACATTCGGCAAAGGTGGTAAACTATGCTGCCTTTCCGCAAATACGTTTAGATGCAATAGCTGTAGATGCAGCGTGTTCGCGCAATCCGGGTCCGGTGGAATATCAAGGAGTTATGGTTGGCACCGGCGAAGTAGTTTTTAAAATCGGGCCATTGGAGGGCGGCACAAATAATATTGGGGAATATCTGGCAATCATTCATGCTGCTGCATTGTTTAAGAAAAACGGCGATTTTAATACACCAATCTATTCGGACAGCCGCACAGCTCTTTCGTGGATACGAGCCGGACATAGCCGTACGAGTGTAAAGCCGACAGCGAAAAATGCTCGCATAATAGACATGTTGCGTAGAGCGGATTTGTGGTTGTCGCAAAACAGAATTCTAAATCCCATAATCAAATGGGAGACAGAAGAGTGGGGTGAAATACCTGC
>CAZJEA010000027.1:0-21265 GCA_964544895.1 uncultured Bacteroides sp. | reverse complement strand
AGCCTTAAATTTTCAGGTCCGCCCTCTTTAAAATAATATGTTCAACGCTCTTATTTAGTGGTTAAGCCAAATTCTGCTATCGAGTAGTTGGCGTCTCCATTTACTGAGCCGATTGGTTGAAACTTAACATATCGGCAGGATACCGGAGTATCAAAGGTTACAAATTGTTGCAAAGGATTATATTGTATATTTCCAAATTCTCCCGGAGTTGCAACTCGTTGCCAATCTGAACCATTATCTGATACGAAGAACTCATATTTGAATATAAGCCCCGCATTATCTGAACGCACTTCAGGTGTATATGCAAAGCCATCTATTACGTTTGTCGCTCCCATGTCAACTACGAATGCACCATTACCGCTACAAACTGTCTTTTGATTTTTATCGAATGCTTTCTCACCATCTGCATGACTCAAGCACTTCCAATTTGTTGCATCTACATACTTCACATTTGCATTTGCTGCATCCTTGATATCTTTAGGCAACTGGATATTGTAGGCTTCGAAAAGTGAAATCTCTGCTGTACCACGTTCTGATTTCACATTCAAAGTAATCATATCTGTTTCAAATGGATCAAACGTGAGAATACGCTTAACACCAATTGTTGTACCTGATGCAATGCGAGTTAGAACACCATTTTTACGAGCTACAACTTCAAACTCTTCAATACGCTGACCTTTAGCAATATTTTCACCTAGAACAATGCAGTTTACGGTGCTTGACTTTTGCAAGGTCACCTGCCTATTATTCTTCGAGTGCTTCGCAACAAGATTATCGGCAAACGAACGATCTACCCAAGCTTTAAGCTCTATCAGACGTGCACTATCTGCTGAGGCAATCAAGCCATCTGTTGTAGGCGGAATATTTAGCAAAAGAACTGAGTTTTTACCAATCGAATTGATATAAATATCTGCCAATTGCGACAATTGTTTAGGACGTTCATTCTTGTGATAGAACCAACCCGGACGGATAGAGACGTCAACTTCTGATGGCCACCAATAAAGAGCGCTAGCTTTTTCAAGAAGTGCGCGGCTACCGAGGTCGGGCGATTTAGCTACTAAGCCAAGTTCCGCATTTGCCTTTTCAGCATCTGAATATATACCGGGCTTAAGTGCTGTTGCGCTCCATTCGGTTTCGCGACCTTGTCCGGCTTCATTACCTACCCAACGAACATCATCACCCATAATAGCAGTAACAGCTTCGGGTTGCAATGTATGAATAACGTCACGGAATCGTGTCCAATCATAAACTTGTTTTTTGCCATTCGGGCCTTCGCCACAAGCGCCATCAAACCACACTTCATCTATCTTGCCATATTGCGTAAGCAACTCAGTGAGCTGGGCAACAAACATATCATTGTAAGCATCGCTACCATAGCATGATGCGTTGCGATCCCAAGGAGACAGATAGACTCCAAGTTTCATGTCATATTCATCGCAAGCAGCTCGTAAGTCAGCCAAAACATCTCCCTTTCCATTTCGCCATGCTGAAGCAGCAACTGAATGGTTTGTCGTTTTTGTTTGCCAAAGGCAGAATCCATCGTGATGCTTAGCTGTAAGAATTACTAATTTAAAGCCTGCATCTTTGAGTGTTTTCACCCACTGACGCGCATCAAGTTTCTCGGGATTAAAGATAGCCGGATCTTCCGTACCATCACCCCATTCACGGTTAGTAAATGTATTTACGCCAAAGTGCAAAAATGCTGTAAGCTCCAATTTTTGCCAAGCCAATTGCTTATCTGAGGGACGTAAACGAGATGCCATATCTACTTTTTGCTCTAACGTTGTACCCGGAGCAAATTGCACAGTCTTTGTATAGTACTGTGATTTGGCAAAACTGTTGCTTGCCACAGCTGAGGCAAGCAACAGAGAAATAAATAGTTTATGCTTTAACATCATTTCTTAAAGTTGAAGTGGAAGCTAAATTTATATGGTTGAACATTAACTTGATATTGCGGCAATACATCGGGGCCACAAGTTGCTGTACCTACACCGGTTTGTGCAGCATCGAAATGAACTGTAACCAAACCATCTTCAGCAAGTTCGTTAATGTGATTTGCTTTGTCAATATTGCTATCGCTATAAGGTACGACGCTGAAATTAAAGATATTGTCGCCGGTAACAGTTAAGGCGTCATTGAAACTTACCCAACGAGTGTCGGTGTGGTTGCCGGTTGATTGTGGCACAATATAATAATGGAAATCTTTTGAAGGATTTGTGTTATAAACACCTATCAAACCACATGCCTTGCGATCTGCATAAGTCTCTACTTCACCACGACCAAGATAAGAAATTGACCAAGCATTTTGCTTGTTTGCACGATATGTTAGGCCAACGCGAGCAAGCGATTTTACATTTGCTGTATCGGGCTCAAAGTTGCAAGTGACATTAAGAGTATTGTTATTTGAAACTGAATATTGATATTGTGCTGATCCTAGAGATTTACCCTCAGCATTTGTTAACACTGCATTTACGGTAACTATGTTATTTTTTACTTTGATTGAAGTTGCCTTTTGCGACACATTGTCTAGACCTTGCTCACGCCACATCTTTCCATAACGACGATTATCGTTTTCGGTAATAGGACGATATAGAGACAATGTCAATGGGGTCGACAATTGTTCAGCTCCATTACTAGTAAGCGACTCTATATTACCGGTCTCGGCATTTACTGTAAATTCTACTGATCCAGACGTATATGTGTTATTTTTCTTTTTGAGTTTACCGGCTACATAATTTTGCGCTTTGTACTCACCTACAACAAATTGGTCATAAGCAACTTGCTGACCGTTTTGCAACAAAGAATAACCTTTATCTATTGTCCACGAAAGATTCAGATATGCCTCATCAATATCTTGAGGCATAACATATTTACCAAGGTTTACCTCAAGTGACTGTTGTGGTGCACAAGAGACTTTGCGATCGCCCGATGCGATAGTTTTACCGTCAGGTGTAACTAATTGCCAGTGCAATGTAAATTTATTTAAATCAGTAAAGTCATACCAATTCTTTACATTTACAACGATATATTGGTCAGCAGAAATAAGTTTTGACTTGATGTTTTGATAGACCTTGTTTACTTCTGACAAGTGCGGATGCGGTGTGCGATCCGAATTTACCAAACCATTGCAGCAGAAAGCATTATCACTAGGAATGTTCTTGGGTCCGTAATCACCGCCATAAGCATAATAGAATTTACCATTCTCGTCTTGCTCGGCAAACGATTGATCTACCCAGTCCCATATACAGCCTCCTTGGCAAAGAGGCTCGCTTTCAAAGACATCCATATAGTCTTTCAAGCCGCCGACACTGTTTCCCATTGCATGGGCATATTCACACATAATAAATGGACGATATACTCCTTCTTTATGCGCATAAGCTTTGAGCTCATCAATACTACGATACATGCGAGCATATACATCTGTATTATAATTCTCTTCCGCACGTTCATATTGAACCGGACGATTTTTTTCTACCGATTTTAGCCAATCGTAAGTACGTTCGAAGTTTACTCCATTACCGGCCTCATTTCCTAAAGAAAGGAATGTTACAGCAGGATGATTTTTTGACTTAGCATACATACGCTTTGTGCGATCTAGATGTGGAGCCAACCATGTTGAATCTTTAGCTAAAGACTCTTTACCATAGCCCATGCCATGACTTTCAATGTCACATTCATCTATAACATACAAGCCATATATATCACAAAGATGATACCACTCACGATCCATTGGATAGTGACAGTTGCGCACCGTGTTAATGTTATTTTTCTTCATCAACTCTATATCTTTAAGCATAGACTCACGTGTGAGAGTATGACCAAGTTCAGAGAAAGCATGGCGGTTTACTCCCTTGATGAGAATCGGTTTGCCATTTAAGCAGAATTGAGAATTTTTGATTTCAGATGTTTTGAAACCAACGTTACATCCGAGAGTTTCGATAACTTTGTTACTGCCATCTTCTTTAAGCGACATAACAAGAGTATAGAGATATGGATTTTCAGCAGACCAAGCGTTTGCGTTTTGTAAAACTTCAGCAAACGACACAGATGATGCTGCATCTTTCTCTCCACTTAACACACTCTTACCGGAAGCATCATATAAACTATAAGCTATGCTATATTTTTTTACTGCTGCTGTTTTTTTATTTTTCTTAGCAGGAGTAGCTGACGGAATACCGGCAATGTCTATATTGAGAGAGAACTCTCCATCTTTGTATTTTTGGCGATCAAGAGGAGACGCCACAGTGTAGTCAGCAATGTAGGTATTTGGTGTTGAATAAAGATACACATCGCGCTCAATACCACTCAAACGCCACATATCTTGACACTCGAGATATGAACCGGCAGACCAACGATATACTTCAAGCGACACATTATTTTCGCCATCCTTAAGAGCTGATGTTATATCCCACTCTGCAGCAGTTTTTGAATCTTGGTTGCATCCGAGATACTGACCATTTACCCAAACATAGAAGAACGACGATACGCCCTCGGCGCAAAGTACAACGCGACGTCCTTTCCAATCGGCAGGGATAGTAAAATTGCGACGATATGAGCCTACTTCATTTCCTTGAACAGGCACATACGGAGGATTTTTCTTAAAATCATAAAACTTACTATCGAACTCATAACGTTCATTAACATACACTTTTGTACCATAGCCTTGGCATTGCCAGTTGCCCGGCACCTTGATATTCTTCCATGATGAGGCATCGAAGTTATCTTTGTAAAAATCAGTGGGTCGTTTAGTCGGATCTTCTGCCCAATTAAATTTCCAATCACCGTTAAGGTTAAGATAATAAGGAGAGCTAGCATACGCATGCGAGCGTATTTTTGATTGATTAGCGGAAGCATAAGGCACCACACATTCATGTATGTCTAGCTGACCGTTACGGAACGCATTTAAATCTTGCCATTCAACGTAATCGTTGGCATCGGCAGCCTGAACAAATGCGAATGTAGAGGCAGCAGCAACGGCAAAGATGACTCTTTTAAACATAGTGTTTTTTAATGGGTCGGTTAAATGTTAGGGTTATTGTTTTTACTTAATTGTTATTTCATCAAAGTACATCCATGTTGCTGCAGTTTCTCGAGGAAAGCCTAGAGGTACAGCTCCCGGATTTATAGCTACAAATTTAACGAATTGGGCGTTGATATCCAAATTGTCACAGGTCAAATTTAAGATTGTTGCTGATTTTGCAAACACATCTTTTTCATCGACATTGATAGTTTTGATGAGATTATAAGTATAATTATTGTCAGAGACATATACATACACCGTTTTTGGCGCTGCTATGCAAAGGCCGCTATGAGCTAATGCGCCCAAACTTATTGAGTTGATATGTGTTTTTTCTCCTAAATCTACAACAAAATCAGCTGTGCCATTGTGCCAACCTGCCCATTCAAAATCGGAATTTCGTTCACTTCCGCGCAATCCATTAGTTAGAGTATACAACATTCCACTTTTGTGATTGGGAGAAGTTACAGTTTTTCCCGTAGCTTTGTTCACACTAAGTTTAAGTGTTAATGTTTGCCCCAGAATTTTGCCATCTGCAAATGTATTTGCCTTTATGGTTTTAGATTTGTCGACAGCCAAAGGAGCAACATATATGGCAGAAGTGTTTGACGGCTCCATTCCGTCAAGCGTATAGCGAATTTCAACATCAGGACGAATACATTTTAATTCGACCTCACCATCTTTAACTTTGTGATCAATGTTGTACATTGACTTAGCATAGTTAATATTTTTACGCTCGAGGTATGGGGTGAACTTATCAAGTTTTTTTAAGAATCCATTCCAATTAGACGTGCCTTGTTGACGCCAAGCTGCATCTGCAAGAGCGACAAGACGAGGAAATACTTGATGCTCAACATCGGCTGAGTTGTTGCAAAATTCAGTCCACATAGAACCTTGTATGCCCCAAAGTTGAGATTTCAAGTTTTCACTCCAATCTTCCTTCACTGCCTCATATTCGTAAACATCTTGCAATGTGTTATTGCCAAAATAAGTAAACGGTTCGAACCATTGCGGACCCTGATACCTTATGAGATAAAGTGTTTTTGCCGGGGTCATAACAAAACGTCTACCTGTCTCTTTTGCATATTTAACTGCAGCAGAGCCATCGCCACGCCATCCAAAAATAGTTATATCTTCTTTTGGTTTACCTATTGTAACTTCATCCCAACCAATTGCTTTACGACCTTTACTATTTACATACTTAATCATACGATCCATAAAGTATCCTTGTAAAGCTTCATAATCGGTGATACCTTGTTTCTTCATCAACTCATTACACAAAGGGCAATCACGCCAATTGGTTTTATCTGCTTCGTCGCCGCCAATGTGAATGTATTCGGATGGAAAAATTGACATCACTTCATCAAGTATCTTTTGTAGGAATGTATATACTTTTTCATTACCTGCGCAAAAAATCGTAGAAGCTTCGTTTCCACCAATGCCGGGTAATACTCCGAAAAAGTGATCAACAACCGGGCATGTGTATTCCGGATATGATGCAAGCGCCCCTATTGAGTGAGCCGGCATTTCTATTTCAGGGATAACAGTGATATTACGATCAGCTGCATATTTCACTATTTCGCGCATGTCCTTTTGGGTGTAAAATCCACCATCGGGAGTTGGTTCTCCTTCTTTAGCATTTTCACGCATAGGAAAATATTCGTCGCGATGCACACGCCAAGCTCCAACTTTGGTAAGGTTGGGCTGACTCTTAATTTCTAGACGCCAGCCGTTATCATCGCATAGATGCAAATGAAGTTTGTTGAGCTTTAGACGAGCAGCTACGTCAATCATTTTAAGCACATCTTGCTTAGGCATGAAATAGCGCACGACATCGAGCATCAATCCACGATACTCAAAACGAGGATAGTCGGAGATAGTGCAATCATCAATAGTGCCTCGACCAATTTCAGCTAGTTGCAAAAGCGATTCGACTCCATTAAAAAAGCCATCTTGTGTTGCAGCTGCAATATTAATCTTACCATTAGCTATTGTAAGTTTATATCCACCGTTTTTAATTGATGCATCAACATCAAACTTTACAGATGCAGATGAACTCGTTGGCAAATTCATATCAGCAAGGTCGGCTTTAAGACGTGCTGCGGCTTTTTGTGCTACTGCAGTAGTAACAACATTGATATTTGCTGAAATTGTTGTTGTTCCGGTTGATGAAATGTATTCTACTGGAGTAGGAATAATAGCACAGTCATTTGGCTGTGCTATTATTCCTAACCATGAGAATATCATCATTAAAGAAACGATATATCTCATAAGTACAATTTATTGTATGGGGTATTTTAAACGAATTGGGTCATCGTATTTTTCTTGCGCATTTTTAAGCTTCTTCATCATACGTTTAGTGATGCTTTCTGTGCCAGGTTTGCCATAAATATTATGCATTTCGGTTGGGTCGTTTTTGAGATCATAAAGTTCCCAAACATCAATATCGTTGTAGAAATGAATAAGTTTATAACGATCATCACGAACTCCATAATGACGTTTCACGCTATGCTCAGCCGGATATTCATAAAAATGATAATACAAGCAATCGCGTTCCTTTTCAAGTTTTTCACCTTTCAACAATGGCAAGAAAGATTCGCCTTGAATATCAGAAGGAACTTCAACACCGGCAAGTTCAAGGAATGTAGGAGCGTAGTCAATATTTTGAACCATTTCAGTAATGTCACCACGTTTGTCATATCCTTTAGGCAACAACATAATTAATGGAGTATGCATTGATTCTTCGTACATAAAACGTTTGTCAAACCAACCGTGCTCACCCATATAGAAACCTTGGTCAGAAGTGTAAACTACAAGAGTATTGTCGAGCATATCGTGCTCTTTAAGATAATCAAGTACACGACCGACATTATCATCAAGGCTCTTTACAACTTTAAGGTAGTCGCGCATATAGCGTTGATATTTCCATTCTGCAAGAGTTTTGTCAGACATTGTGTCTACACGAGCGTAAAAGTCTTCAATGATTGGGTTGTAGAAAGCATCCCATGCTGCTTTTTCAGCAGAGTCCATACGATTATAATACGACTCATAGCGTTCTTTCAAACGGCTGGTTTTGTCAGCACGATTCATTTTCAAATCGTAAAGCACATCCATATCTTTGAATATGCTCATTTCTTGTGCAGCAGCAGCTGGACGTCCTTCATAATCATCAAAGAAATTTGAAGGTAATGCGAATGTGCGATCTTCAAAGAGTTTAAGATCTGCCGTATCTGCCATCCAGTTGCGATGTATTGCTTTATGGTGAATTAACAAACAGAATGGTTTATCTTTGTCACGACGATTTTCCAACCAATCAAGGCTTTTATCTGTGATGAGGTGAGTAAGATAACCTTTTTCTTGTATGGTGTCACCGTTTTGATGAATGAAGTCCGGATTGTAGTAGTCACCTTGACCGGGAACGATTTCCCAAGTATCAAAACCCTGAGGCAGACTCTCTAGATGCCATTTACCAAAAATTGCGGTTTGATATCCCGCTTTTTGAAGGAGTTTTGGAAATGTTTGCTGAGAGCCGTCGAAAACGCAAGTAGTGTTGTCAGTAAAGCCATTTGCATGACTATGCTTACCGGTAAGCATACATGCACGACTTGGTCCAGACAAAGAATTAGCGACAAAGCTATTAGTGAAGCGTACGCCATCGTTGGCAATACGATCCAAATTAGGGGTATTAGCAAAACGTTTGTCATAACAACTCATCATCTGAGCGGTATGATCATCTGTCATAATATAGACGATATTCATAGGCTTAGCATCAGCCTCTTTTGAGGTAGAGGCACAAGAAGCAATAGTTGGCAGAGCAGCCAAAGCAGCCGATGAATAGAGCAAAGATTTGTTAAGATTATTCATTCTATAGATGTGCTAATAGTTAATATTTTTTTCAAGTAAGCAAAAGAGGGGGGAGCGCTCCTCATAAAGAAGCTATCCACCCTCTTTCATATAGATTATATATTTCTTATGTTACGTATTAATCGCAATCGAAAGTATAATCAGCGGTACCATCAGTATTTGTAGGCCAACCGGGATTTTGGTACAATACACTCTTGCCATCTGAGCCAATTGTGAGCAAGAACTCTGACAGTGGGATTGGTTCGAGGTAGTGTTGTTTCGGGAAGTTGTAGCCATCATATACGAGAGACGATGCCTTGATTTGTAACGGACGGATATAGTCACTAACACCTGCTTGAGAAACGACATCAGATGACAAATCAGAAGAGCTATACATAGAGCTAATGCTACCGCCCCAGAGGTTGATACCTTCAGGTTGATAATCAACCATCATATCAAGAGAGCGCCAACGTTTTAGGTCGTTTAGACGCAAACCTTCAGCGATGAGTTCGCAACGGCGTTCGCGACGGATGTTGTAGAGTGTTGGAGAAACTTCAACGCCTTTAGACCAAACAGCGAGGTCGTTTTCTTGAGAAAGGTCTGTGTTAGCAATAGTCTTGTTGTAATCTTCATCAACACCTGCACGACGGCGAAGAGCGCGCCAATAAGTGTCGCAATTTCCACCGAGATTGTGGTGACGTTCGTAGTAAGCTTCGATGTAGTTTAGATAGCATTCACCAGCGCGAAGGATGGGCACTGCAGTTGTGCAATAGTATTGCACGCGTTGACCATCTTTAGTGTTACCATCGTCTTCAGCCAACCATTTAGAAAGTTCGTAACCGGTAGTAGCTTTAGAGTTACCAGAAGCGGTAAGAGCCGGTTTGTAGTAGTAAATGGTATCTGCTTCGTTACGACCGGTAGTCGGATTTTGCACAACGTTGATGAAACGACCTGCAGCACGAACAGAACCGGTGAGACGCGGGTCACGATTTTGAAGCTCTTCATACGAAGTAGCGTCTGTGGTAAAGCCAGAGTTGTTAGCATACCAAGGAAGACCATTTGCCATAAGGAATGTTTGCACTGCTGCGCGAGTCACACCGCAACCGCCACCACTCTTAAGGAAGGCAGAGCAACTGTGAGTGATAACACCTGCTTTATAGTAACGAGCGAGAAGGACTTCGTCGTCGTCAGCGAAAGTTTCGGTATTATTGAACATTCCGAAATAGTCTTTGTCAAGAGAAAAAGCTTGAGCTACTTGTTGAGAAGCGTCAATAGCTTGATCGAGGAAGAAGTTTACTTCAGCCTCAGCGCTACCGGCTTTAAATTGGAAATCGGGATGATAATCTTTACCGACCCATTTGTTATTACCTGGTACGAAGCAAGTGTTAGCGTGGTAACGCTCCCAGGTTGCTTCAAATAGAGCAACGCGCGATTTTAAAGCGAGTGCAGCATATTTTGTAATACGGCCAGACTCGGGGGCAGTTGCTTGCAAAAGACTTACTGCTTTGTCAAGGTCTTCGAGGATGAAACGAGCGACCTCATTACGAGGAGAGCGTTCACTTGCAGCAGTAAGAGTCTCTGCGTCGTCGGGCAACATCTCAGTAATGATTGGGAGGTCACCAAAATCTACAAGACGTGTGAAATAGAAATATGCGCGGAAGAAATAACCTTCACCAAGATAGTGGCTAACTTCAGAAGTAGCGCCTGAAATTTCGCTTTCACGTCCTTCGATTTTATTGATAAAGAAGTTAATGCCACGGAGTTTTTTAAAGTTCCATGTGCAGCTAGAATTATCAATGCTGAGAGTACGTTTATTGCCACGATATAGATGGCTTTGGTTATCAGGGTTAGCACCAATTTGGTTGTCACTATTGATATCTTGGGTGTAAAGTCCGCCCCAAAGTTCTTTATTAGTGGGCAACAAATCATAAAAGTCGTTAGCGGCGATCTTCAAATCAGAAGCAGAATTGTAATAAGTTTCCTCATCACCAAAGTCAAGTGGTTTTCTTTCGAGGAAATCACTACAACTTGCTAAAGCCATTGAAGAGGCTACGGCAGCAAGAATAAATATCTTTTTCATAATTAAATTACTGATTGAGGGTTAGAAAGTGAGTTCCAAGCCGAAAGAATATGTGCGATATTGAGGATAAGCCTTACCAGCACCGTAGTCACCGCTAGTGCTACCGATAGCTTCGGGGTCAAAAATGCGAAGGTTAGTCCACGTCAACAAGTTTTCAGCTGAGAAGTAAAGACGAGCTTTGCGAACATATTTTGCAAGAGGTGTATTTGAAGGAAGAGAGAAACCGATTTGCAAGTTTTTGAAGCGCAAATAAGAAGCGTCTTGTAGGAAACGGTCACACACTTGGATATTGTTTTGGTCGATACGGAGACGGCCATAGTAGCTATCATAGTTAGCACCAAGAGCAGAACCGGCGTAACGGAAGTAATCGAGGTGGTCAACGTAAAGAGTGCGTTGCCATTCTTTAGCGATACCAAAGAAAGGAGCAGATCCTTCGAAGAAGAAGTCACGTTTACCTACGCCTTGGAAGTAAGCACGAACGTCGATAAACTTCCATTGAGTTTCAAGAGTGAAGCTATAAGAATAGCGAGGAGTTGTGTTACCGATAACTTTGTAGTCACCGTGGTCAGCAAGAGTGCCTGCACCAGTGTTAACATAACCGTCGCCATTAAGGTCTGCGTACATAAGGTCACCGCCGCCCCAGTTAGTACCGATAGAAGATTGGTCAGCGACAGCGAGGTGAGCATTCATTTCGTCATCACTTTGTGCAATACCTAAAGCTTGGTAGCCCCAGATTTCGCCATATTTTTTACCTTGATACCAACCAGAGATTTTATCATCGGGAGAATCGTATTTTGTAACAACTGAATTGTAGTCAGAGAGAGAAGCGCTAATGCCGTAGCTCCAATCTTTATTGATTTGGTCACGCCAAGCGAGCTCAAGTTCCCAACCGCGAGTGCGAAGTTCAGCATTGTTAGTTTTAGGAGCGCTAGCGCCATAAACGCCGGCAAGAGCAGCAGCCGGGCCAACCATATCTTTAGTTGTACGTTGGTACCAGTCAAACGAACCAGAAAGTTTGTAGTTAAACAAGCCCCAGTCGATACCTACGCCAGAGTTTTCGATTTTCTCCCAAGTAAGAGAAGTTGAATAGGGAGAGAAAACAGGGAGTATAGTAGCTTGGCTACCACCTAATACGAGGCTACCACCGCTTGATTGCATTTTCTGATAAGTAGGATATGCAGAAGTAGTATTTTGGTTACCAAGTACACCATAAGAAGCGCGAAGTTTCAAATAGTGGAGACCTTTTTTAGCGATAGGCTCAAAGAAGCTTTCTTGAGCGATGTTCCAACCGATAGAGAACGAGGGGAAAACGCCCCAACGTTGATCGGAGGGGAAACGAGAAGCGCCGTCGGCACGAAGGTTAACTTCAGCCATGTAACGGTCAGCGTAGTTATAGTTGATACGACCAAAGATACCTACAGAAGACCATTCACTTTTTTTCTCAGACATCATAGTACCCTCATCGCCAACTACAGAAGGCAAGAATGGAGTTGAAGGTATAGAGATGTTGTAGTAAGCAGAACGAGTAGTTTCTGTGCGATAGTACTCAGTTTGTTCACCGATGAGGAATTTAAAGTTATGCTTTTCGTTGAGAGTAAGAGCATAATCAGTGTAAATGTTAGTAGCGAAGTAATTATTGTTCGTTTGAGCTTTTTCGTAGTAAGCTTCACCGATACCGGGTTGAACAGTGAACGAACCGTTATCGTTAATTACGTGCTTAGAGCTAAGGCCTTCGAGAACGAGGTAACCTTGTTGGGTGCCATCAGGAAGGGTGTAGTAAAGAGGGTTGAATTGACGAGTGTAAGGATTGTTTTCGATACGGCTGCTCAATTCAACATGGATATTCCAATCTTTAACCGGAGTGATAGTCAAGTGACCTTGGTTGTAGATTTGTTGTTTCTTTTGGTTTTGATCGCCACCATCTTCCAAAGCTTGGATGAGTGATTGATAGTGATATTCACCTGCAGCAGCAGAGTTATCAGGCATATTTACCGGGATAACAGCAGCGCGACGGCCAAGGTTGTGGTAGAACAAATCATTGAGAGCAGACGGTTTTTTATTTTCGTTGGTGATCAAACGAGTAGTCCAGTTGAAGCTAACGTATTTGTTGAACTTCACGTTAAACTTACCGGTGAGAGACAAACGTTGGTATTTTTCGTCAGCGTAAGTGAAGATACCATTTTGATCGAGGAAGTTACCAGAGAAGTAGTAAGTAACTTTGTCGCTACCACCAGAAACAGAGAGGTTGTGTTCTTGAGCTGTAGAGGTATTTTTCAAGTGCACGTCATACCAGTCGGTAGAGCCGAAGCAAGCTTGGTTAGCAGTCCATTCGTTGGGGTCCCAAGTAGTAGGTTCAACGCCATAGTTTTCGCCACGGAGATAAGCTTGGATTTTTTGCAACTGAGTGCTAGAGTAAGGAGCAGTACCACCAGAGTTGAGGTAAGCATCGTTCATCATCAAAGCGTATTGATAGCCGTTAGCCATTGTAGGCACTTTGATAGGTTGTTGGATGCGTAAGTTACCGGTGTAGTTAACACGAGTGCCTTTTTCACCACTCTTAGTAGTAACCAAAATTACACCGAAAGGAGCACGCGAACCGTAGATAGAAGCAGCTGCAGCGTCTTTGAGGACAGAGATGTTTTCGATATCGTTAGGGTTGATAGTAGAGAGGTCACCTTCCATACCGTCGATGAGGACGAGAGGAGAAGAGTCAGAACCTTCACCGATAGAACCAACACCACGGATGTTAATGTTCATCTCAGTGCCGAGACCACCACCATTATCGTTAGTAATGTTAAGACCGGCAACAGCACCTTGCAAACCTTGCACAGCATTTGACAATGGGCGAGATTCGAGGACTGAGTTGTCAATGGTTTTAACAGAACCGGTAGCATTGATTTTCTTTTGAGTGCCGTAACCAACGATCACAACTTCATCGAGAAGAGTTTGGTTGGCTTTCATCATAACAGTAATATCAGTGCGGCCATTAAGAGCTATTTCTTGAGTATCCATACCGATGTATGAAATGACGAGAGTAGCGTTAGGTGATGACACTGAGATTTGGAAATTACCGTCAACGTCGGTAGACACACCAGTTTTCTTGCCTTTTTCGGTAACAGAAGCACCGATAGCAGGCTCATCTTCTGACTCGTAAACAACGCCTTTAACTATATGTTGAGCGGACATTGATACAACAGCACAGAGACAGAAAAATATTGATAATAAGTATTTTTTCATGTTCGTTGTGGATAATGAAGATTAGTCGGTTTCACCAGATTGTTGGAATGGGATTTTGATAAGCACAGTACTGTCGCTAGTCATGATTTCTTGAGTAGCAGTACCTTTACGTTTTTTAGCTTTGTTACGAGTGGTGCGGAAGTAAACAGCGCCATTTCCACCGCCAGAAACGCTACTTAGATAGTTGTAGTACCATTGAGCGCCGGCAGAAACTTTAGGTTGTTCAGCAGTCCAACGCGCATTAGATACGACGTGAATTTTGATAGTGTCAGCATTAGAAGCTAACAACACAGGCTCCATTTCAATTACTTTTGTAGTGAATTTACTAGGATAGGTTTTAACTTCGCTTGTGATAGTCAATTGACCGCGGTCATCATAAACAAGCGAGCCATCAGCATGTTTGAGAGTATCGCGAACTGTGTACTCGTGTTGGAAGACAGAGTCGGTAGTTCTAGCGACACTCAAAGCGTAGCTGGCACCACTAAAAGCAGCAAGGTCATGGTCAACATCAAGGGTAGCCTCAATGCTAAAGTCACCAGGATTTTCGTACGTATCTTCGCAAGAAGACACGGCTGCAGCCATGCATGCCAGAGACATGAAATAGAATAGTTTTTTCATACTCTTTGCAATAAATGCGTTAATTGGTAATTATTAGGTTTGTTATAAATTTATTTCTTTACGAGTTTGTTGACGAGAGTTTTACCGTCAGCGGTAGAAGCTTTGATAATGTAGTTACCGCGCGACAAAGAAGAAAGATCGACGCTATTAGAACCGGCGATGTTTGCTTGTTTAACTAGAGCGCCAGACAAAGAGAAGATTGAGACCTTGTCAATAGAAGCGCCATTAGTAGACAAATAAACGACGTCAACAACGGGATTTGGCGTAATTATGAGTTTATCGGCAGAAGCAGCATCAGCAACTATATCATTAACGCCCGAAGTAGCGTGATTTATAGTAACGTTGGTAGCTATACGGTCGATATTAGCAGCTAAACCGTAGTTTGCATATTTAGCGATATTATATTGGTGTTCGACAGGGACATCGTTGCCCATATCCCAATAGAATATACCTTGTAAGCCATTGTCAACACAGTATTTGGCGCGGCGATAAGATTGGAGAGGGCCGCAGAAATAATATGTTTGACCATTGAGTGTAGATTGGTCAATGGTTTCGTTTGGAGTATAACCATCGACATCCATCAATCCGTTTCGCACACCAATTACAGCCGAACCTTCAGAAGATTTTGAAGTGGTTGTAGCGTAAGAAAGAACGATTTTATCTTTTGGGAAACCTTGGTTAACGAAAGAAGCGGTAGAGCTTACAAAGTTATTCCAATTGAAATAAGTGTCTTGAGGGCCATATTGTTGGAAAGTAAATCCGTCAACCTGATCCATCTTATTAGTTGGGAAAGTGTAAGCTACGGCATGAAGAGAGATATGGAATGTTTTATCGGCAGGAAGCGCCTTGCGAATTTCCTCTGCCTGCAAGCCATATTGAGTCCAGCGTGAATCGCCATTATAAATCCATTCGAAGTCGAGTTCAACGCCGTCATATTTTTCAGCGAAAGTAGCGAGATCTGCAGCAAAGGTTTTGCGTTTAGTAGCATCGCAAATAACACCGGGCCAAAGCTTTTCACCATTACCATTAATAGAAAGGCGGATTTCGGGGCGAGTGTAGCCATCGTAAGCGGATGACATGATGCGTAGCCACTCATCTTGCGAGTAAGAGCTATAGCCAAAGTTATCGGGATCGTCAAAAGAATAGAAAATTTGACCTTGACGCATCACTTCAGCAGTAACAGTCTTACCTATGCCGGGCATAAGAGGAGCGGTGCTATGCGATTTGATTTGCGTAGCAGAGAAAGAATAATCAGACCAAACAGTAAAATTGTCGAGCTTACCTTTGAAATTTTCGCCGTAAATAGATTTGCAATCGCTCACATCAGAGAATGTGAAAGAACCGTCTCCGGTAGATACACTAGCCGTAGCGGTGCGAGCAGTTCCATCAAATACGAAGTATATAGCTTGGTTGGCAGCCGAAGCGCTACCATTTGTGGTGATGCCAAGGTGTTGCCATTGATTAAGTTTCAAACGATTTTGGCAAACATAAGTTTTTCCATCGATAGAAACAATAAGTTGACTTTTCTCAGAAGAACCGAGTTTAATAGAGAAACCCTTGGTCGCACCATCTACGACTTTCTCTTTGCTAAAAATAGTTGCACCTTCAACCCACTCATCAACGTAAATCCAAGTTTCGATAGTATAACCTAACGACATTTTGCCATTAGCATCTATTGTTGGATTGAGGGTATTTTCGGGAGATTCCAAATGAGCGGTACCGTCGAAAGAGGCGACACCTGTGCGACCATTGAAATCGCTAAGGTATTTCACACCGTAGTTTGTGGCATGAGCATTAGGAGAGCGCCAAGTGAGATGGCCGTCAGCTTGCAAATCGGCACCTATTATAATAAGGTCATTAGCCAAGAGGTATTGCTCAGTCGGGATAGCACGATCGAAGAAACGATTGTTTTCAGTATAAGCAGCATGACGTAAATAAGGCAGTGCGGCATTATCGTTTACAGCGACACGCGAAACGCCGTCAGAGAAAGCGCCATGATTATTATAGTCGCGAGATTGTGTACGTTCGAGTTCGCAATAGTCAACTGCGATATTATCAACTGAGGCTTGGTCAAATTTGTAGTAGACCAAAAGATTAGACCATTGAGGACACCATTTATTAATAGTGTTATTAATAAAGTAGTTAAAGTCAGACTTTAGGGCATCATTCCAAACGCGCAATTCGTCAATACGGCCGGCAAAAGAATTACCACCAATAATAAAATTAGAAGAAGCGACATTAGTAGCCGAAAGAGTACCAGTAGCGACTTGAGAACCATTAACCAAAACGATAACATTACCGTTATCATTTACCATGGTAACTTGCGACCAATTGCCAGCGACGAGGTCAGAAGAAGAAGCTACCACTTTGCTAGAGCCAACGGTAAATTGGATAGAGTTGTTATCAGCGAGAGCAACAATTAAATCGCCGTTAGAAACGATAGTTGCACCGGGAGTCCAGGTAGTAGGATTGATCCAAAATTGAATTGAGTAAGAGGAAATAGAGTTAAGGTCGGGCATATAGCCACAATCAACCGTTCCATTGGCCTCGAATTTGAGGGCATAATTTTGCACTTGTGCATTTAAGCCCACTGCAGCTACAAGAGCAGCCGCTACGGTAATACCGATTTTCTTCATATATGTCTGTTTTAGGTCAGTCGTAAAAAGAACAGCGCTGGCACTATCATTTTAGTATTTTAAATTGCGCTGGCTTGTTTTGTTAATTGGTGGGTATTTTTGATAGCCACAAAATTAATAAATAATATCAAATAAACAATAAAAAAATACTTAAAAAAATAGCGAAATGATATACACCTTAATAATATTGTAAGGAAAAGAAGAGAAATAACTTTAAATTCGCAACCAATTAAACAAAAATATTTAATAAATAGCATATCATTATTCTATATTCTTTAATTAATCAAGCAAAGGAAGCTATTAAAAATTCACATTTATAAGTAACAAACTGCCAGATTTAATTGTTATAAATGAGAATAATCAGCGAAACTAACTATCTTTGCACTTGTTTATGCGACAAATGCGCGTTTTGTATAACACAATTTGAGAAATTTCACACTTAAAAAAATTAAAAGATATGGATTTAGGTGTTATATATGGTAGACATTCGGTAAGGACATTCACCGAGCTACCGATAGAAGCGGGATTAGTGAACCGTTTAAATGAGCACATCGAAGCATATAATTTTGCTTCCGGGCTACACATTAAACTCGTCACGAACGAGCCAAGTGCATTTGGAACATCATTAATGGCGAAATACGGCAAATTCAGGAATGCGAATAATTATTTCTGTATGATTGGTCCCAAAGGCATGGACGAAGAAATCGGTTATTACGGAGAGAAGTTAGTACTCGACGCACAAATGATGGGGTTAAATACATGTTGGGTTGGTCTTTCATTTAAGAAGCGAAAAATAAAAGCCGATCTTGAAGAAGGATTGAAGATATATGCGTTGATAGCTGTTGGATATGGCACAACGCAAGGCTCTACGCATAAAATCAAGCAGCCGCTTCAGATATGTCCCAACATTTGCGAATCGCCGGAATGGGTGCAACGCGGAGTAAACTGTACCCTACTAGCGCCATCGGCAATGAATCAGCAGCAGTTTAGATTTAAATGGCTTGGCGAAAAGCGTGTGCACGCTTACACAGGCATAGGAGTATACACCAAGATTGATTTAGGTATAGCGAAGTTACACTTTGAAATAGGCGCTACTCCGGTTGCCGTTGAATGGGTATAGCCGAAGTAACGCGTAAGACTTCTTACAGAGAATATTGAGTAATAGAATTGGGCGTTGATTTGTTGAGTAAAATCAGCCTTTGGTTTGAAGAGCCACGGAACAGCAACGAGATGTCTCGTTTATCTTCAACAAAAGGACCATCAACAAGAACTTCAACACAATTGAGGAACTCGCGTAGCTCTTGACGTGCTACTAATTGCTCATACAAAAATCCGGTAAAGCACCACAAGGTATAACCCTCATCTTTAATTGCTTTTGCTAATTGTGTCAGTTCATCAATGGGTTGATACAACGGATCGCCACCCGAAAAAGTGACGTTGAAATCATTTTCGCGAACGACCTCCATGATCTGCTCCACAGTCATAGGGTTGCCACCATCCATGCTCCACGACTGCGGGTTATGGCATCCTGGGCATTGATGGTGGCATCCTGCGAAGTAGATTGAGGTGCGCAATCCGGGACCATCAACAGAAGTACCCTCAACGATATTAAGCACTCTCAACATATAGAGAAATTTATTTGTGTACTACACGGTCGTTAAGTTCGGCGAGTTTACCGGAATTCCAGCGGTCAGTAGTACCGACCAAATATCCGGTGATGCGTTGCAACTTATCCAAGTTTTTAGAGTGGCAACGCGGACATTCAGTCAAACCACTTTGAGCATCCTCATAGCCGCAATCCATGCAACGGTTGCGATTGTGATTTACCGATCCGTATCCAATGTTGTACTTATCCATGAGGTCGACGATGTCAGCAATAGCTTGAGGATTGTGAGTAGCGTCACCGTCAATCTCCACGTAGAAGATGTGACCACCACGAGTTAATTCGTGATAAGGAGCTTCAATTTTAGCTTTGTGACGAGGAGAGCATCTGTAATAAACAGGGACGTGGTTAGAGTTTGTGTAGTAAGCTTTGTCAGTAACGCCGGGGATTTCACCGAAAGTTTTGCGGTCTTTAGCAGTAAATTTACCAGAGAGGCCTTCAGCCGGAGTAGCAAGGATAGAGAAATTGTGGCCATATTTTTCGCAATACTCATTTGCACGAGAACGCATATGACTAACAATTTTCAATCCGAGAGCTTGAGCCTCCTCACTTTCGCCATGATGTTTACCAGTAAGTGCGATCAAACATTCAGCCAAACCAATAAAGCCGATGCCAAGAGTACCTTGATTGATTACACTTTCGATAGTATCATTGCCGTTGAGTTTATTAGCGCCATTCCATAACTTAGTCATCACAAGCGGGAATTGCTTAGCGAGGGCAGTTTTTTGGAAGTCGTATCGGTCGCAAAGTTGGTGAGCGGTAATATCAAGGACCTCATCAAGTTTAGCGAAGAAACGGCGGATACGTTCATCTTGATCCTTAATACTCATGCACTCGATAGCCAGGCGAACAATATTGATAGTAGAGAAACTTAAGTTTCCACGACCAACAGAAGTTTTTTCGCCATATCGGTTTTCAAACACACGAGTGCGGCAGCCCATAGTAGCGATTTCGTAATTATAACGTTCGGGGTCGTCAGCGCGCCATTTTTCGTGTTGATTGAAAGGAGCGTCAAGATTAACGAAGTTGGGGAAGAAACGGCGAGCAGTAACTTTGCAAGCGAGCATATAAAGGTCGTAGTTAGGATCTTCGGGGAGATAGCTAACTCCGCGTTTTTTCTTCCAGATTTGAATTGGGAATATAGCAGTAGCGCCATTACCAACGCCTTCGTATGTGCTATTTAGCAACTCACGAATTATGCAGCGACCTTCGGCAGACGTGTCAGTGCCATAGTTAATAGAGCTGAACACAACTTGGTTGCCACCGCGAGAGTGGATGGTATTCATGTTGTGAATGAATGCCTCCATAGCTTGATGCACGCGACTCACGGTGCGGTTTATAGCATGCTGCAAAGCGCGAGCGTCACCTTCAAGGCCATCAAGATCTTTAGTAAGGTAATCTTTAATATCGGCAGTGTAAAGGTGTTCCAACTTAGCGCCGGTCAACTGCTCTACATTTTTCACTTCCTCAACGAATGAAGATCTCACGAACGGAGCGAGATAAAAATCGAAGGCAGGAATAGCTTGGCCGCCATGCATTTCGTTTTGTGCAGTTTCGAGAGAAATGCAAGCGATGATGCTAGCTGTTTCGATGCGTTTAGCGGGGCGAGACTCACCATGACCGGCAGTAAAACCATATTTCAGGATGCGGTCAAGAGGGTGTTGCACGCAAGTAAGACTCTTAGTGGGATAGTAATCTTTGTCGTGAATATGAAGGTATCCATTGCGCACAGCCTCACGAGCTTCGTCAGAGAGAAGATAATCATCAACGAACGGCTTAGTGGTTTCGCTAGCGAATTTCATCATCATACCCGCTGGCGAATCAGTGTTCATGTTAGCATTTTCGCGAGTGATATCGTTGTTTTTTGCTTCGATAATTTCGAGAAATATATCGCGAGTTTTAGCGCGACGAGCGATATTACGTTGATCGCGATAGGCAATATAGCGTTTAGCGACCTCTTTTCTTGGGCTTTTCATGAGTTCGAACTCCACGCGGTCTTGAATTTGTTCCACGGTCATTTGCTCACTGCCCGAGATAGAGATTCGATCAGTGATTTTGTTAATGAGAGTTTCATCTTCGCCAAGCTCTGTTTGAAGCATAGCCTTTCTGATTGCCGCTTTGATTTTTTCTTCATTGAAACCAACAACGCGACCGTCACGTTTGATAATTGT
>CAZJEA010000026.1:0-21690 GCA_964544895.1 uncultured Bacteroides sp. | reverse complement strand
AAAATCCTATCTCGCTAATGACAAGTTTACTGAAATACCATAACTTGTATTAGTTGTCGGATATGATGAAGTTGTTACCAACGGCGTGCTGGCTTGGTGGTCAAAATATGCCGACAATGTTACTTTCTTTGATAGTATATAGCTGGCAGTAAAGTCTATGCTGAACGTGCGCGTTCCAGATGTCGGTTGTGTGTACCGATCTTCTGAAATTTTACGTATCAACGCCTGTGTATTGTCTAAGCTAATATTGGCATTAAGCGTTAAGTCATTGCTTATGCCTTGTTGCGAACCCCGCATCTTCAAGAATGTATTAAATCCTACAATCTTGTACCCGGCACCAATTTTTATGCCTTTTGTTGACGACTCGACAACCTGCGCTGCCGAGCTGTTCAATGTCAATGTACGGGCATCGCGATATTCGGCTGATAGCTGCAAGTCGTTTTGCAATGTGAAATTTACACCCAATAGCGGTGCAAACTTCTCTGTTATTGCTACTGACGAAATGTTATATGGCGATGAGGGTATAGGACGGCCGGTGAGTTCGTCAAGCGTAAAGCCCATATTCTCTCCACCTACTGCAACCCAGTTTAGATATGATGAGTATGATCCAACCGAATAGGTGCACTGATACGCGTGGCTCAAGCTAAACGATTTAAACCATTTGCGCATATTGCCCAATTGCAACAATCCGTCGTAGGTCACTTTCCAGTTGGGCAGTATTGACGAGATTGATGGGAATGGGTCTAACCATGTTTTGCGCGCATCTGTTCCGGTATATGCCGCTACAAATGCCGGAATTAGTACGTCACTCGATGTCTCGCTCACAGTTCCTACTTCGGTGTTAAACTGTGTACCGGCATATCCCGAGCCTTCCAAGAATCCGCTATTCGGATAACTCGTTCCAAAATATTGGCTTTCTATGCGTTCGCGCACTATGCCTATGTTGTTTATAAACTGGTTAAAAGCTTCACTGTTGTATCCGTCGTCGGCACTGCTCCCTCTTAAGGCTGTCTTTATTGCACAGTGCGTTTTTGTATAAGACCCTGAGTAGGTCGTAGGCATGCCGGTGTACATAAACTGTATTTGCGAAGTGCGGTTGTCGGTTCTGTTTCCGGTTAGTTGTATCTTCAACCCTTTTATTGGCTCAAGATTTAACTCTAAGCTCAACTCTGTTGCATGGCTGATAACTGCCGGTGAGGTCTGTCCATCGTCTGTTATTAGCCAACCGCGTTCTAAGGCTTTATCTACATAGTCGTCTCCGTTAAATCCGAAAGCAAAATCTAGTCCTGGAGACATTGGACCATAGCTGTTTGACTGTCCGAATACATTGCCTACACTTGGACTAAACAATGGCAATGTCATTGAATTTGTCTTTTTATAACGCACCGACAGCGAACGCGGTGAGATTATCAAACGTGTTGTGTATTCGGCTATGTTCCGCATAGTCGATTTCTTCTCTTCTTCAGTCTTTTCGGTGATGATAAACTTAATGTTTTGATCGCCGTGTGTGAGCACTGTCAATGTGTTGGCATCTACAACTTTTGTCTTCACCTCAAATGGCTCACCTTTCGTCGTCGTAGCAATTATTTTTAATTTCTGCGTGCGCAGGTTGTGTTTGATAGTGACTGTTGTGTCGGGCTGCAACTTAATAGTGCGTTCATACTTCTTTGCCTTCTTCGCTTTTGTGTCTTTTTTGTTCGTGTTGCGGGTTTGACTTGCAAAGCGCTTGTTCACATCTTTTACAAAAGGCAGCTTGTTCCACAATCCTTCAAAGTTCAATCGCACATCTCCGCTCGTCGCCGCTTGGTTGGCAATAGAGTTACCGAGCGACACGTCGTCAATGGTCGCTCCTCTATCCCATTTATATGTTGCGTTGTAGTTGGCTGTCGCTGTGATGAAATCAAGCACCGGTATCTTGTTAAATGGTGCTTTATATGCCGCTGTGAATGTTTGGTTATAATTCCACGGCGTACCCATCGATTTTATCGATCTCCAAACTTCTTCTTTCCAATCGCGATATTCATCCGGGAAGAGTTTCTTGTTCACTGCTCCTGTAGGCTCTTCTATGCGAGCTGATGTGTTTGAGTTGAACGATAGCGAAAGTGACTTGATGATATTCCATGTTATTGACAGTTGTCTATCCCACAAAAAGTTTTTGGATACCGACACCGGCAATTGAAAATTATCGTCTACCTCTGAGCGTTCTTGTTGTTCGTAATAGTAACGACTCATATTGGTCAAGAACGATATATTGTTTGGCAGCCACTGTATTTCCCAGTCTCTGATAAACGATAGATTCTTGTTCTTACTCTTTATCAATTTATTAAATGGCTTCAAACCTTTGATGTAAGGTGTGTAGCTATATTGTAGAGAGCCTCGATAATCATTAGTGTTCTCGTATTCTGTTGTCGGATTGTTTTTGCTTTGTTTGTTGAACGAAAAGTTGAACGTGAAGTTTGCGGGGTCCCACGGCATCGGATTCTTGCCGTGTACGTCAAACTTCAACCCTGATAACGAGAAGTTTTGTACTACCGTACGCTCTATGGCAAACGAATTGATAGAGTCGCGTTGTTCTTGTGTTGTGCATGCATCGAGCGCATCTTTAAGCAATACGTCTTGGTCTAGCGGATTGTATTTCGGCGTACTTGTCTCTTTCGAATATGAGTAGTAGATTGGAGCTTTTAGTTTGGCCTTTTCCGGAATTAATCTTCCTAAATCAGCTTGTATTGCCACATTATATTGCTCATAGTCGTCCATACGTCTGTCGTTCAAACTTTGGTCAACGCTGCCAAAGCCGGCAGTCTCTTTATGCACCGCCATGTTTAGTGTCGCTAAATCGCTCAACCCTACTGTGGCATTCGCTTTTGCTGCCCATCCGCCCGATTCGTCAAAGTCGGTAACTTTGAGCTCATTTACCCACACTGTTGCATCTTTTGTGGTGGCAGCGTTATTGCGCACACCAATCAATATCACACGAACATCGCTCAGTGACGGATTTCCTATCACTGATATGGTATTGTGTTCGTTGTCCGGGTCACGACCTGTGTATACCGTATTGTAACTAACTCCGGCTTGCTCCTCGCGTTTCGCCAAGTTGCGCTCATTCTTTAAGTCTACAAGGCTTTGCAAGTTAAAGTCAAGATGGTTCGACTCCGGCCACACCAAATACCTGTCACTGGTGGAGTTGTTATTGTATGTGCCTTCCGGTGTTAGTGTCAACGGTATGGCATATTCGTAATAGTTCGACTTTACATCACTACCCATACGTATAAATAGTGAAAGCTCGCCACTCTTCAAGTTTGTGTTGTCGTCAATTAATCGCTCTGCGTGAACCCACATTTGCATCCTCTTGTAGTTGCGCAAATCTTGTTGAGTGTTGCGATATACTCCTCTTGCATCTCCGGCAGCAAGATCAATGACTTTCATTGACATTGACTGCTCATTGAGTTGGGTGATCTGACTTTGGCCCGGGTCTACTATTCGTGTTACGCCGGGAGGCAATACGTAGTTAACTGGCTTGCGGCTAGCATTTTCTTCGATGTTAACAACCGATACATCCAATTGCCCTTCTGCAGGTGTGTCGCCGCGGTTATTGAGGTTGAAGTCGTATGTACGCCATTCGCCGCGCACCAATTCCAGCGTAGCAAAACGCAAGTGTGTCTCTTTCTTAAAGCCAGTCATAAACATACGTACAAAGCGTATGGTGCTGAAGTCGCTTATTGAGCCAACAACACGCTCGTAGTCGCTCAAAGGTATTTTAAATTGCAACCATTCAACCTCAAGGTCTTTACCGTCAACTGTGCGTTGCCACGATGTTTGTTTGTCTGTGATATAGTTGCGGCCCACAACGAGGTCTTCCGGACGTATTGATACTTTATATTGGAAGTAACGCTCGTATTCGTTAAGTGTGTTGTCCTGGTTGATATCTTCAACATCGGGCACAGCTCGTGATGCCTGATATAAATCATCGTCTGCATCGTCAGGTGATAGTGAGTTGCCTTCAGTGCCGTTGTAATGTTTATAGCGCTCGTGTATGTTCAACCGTTGTTGGTCGTAGTCATTGCCTCTGTAAAAGTGATAATTATCTCCGGCAGGGTCATTGAACGGAGAAAATGCATCGTTTTGCATTGTCTCTATCGTTGATGCTGACAGCCTTTGGCGCAGCTTATTTAGATAGTCGCTGTAGCTACTGTGACTGAACTCATCATCGTTCGACAGCCCATCTAAACCTACATCTTGGCGTTGACGTGCTCCGGTTGCAGTGTCAAAAGCATATGTTAGTGAACTTTGATTTGATACTTGCCCCCAAACGGTTTCTTGCATATATTGGTTATTGTTGTCAACTGGCAAGCCGTTTTCGTAGCTCTTTAAACCGTCTTTAAGTATATCTTCTGACACTTCTCCGAAGTTGAAATACAAATCACCACCTTCGTAGTTCTGGTTTTCCGGGTCTAGGAATGGATTAAGCATCCAAAATTGTACGTACTCAATATTGCTTTGCTCGAAGTTTGTGTTGTCAAGTTTACGCATTATGCCGCCCCATCGTTTCTCCGGATTAAGCAAGTTGCCTTGGTCATCAATATTGTCTGCATCTAGGTTGTACGGTCCGCGTTCTGTCGGATAGTATGAGAGGTTGAGCGTTTGTATTGTTGACGATTCTCCGTATGTTAGCTCACGCCCGGGGAATATTTCGCTCGTTTTGATTTCGCGGATATACGGATTCGATAGCTGTGCCAAGTCACTTTTTATGTAGCCCGGAGCCATCGACGAGTTGCGCGATGTAAATAGCCTGTCTATATAATACCAGTTCAGCAATGCACGGTTTTTGCCGTATGACACGTTGTTTGATAGCGATGCTTCAGGGAAAAGGGCATCTGCGGCATTGTCATACGGTGTTGACGCCAAAAACCATGAGTAGGGCGAACGTAAGTCTATGCCGGTTTGCGATGATTCAAAGTCATCTACATACGACGAGCCCGCACTTGAGCCTGTCTTCTGGCTGTGAGGTATGAGTTTGGCGTATTCCGCTGTGAAGTTTATTCGTGATGGCGACGTTGCATTGACGGTGGGTATTTTGTTGAGCAAATTTGTTAGCCACATAAATTCATTATTGTAGCTCACATTAAAGCCCAACATCGTGTTGTTTACCACTTCATCTCCAATGTTTACCTTTTCGGTAAGTGCTTTTTCTGAAAAATGTAAAACCGTTGCTCCAACGTTCAAGTGCTTGTTAAATTCGTATTGCAAATCCAATCCTAATAGCGTCTTGCGTTGCGTCGAATAGCTCGATTGATTTTCCAGCGATACGTTAATGCTTTGTCCCGAATCTATGATGCTTTGGTTGGTGATGGTTACTATACCCATCGCGTAGTCAACCGTATAGTCTGAGTTCTCGGTTAGTGTTACTCCTCCGGCTGTAACTACCACTGAACCTCGTGGCACATTCATCGCATTTAGCCTGATTTGTGACCCCGAAGATGCTTGATATTCACCTTTCAACGTAAACTTGTTCTTGTCAGCAAACTGACGAGCTACAACTAGGGTAGAGTCGTACAATTCTTCAAACACATACTTGTCTGCTATTGCATCGTTGCCTATTGCTTTGCGCAAGTGACTACCAAATGGCTCTGCTACCGGAAATATCACCTTACCCGTAGATGGTATAATTGTATAGCCATCTATGAAGTCAAATTGTCCGTCAGGATTGCTCTCTTGGTTTGAGTCCAAACGGTCTAAATTCATCACTTGCAATAACGTCTTATCATTCATGCTTGCTATTGGCAAGTAGCTGATTGACGTACCGGTTGTGTCACTCAAATACTTAATATTAAGTTTGAATTTGCTTGACTGTATTTGATATCCGCCAAGGCTATACACGTTTTTCATCATCAATCGCCACATCGGCAAACGTGGCGCTGTAGTGGTGCCCTTTAGCATCTTCACATATAGCGATTGGTCGGTGCTTGTTACATCGCTTGAAAACTCACCAACTTGATATACCTTCCCTTGATATGTATATTCAAATGCTACTGCCAACACTTCGTCGGCATTGAGCGCTGATTTTAATGATATATATCCTAATGTTGAGTTATAAGTGTATTCGCTTGATGTGAGCAGTCGCGCACTTTCTACTTTCTCATAGTCGCGACCTCCCTCTATACCATACGCCGTTAGAGGTGATAGTGCCTGGCCCACTGACGAAATGTCGCGAGCTGTTGGATATTCACTCTTTACTTCACTAAGTAGGTTGTTCGATGAGTTGCTGGGCACTTGTTGCGATGCATCTCCAATCCAGTGGTTTGATGCCTTGTAGGTCGATTCGCCCAAGTCCATAAATGCCACAAGGTTGCGCGACTGATCGTATTTGCTGCTCTTGTTTGTGATCCACACTTCCATGCGTGTGATGCTTATGCCCGATGTTACCAAAGGCAAACGAGAGGCAAATTCGTCGTAGTGCTCTCTAAAGTATTGTGCAAGAAAAAAGTGCCGATTTTGATCATAGGCATCGGCATTTACTTCAAATTCGGTCGTCTGTGCGCCTCCTTTAGTGCTCACTGATTGCGATTCTGAATTTTGTTGCGACACTAATGCTGTGGCTGTGAGTTTGCCAAATTGTAGTTTCGATTTTATACCAAATAAGGCTGTTCCTCCCTTTATTAGCGACGACCCGGTTGTCATCGACACATTTCCTGCCTCAATGCTTTTTACTATGTCGTCTTCTTTACCTTCGTATGCTAATTTCAGATTCTTAGAGTCAAAGTCGAATGTTGCATCGGTGTTGTAGGTCATATTAAACTTGAGCCTATCACCAACCGATGCCGCTATTGTCGCTTGTATCTTTTGGTCAAAATCAAAATAGGTCTTCCTACGTGCTGACATCGATAGCGACGGGTTGTCTGTCTTGTTGCTCTTGATACCCATTGATACCTGAACTGAGCCTTGTGTGCGTAGTTGCACGCCTCCGGGACCAAAGATCTTCTCCAATGGCCCAAGTGCAAAGTTCATATCTAGTATGTTAAATGGCTGCTTCTCTTTTTCGGTGATTTGCTCTAGGTTGCGTTGCTTGTAATACTCTTGCAGCGACTTGCGTAGTTGCCAATTGTTATATTGACTTTCACTCAGCAAAAAAGGCGTTGCTATATCCATATCACCTACACGAGTACGCACTACATAACAACCGGTTACGGGGTCGTATTCGGCTGTCGTTTTTATGTTTGACGGATCTTTTAGATCGTATCCTTTATCGTCGCTAAGCAACTCATCGTAGGTCTGTGGCACGGTTGACTTTATGGGCATTTGCATATTTATGCTATCGCCTTTCTGCGCCGTCGGATATGATGCCGGGGGTGGCTCTACCGGCTGTTTTACCGTTATTTGGGCTACACCTATTGCGCCTAGCACCATTATCAGCACCGGCAGCAATAATCGTTGCAGCATACGAATGTGTTTCTTATGTCGTTGTGTATAGTTTTGTCCAATCATTATTTGTCTCGAGCGCTGCGCTTACATCATGGCCAACGCTTTTTTGATAGCGTTTTCGACTTTTAGCGTAGGGTCGGCGTCAAATAGCTTCTTTAAGGCTTTTTGACTCTGTTGTCGTGTATAGCCTAACATCACCAACGCCGCCATTGCCTCGTCGTATACGTCGTTGGCAGCAGACACTTGTATAGATAACGTATCTCCCTCCGGTTTTATTTTATCGCGTAGGTCTACTATTATACGTTCTGCAGTCTTTCCCCCAATTCCTTTCACATTTTTTAGCGCTTTTACATCGCCTCCCGATATAACTTGCTCTAATTCTGCGGTCGTAAATCCTGATAATATAACTCGTGCGGTGCCGGCTCCTACTCCCGACACTCCTATCAATAGTCTAAACAACACGCGTTCGCGCTCGCTGGCAAAACCATACAACGACCACGCATCTTCGCGTATATTTTCATGTACTAACAGCTTTACTCTGGTTTGTCCTTGCAAGCCTGTGTATGTGTTTAGCGATATGTTTAGTAGATATGCAACTCCTCCTGTGTCTATTGTCACTGTTGCCGGTGTTAGCTCCGCTATTTCGCCTTGTATATATTCTATCATTGTTCTATTTTTGTTCGTGATAATGAGCTACAAATTTACGCAAAATTATTTACTTATTCCACATTATTTTAATGCCGATAGTTGTTCTTCGTTGCCAACCAACCACAAAATATCGCCTTCGGCAAATATCATATCCGGATCTTGATCTATATATTCATCATTGCGTTGCACAGCCAAAAGCAATGCATCGTAGTAATCTCGCAAATGCGAATTGCGTGGCGTTTTGCCAACAATTATTGAGCTCGCTGATAACATTATGCCTGTCAACTTGATGTCGGTATTGATTTCTTCAAGTTCAACTGCACGCTCTTTCTCAACTATTGGCAACATCGCTTCTATCTGCTCATCGCTGCCTACTATGCCTATGATATCGCCCGGAAATATGCGAGCCTCGCCGCCGGGCACTTTTATTGTGCGTTGCAAGCGTTGTATGCTAACTATATTTACTCCATATTTTGAACGTATGTTTGAGTCCATCAGCCGTTCTCCGATAAACTCGCATCCCGTACCTACGGTTATATAAGCTAGATGCAAATCATTTACTAAGCTGGTCTTTTTACCCGATCTTCGTAATTCGCGTTCGTTTAAATTATCTAAAAATCGGCTCTCTATTAAGTTCATCTGCTTTCGCACTCTACGCGAGAATAATAGTAGTACCAACAATAGGGCGGCTAACGATATGGCTGCGCCCCATGTCATTGAGTACGCATGCGATATTGCGTTAAAGACAAAGTATAATGTTATAACAAAGTTTATTATCGAGATAACAATTATTGCTATATTTGGTGTTGGATGTTTTGAACTTCGTTTGGTTGTTAGTAAGCGTGCGAAAGGCAGTAACATTGCCACCAAAAACGGCGACATCGCTCCTAACGTGATTAATAGTGTTAGTGCATTACTCCAATCTGGTATCAACCTGGTTAGGGTGGGGTGTATATATACTGTCGAGATTATTGATACGGCTACCAGCACTATAGTATATAAAAGTGTGCGCCAACCATATTTATTCATCGCATTTTGCCAGATATTATCATGCACTTGTTCTTTTGATACTTCATCTTGATACCTATCTATCAAGAATCGCAGATTCTCCGGTAAATGACGCTCCACAAATTCATAAAATGGTGATGACATTTTTATGAAATATGGGGTCGTGAATGTTGTTAATACTGACACGGCTACGACTATAGGATAGATATTCGATTCGAGTACTCCCAAACTCATTCCTAAGGTGGCTATGATAAAGGCAAATTCACCTATTTGTGTTAGCGAAAATCCTGATTGTATGGCCACTTTCAATGTCTGTCCGGTTACAAGCATACCAAATGTTCCGAATATTATCATTCCTATTATTACCGTGCACGACAATAGTAATATTGATTGCCAATATTCGCCCACTATTGTCGGTTGCACCATCATTCCAACTGATATGAAAAACACTGCTCCAAAAAGGTCTTTTACCGGTGTTACTACATGTTCTATGCGTTCGGCATAACTCGTACCCGCTAGTATTGATCCCATTACAAATGCTCCTAATGCCAGCGAAAATCCGCAGTACACTGAAAATACCGCCATGCCCAAGCACAACCCCATCGACACAATCAACAGTGTCTCTTGATTTAAAAATTTTCGGCATCGGTTAAATGCTGACGGCAGCATAAATACCCCAACCAAAAACCATATTACTAAGAAGAATACCAATTTCGCAATACTAAATAGTAAGTCGCCTCCGCCGACTCCGTTGCTGGTTGCTATCGACGACAATATTACCATCATCAATACCGCAAACAAATCTTCTACTATTAGCACTGCTAATACTAATGACGCAAATTTCTTCTGTCGTAATCCTAAGTCGTTAAACGCTTTAATAATAATTGTCGTTGACGACATTGACAGCATGCCGCCCAAAAACAAACTGTTTATTGATGTGAAGCCCATCAAATGCCCTAGACAAAATCCGACGCCCATCATCCCAAGTACTATTATCAACGCTGTGACTACGGCTGACGCTCCGGTGTTTATTAGCTTTTTAAAACTGAATTCTAGCCCTAACGAGAACAACAGTACTATAATACCTATTTGAGCCCAGAAATCTATATTTTCTTCGCTCGTTACCGATGGCATATATTCAAAATGAGGGCTGGCTAAAAATCCGGCTACTATATATCCTAGAACTACAGGCTGTTTTATCCATTTAAATAATACCGTTACAACTGCTCCTAAAAGCAATATGAACGCTAGGTCGCTAATTAGGCTTTCGATGTTCATCTTAAATTGTTAATTGAGTGGCCAGGGTTATTGCACTTGTTGGATTTATGGCTCGCAAATCTTTAAATATTTCCAAATAGTTAACATCTTCGCGCGCCAACACTGTTAGATTCATGTGGGTAGAGCCTTCTTCATAGTTATGCTCTATGTAGTAGTGTGTTACTGATACATGTTTCTCTTTCAATAGTGTCTCGTATGGCTCTATATTATCTACTATCACACCGAGATGCATACGTATTACTCGCGACTCTGACCCTAGTGTAACTTTGTGCTCTATGCGCTCTAGTTGCACTAGTATGAAGTAGATAAATAGTGTCGCTATTACTGCTATTACATACATCCCGGCGCCAACAGCCATACCTATAGCTGCTACCATCCAGATGCCGGCAGCGGTTGTCAGACCGCGCACCGATCCTTTCATCTGTATTATCGCTCCGGCGCCCAAAAAACCGATACCGCTAACTACTTGTGCCGCTATACGTGTCGCATCGCCTCGCAAATATGAAAATTGCTGGGGCACGTACACTGACAGTATCATTGACAGTGCTGCTCCCATGGCGATTAATGAGAAGGTGCGAACTCCGGCACTCTGCCCGCGTTTCTTGCGCTCGTAGCCAACCAAAGCCCCGAGCAATAAGCTAAGCATTAATTTATATACCGACGATATTGTGTTTATATCATCAGCATTTATGGCTTGAAAAAAGGTATTTAAGGCATTCATAGTTCAAAAGGCTTGTATGTAGTGGCTAATTGGCTACGATAGCCAATTAGCCGTATTTTATTATTTGAGTGTAAATTGTCGTGATGTCAAACGATAATTGTCGGCAAATAGTTCTACTGTGTACGTTCCGGCATTGAGAGCTGTGCGCACATCGTAGTATATGTGTATACCTGCTATTTCTTCGCCTCCATATTCTACTGTCTTCTTGGCTGAGCAGCTCACACTTCCGCCTTCAAAGCTAAAGGCTCCGCCACCATCGAGCAGTTGTCCTTCCGGAGTCGTTATTCGCATATATATGGTCTTTTCGCCCACCGGTGTCGAATTGTTTTGAGGTATGGTGAATGTTACCATCAATTGTTTTGCTTTCTGCACTTTTTTCTCTGACTTACCTTTAGCATTTAGTGCTGTGAGGTTAACTCCGGTTACATTCAATTTCTCGGCAAGAGTCATTCGCTTTGATAATTGTTCGTTCTTGCGTGATGTCTCTTCTACTTGCGAAGTCAATCGCTCGTTTTGCCCTTTTATTTCTGCGTTTTCTGTGCGCAGGGCTTCGTTTTCTTTGTTAAGTCTGTCGATTTCTTCGATGTAATGTTTTAGCAAGGCACGAAGGGTCTTTATTTGACCACGTAAATCTTCAAGTTCTTTCGCACTTTTGCTCTTTGTGTTTTTGAGCTCTCGTTGTAGTTTCTCCACTTCCAAACGAGCTGCTTCATATTTCTCTGTCAGACGCATCTTCACTGAGTCTGAAACTATCATCTGTCGCGGATTCTCTATGCTCGAAAATTCTTGTTCCAAACCTTCAAATTCGCTATTTGCCAAATCTTGTTGCAAAGATAGCTCTGCGGCTTCTCTTGCTGTCTTTTCTGCTTCTACAGCTTCTTTATTCGCTGCTGTCGATATCGCAAACCATACGCCTAAGCCTATTATCACTACCAAAAGCGCTGCTATCACGGCTAGCAGTATGCGCTTGCTGTTATCGGGGCGTTGCACGCCATTATTGTTATTTTCGTTTGACATAACTATACAAATTTTATTGCAAGAATTTATTTTTGAGCACAAAAATACAAATTAAAAGCGATATTTCTTAACTTTGCATCATGAAAAAGAATGTTACCAATTTAAAGATTATTATTCCTGCTTCTATTGCAGTGATTTTCTTAGTGCTTGGATTTTCTGCATACAATGCTATTTTCAAACGTTTTAACGCTGATGATCCTGTGCGTATTTTCATCCCTGAGAATGCTTCTAAAATTGCTATAAACGACTCCCTTCGCAAAAAACTTGGTGACGATTTCGGCGCTGCCGTTTACAAAATCTGGTCACATTGGGCAGACGATACTTTGCTCGCTCATGGTTCGTATGTCGTGACTCCCGGTGATAGATCTTATACTATCGCTAACAGCCTCAAGTTAGGCCGCCAAACTCCGGTAAAAGTCACTTTCAACAACATTCGCCTCTTTTCAGACCTCGCTCAGCGTGTCAGCTCTAATATGGAATGGAATGCTTCCGATTTCTTAGCTGCTTCCGATACAGTACTACCCGCTCGCGGATATAAAAGCAAGGAGCAATTTATCGCTGCATTTATACCTAATACTTACGAATTTTATTGGACTGACAAAGCTGATAAGGTTATAAACCGTCTTGTAGATTACCGTGATGAATTTTGGACAGATGCCCGTCGCGCTAAGGCTAAGGCTTTAGGTTTAACTCCGGTTCAAGTCGCTACTGTCGCTTCTATTGCCGAAGAAGAAACATCAAAATCTGATGAACGTGGCAAAGTTGCGCGCTTATATCTCAATCGTTTGGATATTAATATGAAGTTGCAAGCTGATCCTACCGTTAAATTCGCTGTTGGTGACTTCTCGCTACGTCGCATAAATTCAAGCCACACAAAAATCCAATCTCCATACAATACTTACTATGTCAATGGCTTACCACCGGGCCCAATCCGTTTGGTAGAGTCTGCGACTTTAGATGCTGTCTTAAATGCTCCGAAGCACGACTATCTCTATATGTGTGCCAGCTCTTCGTTTAACGGCTATCACGACTTTGCCCGCGACTACGCTTCGCACATGGCTAATGCGCGTGCTTATCAAGCCGAACTAAACCGTCGCAACATACACTAATATTTTGCTCACATCAAAATTTTTTTGATGAACTGTGTAATTTTTTTGAGTTTGTTGCGTCTAACCTTATATGAAACTTTCGCAGACCGACACTAAACAAGACTCTTTTCTCGCGATTTTAGACCAATTCGACTCTCTAATTCGCAAGGTTTGCTTTATGTATTCTACTACGATTAATCCTTTCGACGACTTATATCAAGAAACTTTAGCAAATATTTGGCGGGGCATCGACTCTTTCAGAGGCGACTCTAACTTGTCTACATGGATTTATCGCACAACGGTAAATACTTGCATCACTTATATGCGTCGCAATTCTCGCTATTCCGGCTTCTATTCGCTTGACCACGCTGCTGCAGTCGCTGCCGGCGATGATACCGAACATCAGGAAAATTTGCGCGAATTGTACCGCATTATTTCGTGTCTCGATCAACTCGAAAAAGCTATCATCATGATGTGGCTCGACGAAAAAGATTATCAAGAGATTGCACAGGTAACAGGCTTGTCTAAAAACAATGTTGCCACACGTCTGCATCGCATTAAACAAAAAATTAAAAATCAATCAATGGCAAATAAATAGCTTTATGGATAATGATTTTGATTTACTACGTAACAAGTGGAAAAATCTAGAATGTTCGCGTTCCGATACTCCACAACAAAATATGGCTCTCATTGATAGCGTTCGCTCTCAGCGTAGCCACAACATAACAAAAAAAATTGAACGCACATACCGATGCTCTATGCTCGGTGGTCTCCTTTTGCCAATACTTTCGTTTACTCTGCTCGATAGCTTCGACGCCAGCTTGTTTTTGCGTATAACCTATGGCGCGTTTGGCCTGCTTATGGCTATCTTGTGCTTCTTCATGGTCAAACGTTTGCGCAACTGCAATTACACGCTAATGTCTATGCGCGAAGCTATTATTGCGATAAATAGATTACTCAACTATCACTCAATCTTGTTAATCGTGGGATGCCTTTTTGCTTTGCCATTACTCATTTTCTTATATTATGAAATAGACAAAGCAAACGACATTTACTTGACTTTAGGTTTCTTCGTGGGCTTGATTGTGGGCTTGCCATTAGGCGTGCTAAAAGAAATGAAAACGCAACGTCAATTTAAAGAGTTGAAAAGCCTATTTGACGATTAATGCATTTTTCTTGGCAAAATTTGTTATCTTTGCACGCAATTATAAACCATTTAATATTGTTTTTATGATCAGACTCAACTGCTTCTTCCAAGCTAATGACCAAGTTCAATTTAACGAGGCTCTTCAAGCTGCTAAATCTCTAGTCGAAAAATCACTTAAACACGAAGGCGTAGTCGCTTACGATGTTTTCACAAGCGCTACACGTCCCGATGTATTCATGATTTGCGAAACGTGGCAAAATCAAGACGTCCTCGACAAACATTCAGCTACTCCGGAGTTCGCTCAGCACGTTGGCACTATGCAACGTTGTGGCTCTCTCAAACTCGAATCGTTCAACTTTTAACCTTCAGCGCTCAGCAACCCTAAGGCGATTGAGCGTCCGGCTAAGTCGCTAAATATCTCAAACGGATGTTTAGCATCTACATCTTTGTCGCCAACTCGTACTTTCGGTTGCTGCACTGCCCCGGCATTGGCAAATTCGCGTAGCATCTCGTATGCTATGCCATGCCATTCGGTTTGCTCCTCTACTATTGTCTTTTGATAATAACAATACATTAACGACGCAATATAGCCAAATATCGTTGGCACGTGTTGCGTCGTAAATTCGTCATGCGGCATCTGTGACGCTAGTTGCTCTAATGAAGTCGCGGCTATCACGCACAGCGATAGCATTTCTTGCGCATTAGCTTCGCAAGCATCATCTAGACTTTCCGACATCATTACTGTTATGGCAGTAGCGTAAGCATCGCCATAAGCTCCGGCTCTAAATAACAAATCGCAATGGCTTTGGGCTAATTTTGCCATACAAGCCAATAGCTCTGTCGTATCTTTACCGCCATTATGTGCTTTTCGCCATGCATTATCAGCGCTGGCTAATTCTTCTCCCGACAACCGTATTGCGTCAGGCATATTATTCTCTGCTACTAACGACGAAATTTCGCTTAGTAGTTCGGTTATTGTTTCTTTATTCATTAGGAGTTTCTGTAGATTGTGGAGCTTCTGCCTCCAATCCGTCTTCGTTTTCAGTAGTTGTTGCCGGTGAGGTTGGCGTTTGCACGGGTGCTGTTGCCGGCTCCACTTCGGGCATCTTGTACTTTGGCTTATTGTCTTCTTCTTCAACTTTTTCGCTCATCAATGCTTCCATCTCATCTGAGATTACAAAAACATCATCCGGATCTTTGGGCCGAAGTGATTCGTACCACTGAAATTTCGACAACAATAGCATCGAACGTTTTGCCAGATAGAGTGGGGTGGCTTGACCGGAGCTCTCCGGCCACATTTTCATCCTATCTACTTTCTTATCGTGCATCCACGCTGTCAAAAACGAGCTCTGCGCATTCACCATCTTGTTTATGGTTGAGTCGTTTTCTTCAGGGAAAAATATTGCTTCTACTGATCCACTTACATCAACCTGACGTACTTCGCCGTTTTCCATTAGTGCTACCATCTTTTTGCCTGTAAGTTGATTGTAAATGTCATCTTCTATCTTTTGTGCTGTAAAGGCAAAGTCTGGCAATTCGGCTCTGTCAACTGTTGAGTCGTTCAAGTGCACCATAATGATATTGCCAAATATTTGTCTATCATCGCTCCATACAACCGGGTGTCGGTGCATATGCAACATTGAGTCGCGCTCAACAAAAGTCATTGAGTCGCACAGTCCTTGCAAATCCGAGCGATAAAAACGCACTCGTGGCCATGCTGTAACCAAATGCGTGGTGTCCATTTCTATCTTTGCCACGCTGTCAATCATTGTTTTGAGTGTATCTATTCGCAGCACTGAGGTTATTTGACGTCCGTGCATATAGAGTGTGTCTCCACGCGAATACTCCATCGCCAACGCCTTTCCTGTTACGTATGCGCTATCGGCAATCTCATTATAAAAACCGTAGTTGCCTTTTAGCGTTGATTGTCGTGCAGAGTCTACTAACACCATATTGCCAAATGCTTCGCCTATGCCACCTTTGCGGTCATAATAAAGCGTGTCGCCCTCTAGGGTCGTACCGCGATTCATCTTTACGCGCGAATGTGAGTACAAATTTCCAACGTTAGAAACCGTGTTGTACGTTCCTTCTGTCGTATAAATTGTACCTTGTCCGTTATATATCTTTGTCGGAGAAAAAAACTCAGCTTCATGCGTATTCGTGTTGTAATATAACGTATCGGTGTATATATCAAGTGTGTCTTTGTCACTTAGTGACTTCAGAAAAACATCTGAGTAGAAGTTCGCTTCTTTTGTTGAAGGTATATATTCGCCTTCTACAGAGACCAAGCGGTTTTTCTTATCGGTGAGCACTCCGCCGGTGTTGTAATAGCCAAACTCGTTGTATATGTCGTATGTGAATATATCTGTCTCAAGCTTTACATCTCTGTTTATTAGACGCACAGGCTTGCTTGGCAAGTTCGAATACAAGTATGCTATTTCGCGTGTACCGTCATAGTTTAGCTCGTCGCCATATACAAACAAGGTGTCGCCTTGTTCCATGTGCACATTGCCAAAGGCGTCAAGCGACCCTGAGTTGGGTGAATAGTGTGCACTATCGCAGTACATTAACATCGGTCCCTTTGAGAATTTCACATTCCCTGAAACAATCATAAAAGAGTCGAGCTGCTCTTTTTGTAGCACATCAGCTCGCTCCAATATAACCTTATTCCCTGCTGCACGTTTTGCAGTAGGTATCATTGGTGCTATTCTAACCTTATTTTCCTTCTTCGCCGTGCTATGTCGCGGTGCTTCCGGCTTCGGTTTACTCTTTAACCCTGATGCTAAAGCCGGTAAAAACATCGGAGTTAGCATAAATGCCAAAAACGCCAGGAATATTGCCCGGCGTTTCTGTGGGTTTCTATGATTGTTTGTTGTTAACAATGTCGTATGTGTTTTGATCTATTCTTTGTTCTTAACCCAACCTTTGTGCTCAAATTCGCAGCCTTTCCAGCCGTCTTCAATGCGCACATATGTATTGGCTATTTTCTTTTCCAACCAATCTTTCAAAACTTTTTGTTTTGCCGATTGCTCGTACATATTTTTTATCTGCTGATAGTCATCAGATAGATTAGCTTTGTGTGCTTCTACGCGGTTGGTGAGTTTTACTAGTGCCACAATATCGCGGTCGCGTTTCGGATCTTTCATTATCACTGGTGCTGATACTTCGCCGGGCTCTAGTTTTGCCACTGTGCGAGCTATCTCTTGTGGTAATTGCGACATCTCAAAACGTGTAGTTCCATTCTCGCTATTTACCATCACACCGTTACTATAACGTGTATCTTTGTCTTGCGATATTACTCGTGCTGCTTCTTCAAACGATATACGTTTTGTGTCTACTATATCTTTACGCAACGAGTCCAAACGGTTTGATGCATCTGTCAAATCTTTGTCAGCGACCTTCGGACGCAACAATATGTGACGTGTGTTGATGCGGTCTCCGCGTTTTTCTATCAGCTGTATGATGTGAAATCCAAATTCGGTCTCTACTATCTTCGACACTTTCTTCGGGTCGTTCAAGTTGAATGCTACCGCTGCATATTCAGGTGCCAATGTGGCTTTTCCCAGAAATCCGGTTTCTCCGCCACGGCTACTTGTGCCGGCATCTTCACTGTACAAAATCGCCAATGTTGAAAATTCAGCTTCGCCTTTTGTGACACGCTCTGTGTAGTCACGCAATCGAGCTTTAACATCATCTATCTCTTGACGTGGCACTGTGGGGTTGATGGTTATAATTTGCACCTCTACTTGTAGTGGCACGTATGGTATAGAGTCTTCCGGTAATGTTGAAAAATACTTGCGCACATCAGAGGGCGTAACTTTCACGTCTTTTGTTAGTGCTTCTTGCACTTGATGCACGCGCGAGCGATTGCGGATGTTCTCCGAGTAATATTCGCGTATCTCCGGTATGCTCTTTCTGAAATATTCTTCAACTTTTTCTTTCGACCCCAAGTTGGCTATCAAATAGTTCACTTGTCCGTCTACTTGGGCTTGAACCTGTGAGTCTGATGCTACTACAGTGTCTAGATCTGCTTGGTGCAAATACAACTTTTGTATAGCCATCATTTCCGGTATGGCACAATATGGATCACCTTTTATTGTTTGGCGCTCCTGCAACATATCTTGATAGGTCTGTTCTATCTCTGATTTATAGATAGGGTCATCGCCGACAGTCCATGCTACTTCTTCGGCAACGTTATTTTTTGCTACACCCATGGCGGCAATGCCGACAATCGCTGTGCAGAGTGCAATATTCTTGATTTTCACGCGGATAAGAATAAGTGATAAAACGTTTTATTTTAATCTTTAAATTATGTATTGTTGTGTATTACACTCTGCAAAGTTAGCGCATTTCCTAAACATAATCAATATATTTATCTCCCTTTAGCATTAAAATTACTAAATTTTTTAGAAAAGCCCTATATTATTGCTGCCTTTATCTCATTATTTATTAGCATCTTGTTAATTTCTCTAAATTGTATCTTTTCCTCCTTAAACCGTCTCTTTCTTTTGCAGTCTTACTTTACAAATATCAATTTTAAAATTAACTTAATACCCTATTTCAACAATGAAAACCAAATTCTTAGCTCTCGCTATCTCTGTTGTTGCTGCCGGCTCTTTAGCTTTCGCTCAGCAACCGGACAACAAACAATGTTGTAAGCAAAAACCTCAAACTGAGCAACAGTGCCCGAATGCTCCTGAGCGCCCTTGTCCCGTTATGTCGGCTCTCGAAAGTGTTCAATTAACCGATGCTCAACGCTCTGCTATCCAAGAGTTGGGTAAATCGCGTGCTGAAGCCGATAAACAAAAATGCCAACAACGTTGTCAAGCCGACTCTTTGGCTCGCGAAGCTCAGCGTCAAGATCAATTGAACATGTTACATAGCCTAAAAAATATTCTCACTCCTGAGCAATATGTTACTTTCCTCGAAAATTCTATCGTTAACGCTCAGCTTCAGCCCGGTCCTCGTCCCGAAGGTCCTTGCGATAAATTTGGTGGTCCTGAAAATAAAGAAAACAAACAATGTGGACACCATGGCAAACGCCCTCAAGGACAACCCAAGGCTAAATGCTGCGACGATAGCAAAAAGTAACTCATTCTCCGAAAACCTCTCTAACAATTATCTCTTCTCTGACATTTTTTTATTTCATTAATTTCTGACATTGCCTTAAATGTTGGCGCAACATCTTCTCCAGGTGTTGCGCTTTTTTATGCTTTCGCAGGCAATAAATGACCGCCACTCACGTTATAACATGAAATGACTATGTAGTTCTTGCATAAAATTCACTACCTAAAAATGAAAAAAATACTCCTTTCTGCCGGTGTGGTGGCGTTAGCCCTTTTCGCTTTCGCTGCAAAAAATAACGATCCGGTGCTTATGACAATAAACGGAAAACCCGTATATCAATCTGAGTTTGAGTATCTTTACAATAAAAATAATGCTCAACAAGTGCAGCCTCAAACTCTCAACGAATACGTGCAAATGTTTGTTGACTACAAACTTAAAGTCGCTGATGCCGAAGCTGCCGGTCGCGACACTACGGCTTCTTTCGTTAAAGAATATAATGACTTCCGCACTGAGCTCGCTGCGCCTTACCTCACCGACTCTACTGTCGTTGCTGATCTTGTCAATAAAGCTTATAGCCACTATTCTGAAGATATCAAGATTAGCCATATTATGATTCAGTATGGTGCAACACCTTCTGCTCGCACTAAATCGCTCAATACTCTCGATTCGCTTCGCACTGCCATAGTTAACGGCACTGCCGATTGGAATCAAGCAGCAGCTCAATACTCTATCGATCGCGCTACTAAAGATCGTGGTGGATATATGGGCTGGGTGCTCCCCGGACGCCTACCTTGGGCTTTTGAGGAGGCTGCTTACAACACCCCAAAAGGTCAAATTTCTCAAGTTGTAAACTCTGGCTTTGGTTTGCACATCATTCGTGTTGAAGACCGCAAAAAATCTGCCGGTCAAGTGCAAGTGCAACATATACTCAAACTCACCGCTAATAAAACCGATGAGCAAGCTGCTGTTGCTAAACAACAAATAGATTCTATTTATTCACTTCTTGCTGCCGGTGCCGATTTCTCTGACATAGCAAAACGCGAAAGCGAAGATCCGGGCAGCAAATCTAAGGGAGGCTCTCTCGATTGGTTCGGCCGTGGCATGATGGTTGCTGAGTTCGACTCTGTTTCTTTTGCTCTCGCTGATGGTCAAATTTCTAAACCGGTTAAAACTTCTTATGGCTATCACATTGTAAAACGTTTGGCTCATCGCGACAATCAGTCGCTCGAAGAGCTCCGTCCTACAATCGAAAAGCAGATGGCTAACGACGAGCGCGCTCAACTTCCCTATAAAACAAAAATTCAGCAACTCGAAAAAACATATAACAGTCATCTCCTAAACGACGGCTTGTCACAAATCGAAACTATCATTAATAACAATGGCGGATATGACTCTCTCGCAGTTGTTAAACTCAGCAATTCTGATATTGACATCTACGAAGTTAACGGCGTGAAAACTCCTCTCAAAGATATTCTTCCTATTGTGAGAACTCCTAAACGCACTCTCTCTGCTGAAGAAGCAGTAGAGGCTATTTCTAATGTTGCTTCTCGTAACATGGAAAATGCTACCGCTGACGTTGCTCGCGAAGATTTGCTTAAAAACAATGCTGACTATCGTAACCTCGTAAATGAATATCGCGATGGCATTCTCCTTTTCGATATTTCTAACGAAAAAGTTTGGGATCGCGCTAATAAAGACAAAGAAGGTCTCGAAAATTATTTCAACTCTCATCGAGCAGACTACTCATGGGATAAACCAAAGTTCAAAGGATACATCGTATTCGCTACGAACGACAGCATAGGCGCCGGCGTCCGCACATTCTGCGACAGCATTAACAACGCAAACGCTTTCAATCCCGAAACTTTCGCTGCCGATTTGCGCAGAGCTTTCAACCGCGATGCTAAAGTAGAACGTGTCATTGCTGCTCAAGGCGACAATGCTATTACAGACTACCTCGCTTTCAATGGCCCAAAACCTGCCGAAAACAACCGTTGGCAAGATTGCTTCGCTTTCCGTGGTCGCATTATCGATCAACCTGAAGAGGCTGCTGACGTTCGCGGTCAAGTTACTACAGATTATCAAAACCAACTCGAAAAACAATGGGTTGAGCAACTTCGCAAAACCTATCCTGTAAAAATTAACGAGAAGGTCCTCAAGAAAATCAAATAACTTCAAAAACAAATCTATAAATAGCTCGGACTCGTGCCGGGCTATTTTCGTTTCTGCTCAATCGTCACAGACTTATCCGTTTGCCACGCAGTGATTCGCAACATTGAGTGAGACGAATGTGCATAGCA
>CAZJEA010000025.1:6705-21751 GCA_964544895.1 uncultured Bacteroides sp. | reverse complement strand
TTTACCATAAATTTTCCACACACGTGGTTTTTATACGCACCGCTACGCGGAGCGCTAAAAGAAAAAAACACGCCCACCTCGGGTCACGGCGGCTCTGCCGGCCTCACCCGAGGCTACAATATCGACACCGCTCTGCGGTGCGCTAGCCGCCACGCGGCACTACCCTAGCGTGTAACCAAACCCAAGTTGTGTGTACCCAGCCTCACCGCGTCTCATCCCGCGCCAGCCCATGCTATACCCATCCGCTTCATTACTAGGTTGCGAAATGCCGTGTAGCGGCTAGCGCTCCGCGTAGCGGTGCGTATAAAAAAGTAGGAAGCAAAACAGCCGACACAAAGGTCGGCTGCTATTATTGAGATGTGAGTGATTTCTATTAGAGAGCGAGTAGTTCTTCAATCTTTTCTTGGAGAGTTTCGCGAGTTTGAGATCCGGCGAGGCGAATTTTAGTTTTTTCGCCGTTTTTGAAGAAAAGGAAGGTGGGAATAGACATGATGCGATGAGCAGAAGCGAAATCGTTTTCATCGTCGCAGTTGTATTTACCAACAATTACACGGCCTTCGTATTCGTTAGCGAGGTCTTCAACGATAGGAGTCATAGCGCAGCAAGGACCACACCAAGTAGCCCAAAAGTCAACAACTACGGGTTTACCACTAGCGATAATCTCATCAATGTTTTGGTCTGTAAAGTTTGTTGCCATTTTTTACGGTAATTTTGATTAGTATTGAGTGTTATTTTAATTTATGCACTTGGTGATACTGCATCAACAGTAAATTCCAGTTCGAGATTATTTAGGAGATTTATTAAATTTCGGTTAATAGGAATACGTTTTGCTGCAGTAAGTTTTATTGATCGATTTAATTCGGGGTCAAAGATACGCAAATAAAGTGAACCTAAGTCATCTTTTGACGAATTAATTTGATCTTTTATTAAATCGAGCACTTCAAAACGAGCCACGTCGGGCGTCATAGAGATGGTTATGCCTCTGATTAGCTTGCCTTTAAGCTCTGAAAGTGGACGTATGTTAACGACGTCAAATGAAAGTTCGGTAGAGTCGCGAAAACGTTTGCGCCATTTGCAGGTTACGAGCACCGGAGTCATGGGTATGCCATAGCGACCAAAGGCGAAAACATTTTCGCCGAAGAGGCGAAGCTCGGTAGAGCCTGTTTCATCTTCAATCTTCATGATGCCAAAAGTGCCGCCTTTGCGAGTGGGCTTTGTTTCGTATGAAGCGACCATGCCGCCAAACGTAACCTCTTCGTTCTCAACCGGCACTAACTCTGATAACCCTTTGACTGTGGTTTTTGTGGCGTAGTTAAGCTCCATGTAGAACGGATCGAGCGGGTGTGCCGAAAGATACATGCCCACGAGGTCGCGCTCTTTGCCGAGGCGCTCAATGTCGGGCCATGCTTTTGCGGGCTTGAGTGGCGGACGTGCCTCAGCGTTGAGGTCTACACCGCAGTCGTCAAAGCTGAATAGTGACGCTGTTTGCTCGGCTTGATTGAGCTGATAGCGTTGCCCATAGCGCAAAAGTTGCTCTGAGAATGTTTCGCCGCGAGTGTTTTCTTCGAAGAAGTCTTCGCGTTTAATGCCGCTGAAACAGTCAAAAGCTCCAGCCATGGCAAGGTTGTCGAATGTGCGTCGGTTTACTACACCGGCGGGCACGCGCTCAACAAAGTCGTATATATCTTTAAACGGCTCTTTGCCACGTGCAGCTATGATGTCGCGCACCACGTTGCCACCAACGCCTTTTATTGCTGATAGTCCGAAACGTATGTCGCCTTTTTTATTGACACCGAACGAACCGAACGACTCGTTTACGTCAGGGCCCAAAACCTGAATCTTCATAGAGCGACATTCGTCCATAAAGTTCGACAGTTTGGCAATATCGTTGAGGTTGCGGCTAAGCACCGCAGCCATATATTCTGAAGGATAGTTTGCTTTTAAATATGCGGTTTGAAATGCCACCCAACTGTAGCACGTTGCGTGACTTTTATTGAACGCATACGAAGCAAATTTCTCCCATTCTTTCCAAATTTTTTCGAGCACCTTTGGGTCGTGACCACGCTCTTGTCCGCCTGCCATAAACTTACCTTTAAGATGGTTCATCTTCTCGATAAGTTTTTTACCCATGGCCTTACGTAGGGTGTCGCTCTCACCGCGAGTGAATCCTGCCAACAAGCGCGATAGCAACATGACCTGTTCTTGGTAGACTGTAATGCCATACGTATCCTTGAGATACTTCTCCATCTCAGGTATATCGTAGACAATTGGGCTTACTCCTTGTTTGCGTTTGATGAACTCGGGGATGAAGTCCATTGGGCCCGGACGGTAGAGGGCGTTCATGGCTATGAGGTCTTCAAAAGTTGAGGGTTTGAGTTCGCGCAGGTATTTTTGCATGCCGGCACTTTCAAACTGGAATGTTCCTATAGTGCGGCCTTCGGTGTAGAGTTGATAGGTCTTGGGGTCGTCGATAGGTATTTTTTCGAGATCGAGGTCGATGCCGCGAGTGAGCTTTATGTTGTTTACAGCTTCTTTAAGTATCGAGAGGGTTTTCAATCCCAAAAAGTCCATCTTGATAAGACCTGTTTCTTCAATCACACGTCCTTCGTATTGTGTGACAAGAAGTTTGCCTTCTTCTTTATCGTTGGCAGTAGAAACGGGCACCCAGTCGGTGATGTCGTCACGACAAATGATCACGCCGCAAGCGTGCACGCCGGTGTTGCGCACATTGCCTTCGAGCGCCTTGGCATATTGCAAGGTTTCGTGCACAAGTTGGTCGGGGCCGTCGAGCTCTGCCTTAAATTCAGGCACATACTCCATGCAGTTTTTGAGCGTAGGCTTTAGCTCTTTGCCATTGACTTCGGGCATGTGGTCGGGCACCAATTTTGCCAGACGGTTGCTCTCGGCAAGCGGCAATTGCTCAACACGTGCAACGTCTTTGATGGCTGACTTTGCTGCCATAGTGCCGTAAGTGATGATGTGAGCCACCTTCTCTTCGCCGTATTTTCGTGTTACATATTTTAGCACTTCGCCACGGCCATCATCGTCAAAGTCAATATCGATATCAGGCAAAGATATACGGTCAGGGTTAAGGAAACGCTCAAACAGCAAGTCGTACTTGATGGGGTCGATTTGTGTGATGCCCAAACAGTATGCCACGCACGATCCGGCAGCCGATCCACGTCCGGGACCTACGCTGACGCCTAGCTCGTTGCGCGCTGCATTTATGAAGTCTTGCACAATAAGGAAGTAACCGGGGAAACCCATGGTTTTCATTATGTGCAATTCAAATTTTATTCGTTCTTTAAGTTCGGGAGAGAGTGGGGAGCCATAACGCACCTCGGCGCCTTCGTAAGCAAGCTTGGCAAGGTAGTCGGCTTCAAACTTTATGCGATATAGTTTCTCATATCCGCCAAGTTTTTTTATTTTCTTGTGCGCTTCTTCTTCGCTGAGCACTACATTGCCGTTTTCGTCTTGAGTGAATTCGTCAAAAAGATCTTTTTCGGTAAGCCTCTGACGATACTCTTCTTCAGTGCCAAATTCTTTTGGAATCTCAAAGTTAGGCATGATTGGAGCATGGTCGATGTTGTAAGTTTCTACCTTATCGAGTATCTCGGCTGTATTTTCGAGTGCTTCGGGTATGTCGGCGAAAAGTTTGCTCATCTCATCGGTGGTTTTCATCCACTCTTGTTTTGTGTAGAGCATACGATTTTCGTCGTTAAGGTACTTATTCGTAGAGAGGCAAATAAGACGGTCGTGCGCCTCGGCATCTTCTTCGTTGACGAAGTGCACGTCGTTTGTGGCAACGAGTTTGATGTTGTGCTTGCGTGCAAGCTCTATAAGCATCGGCTCAATGCGTCGTTGCTCCTCATAGACTTCGTGGTTGGCTCGAGGCACTGTGGCTTTGTGTCGTTGAAGCTCGATGTAGTAGTCTTCGCCCATAAGGCTTTTCCACCATGCTACACGACGGTCAGCCTCCTCAAAGTCGCCTGCCATAAGTAGCTTTGGTATCTCACCACCGAGACAAGCTGAGCATATTATGAGCCCTTCGTGATATTTCTCTATTTCGTTTTTGTCGGTACGAGGGTGCATATAAAAGCCCTCGGTCCAAGCCTTCGAAACAATTTTCACGAGGTTGTGATAGCCCTTTTCGTTTTTTGCCAAAATGATGAGGTGACGACCAATGTCGCGCTTGTCCACATGCTCATATAGAGTCTTCTCAGCCACGTACACTTCGCAGCCGAAAATAGGCTTAAATTTTTTGTCCGGCTCTTCTACGCCTGAGTTGATTTTGTTGACGTAGTTGAAAAACTCTTTTATGCCGTACATATTGCCGTGGTCGGTGATGGCTATGCCGGGCATGCCATCGGCCTTTGCCTTATCGACTAGCGCATTTATTGATGCTTGTCCATCGAGCAAAGAATATTGCGTATGTACGTGTAAGTGAACGAATTTACTCATTGTTATTATATTGGCAAAAATTAAGCACCGAGCTAAGGGTGCGATGCAGTTGCAAATTTACAAAATAATCGCAAGTGAGCAAAACCGAAATCGGGCACGAAAATGTTAAATTACCGGATGATGTGAGCAACGATGCGCCTTATGGGCTGAAAAATTATTTGGCGTCGAAAAACACAAATTATGGCGAGAAGAATTATATAAAATGCGGCAATGATTAGATACGCAAAATGTGGCGCTATGGTTGTTGCCAATAGATGCCCTACGCCTATTGTGGTGAGCATCAAGCACACTAACGATAGCACAAGCACAACAATGTAAAAGGCTAGGGCAGCGAGTAGCGACGTTAGTCGAATTGCAATTTGTCTTTTTATGCCCCCGAGTGCCAGATTTAAAAACAAAGAGATTAGTTTGTGCATCCTTATAATAATTAATGTGGATAATCTGAAAAAGCCGTGTGGCGTGTAGCTCACACGGCAAAAGATGTTTCGTAAGTGCTGCCGACGCTCACTCACCGCGATACGTGTGGTAGAGATGCGGGCAATGTCTGCGCAAATATTCAATAAGTGAACTGCGGGTCTCACTCCCTTTTTGGGGAGCAAACAGCAAGCCGGCAAGTAATCCTCCGGCAGCGGCTCCGAATACGGCTAACATAACATTAAGTGGTCTCATAGTTTTACAGTTTAAATTGATAAAAGCATACCTATAACACTTAGTTCTACAAAAAAGATTATCCAAAACAAAAAAATATTCACAATTTTGAAATAAAAAATTGCATTTTCACAAAATTACACTATATTTGCAGTCGCTAGCAATTATCTATCTTTTTCGATAGTTGCTACAAGCAAAGTGTAAACATAACCATTAAAAAATACAAAAAACACCTTAAAAAAACCGCAAAATGAAAAAGCATAATTTTTATGCAGGCCCATCAATTTTGAGCCAGTACACAATTAAAAACACTGCAGACGCTATTATCGACTTCGCTGATATGGGTCTGTCTATTCTTGAGATCTCTCACCGTTCAAAACAATTTCAAGCTGTTGTTGATGAGGCTGACGCTTTAGTTAAAGAGCTCCTTGAAGTGCCTGAGGGTTATAGCGTGCTCTGGCTAGGTGGCGGCGCTAGTATGCAATTTTGCATGGCTCCGATGAACTTGCTTAACAAAAAAGCGGGTTATCTTGACACCGGTGTATGGGCTTCTAAAGCAATCAAGGAAGCTAAATTGTTTGGTGAAGTTGACGTAGTTGCTTCTTCTAAAGATAAAAACTACACCTACATCCCCAAAAATTATACAGTGCCTCAAGATGTTGATTATTTCCACTACACATCTAACAACACTATCTACGGCACCGAAATTCGCAAGGATCCCGAAGTTGGCAACGTTCGTTTGGTTGCCGATATGAGCTCTGATATTTTCTCTCGTAAATTTGACGTCTCTAAATATGATCTCATCTACGGTGGCGCTCAAAAGAACCTCGCTCCTGCCGGCGTTACTATCGTGATTGTTCGTAACGATGCTCTCGGACATGTTGACCGCGTGCTCCCGACTATGCTCAACTACGAAACTCACGTGAAAAAAGGCTCTATGTTCAATACTCCTCCTGTTTTGCCTATTTTCTCAGCTCTACAAACTCTGAAATACTACAAACAACTCGGTGGTGTTGAAGCTATAGAAAAAGTTGACTTGGCAAAAGCTGCTAAACTTTACGAAGCTATCGACAGCAGCAAAATGTTCGTTGCAACTGTGCCCAACCACGAAGACCGTTCTATCATGAACGTTTGCTTTGTTATGAAACCCGAATATGCTGAGCTCGAAAAAGAATTCATTGACTTCGCTACAAGCCAAGGCATGATGGGTATCAAAGGTCACCGCGATGTTGGTGGTTTCCGCGCTTCTCTTTACAATGCTCTTCCCATGGAAAGTGTTGACGCACTCATCGCTTGCATGAAAGAATTCCAACTCAAACACTAAAACTCACTCTGTAAAAAAATATTATTGACCATGAAAGTTTTAGTAGCTACCGAAAAACCGTTTGCAGCTATTGCTGTTGACGGCATTCGCAAAGAAGTTGAAGCTGCAGGCTACGAGTTGGCTTTGCTCGAAAAATATACCGATCGCGCTCAATTGCTCGACGCTGTAAAAGATGCTGACGCTCTCATCATTCGCTCTGATAAAGTTGACAATGAAGTGCTCGACGCTGCTAAACAGCTCAAAATTGTGGTACGTGCAGGTGCCGGTTATGACAATGTTGACTTGGAGGCTGCAACTGCTCACAATGTAGTTGTCGAAAACACTCCCGGCCAAAACTCTAATGCTGTTGCCGAACTAGTGTTTGGCTTGGCTGTTATGGCTGTTCGCAATTTGTACAACGGCACTTCAGGCACTGAGCTTAAAGGCAAACGTTTGGGCATACACGCTTTCGGTCAAGTTGGCCGCAACGTTGCGCGCATTGCCAAAGGCTTTGGCATGGAAGTAAGTGCTCTCGACCCTTACTGCCCCGACGATGTTATCACTGCTGCCGGTGTTACTCCGGTGCACAGTGTTGAAGATTTGTATAAAAACAACGATGTTGTTTCGCTACACATCCCAACTACCGCAGAAACTCGCGGCTCTGTTGGCTACGACCTCGTAAGCTTATTGCCTAAGAAAGGTTTGCTCATCAACACTGCTCGCAAGGAGGTTATCGACGAAGCAGGCTTGGCTAAAGCTCTCGAAGAGCGCCAAGATTTGAAATATGTTGCTGATATTAAACCCGACACTGCCGACGAGCTAAGTGCTAAGTTTGAAGGCCGCGTATTCTTCACTCCTAAAAAAATGGGTGCGCAAACTGCCGAAGCTAACATTAATGCCGGCATCGCTGCTGCTCGACAAATTGTCGCTTACTTGCGCGATGGCATCGACAAATTCAAAGTAAACAAGTAAAGGCTATCCATTATCTTTAAAACAAAGACCTCGGGCATGTCGGAAATCCGAACTCGCTCGAGGCCTTGCCTTAATTAACGTGTATAATTATTCATGACGGTTTATTAAATGCTTTTATAACATCGTCAGCATAAGTTTTACCAATGGGGATAGTTTTACCCGAATTGGTGAGTGTGATTTCTGTGCGTGTAAAACTTTCTATCGCATTCAAGGCTACAATATACGACCTGTGTATGCGCAAAAACTCATCAACCGGAAGCTTTTTAGCAACGCTTCGCAATGGCATCTTCGACAGAATTGTCGTGCCATCAGTCAAATATAGTTTCACGTAGTTGTCATTCGACTCTATGTAAACAATCTTATCAATAGAAACGGGAATGTTCCTATATTCCGACTTTATGAGAATGACACGTTCGCGTTGCATTGCTGCGTTAAACAGGCTGTGCATCTTTAGCCATTTTTCTGCCTTTTCTATTGCGCGTGCCAGACGCTCTATTGTGTACGGTTTAGCCAAAAAGTCTACAGCATTTACTTCATAAGCATCGTTTGCATACGAACTATTCTGTGACGTCAAAATCAGACAGGCTGACTTCGGCAATGATTTGGCTATTGATAGACCGAGCATATCATTTGGCTCTATATCGAGTATTACAATGTCCGGTTTAAGATCTACAATTTTTTGAGGAGTTATTTGCGAAAAAGAGAACGTAAGTAACTGAATGTTTTTATGCGTAGAGCAAAATTCGCGCAACATTTCGTGTGCCGTTGACAAGTTGTCAATAGCTACACAATTTACAATATCTAGTTGCATTTTTTCCATATAAAAAATTTCAGTTATAAAAAAAAAGGATGTGCGTATCTTACACAGACTCGCACAACCGCATTACTAACACAATAATAACGAATTTACGTTATGTTTACTTTGAATTTTATGCTTCTTATAATACAGAATAATTTGCCAGTCTTCCATCGCGTGATAGTAGATTTTAAGTTGAAAAACGCTGTGCTAACACGAGAGTGTAAAAATATAGTGTATCTGTGATATCATAAGCAAAAGTGCAGCGTGTCGTTTTTGAATTAAAATCAAGATCGCCTAGCTCGTGCATTTCTTTTCTGTGATGAATGTTGTTATGCTGAGCATTTCTTGCAACGAAATTCGCCGCAGTGCTGTTTAATTTTGGTTTGATTTTGGCTATAACGGATAAATTCATGATCGTAATTTTTATAACGCTGCTAGCTTTTCAAGCGTTGCAAAGATACATCTTTTCGTCGTCTAGCAGCAAATTTTTATCTGATTATTTACCCCCAAATTAAAATTATCTACCCCCAAAATGGAAATATGACACGATTTTAGATGAATATTTACATTTTTGCAGCATATAAGACACATTTTAACACCAAAATGTTATCGTACTTCTTTCTTTTAGTACGTGGCGACACTCTGTGTTGTTACTCCTATCGGTGTGATTGAAACTCTATAGGGCGTAGCTTGTGTCGATATACGTTTGGGCACATTTAAATGATAGTAAAACAGCTGATTTACGTCCCACGACTTAACATCGAGTAACCGTGTTGACAAGGGAGGGAGAGTGATGGCGGCATCAACGGTGCGTCGATGTAACGTGCGCCCCTGCATGTCGCTGTATTCTATGTCCAGACTTACGGTCGATATGGTTAGTGTGCTATCTCTATTGGTGAGCAACATAGTCTCGTGGCGCGAACGTAGTGGCTTTTCATATCCTGTCACGTTTAACATAAGAGCTAAGGCATCACCACGCACTGTGTCGGCAACCGCTTCGCTTGCCGTAGCAGTCGTTTGTTTGTTTTCGTTAGAAACGCGCAGGTTAGTTCTTGTGGTTTTTTGTTTCGCAAAAGCAAAAGGCACTATAAATAATAAGGCAATAAGACAAAGTTTTTTCATAATATGACAGGATTATCTGCTGTGGGTAGTGAATCAGGATAAATGCGGCGTGCGCGCAAGGTCTTTGTTCCGTTTGTTTGATGCACCGACATCGTTACATAAAAGCGATAGAGCATCCAAATATCAAGCTTAAAAGGGCCTTTAATAGCCGTCATTTCTATAATGCCGTCGTTGAGCCGCACTTTAAATGACGTTCGCTTTGTTGGCACACCTGAGTCTGAAACATCGGTGTACAGCTTGGCACTATAATCTTTACCGTTGCCAAGCGATGACGATGCCGAGCCTAGCACGGTGCCCGGTGCAAGTCGCAAGTCGGGGCTGTCGATGCACACAATTGTGTAGTCGCCGAGAGTGTTGCTGTCTGCATATATAGCAAGAGTAGCACCGTCGTCAGCAAATTGCCATACCCCTTCTAGTGGGGCGACAACGCGGTCTGAATATTTCTCGGTAATAGAATCGGGTACAATCACCGCCTGCACATGCGTTGAGAGCAGGACGGTGATGAGTGAGAAGAGAAGTTTTTTTAGCATTTCATATTATATAGAGCTGAATTTATACGCAATGCCAAATGACAGTATTTCCTTAACCTGAAGCTTGTGCCACGAGGGGTCGTCTGTGCGGGGTGTCGTCGAATCATAGCGGGCATGCACGTATAGTTGAGTTGAGAGGTATTGATTGATATCCATATTTAGTGTATTCTCCCAATCTCCGTAAATGTACGAATAGTCGGAGAATACATATAGTCGGCTCGTAAATTGTATGTTCGACGTCATCTTCCACACAAGTTTACACTCAGCCGTCGAACCAAACGACATTGAGTAGTCGCGGTCTGCCCTCACATTAAAACTTTCGTGTGAGAGTAATGAGTCGGCTTTCAAACACGTCTTGATGTTATATGAAAGCGGTGCTACCGATGCATCAAAGCTGAATGTATTCTTCTTATTTGCGTAGTTATACGTCATACCAAGACCTGCATTTAATTCACCCGGTGACATAAATGCTGAGCTCAGTTTATTGGTGTTTTTTGTGTACGAATTTAGCACCTGTGTCTTAAACTGTGCTGTGATTGAATAATACCAACGGTGTGCCGCTTTTATACCAAAGGTTGAGTTGATTTGCAAAAGGTCTTCTGATATTGAAATGTTGCGCAATGAGTCGTCGGGCGCATTATTCATGCCTAATTTGTATTGGAAGGTTGATTCAAACAACAAATTCGGATGATAGTTTTGATTGAGTTTTACGTTGTAGTAAAGGTTTGCTATCATGTTTAAGTTGTTATTACCACCTTGATACCAGTTGGGCGAAACATACGCTTGCGAGAATTGTAGCGATGCATTAAATGTGCGTAGCCAGTGCCGCTTTTTACCTCCGTCGAGCACTATCTTGTCCGGTGTAGTGCGTTCTGCCTCTACCATTTTTATGGTGTGCTCACGTGGATTTACTTCTGCATAATAAACTTTTGGGGCTTGGCGCATTGTGGCTACGTTGTAGTGCACGCGACCAAGGTTTTTGAGCATATAGCGTTGTCGCAACATCGCCTCGGCGCGCGTAGTCTCATTAACCTCGTCTACCCATGCAAACGCCTCGTTTTCGTGATGTCTGCGTGCTAACGGGTCAAAATCGTTAAAATATTGATAGTGTGTATAAACAGCCGGAGTGAAGAACGAACTTGACAAAGGTCTCACAACAATTGTTGTATCTATCGGCTCATTCATGTTGATAGCTGCTGTGTCTGACGCAAATACCGGATATCCGTTCTCGTCAAAGTACAAGAGCTTATCTACTTCTGTTTGTGCCGAAGCGACTAATGAAACCAATGCAATTATGAGTAATTGTATATATCGCATAAGTCGTAATAATTTCATAAGTGTGTTTGATGTTAGCTAAAAATTTTTACTGCCTGATGTTATTTCTCGGCAGTGTATAGCGTGCAAACGCCAAAGGTAAGTGAACGATACTTCGTGGTAGAGAAACCTGCATTGCTCATAAGTTTTAACATATTGTCGCGAGCAGGCACGGCGGCAATACTTTCTGGCAAGTATGTATAGGCGCGTTTGTCGTTTGATAGCAAACGCCCTACTATGGGTATGATGCCACGCGTATAAGCACTGTAAAATGGCTTAACTAAAGGCGAAGAGGGAGTGGTGAGCTCCAACACACACAACAATCCTCCGGGGCGTAGCACGCGCTGCATTTCGGCATAGCCTTTGTCGAGATGTTCGAAGTTGCGCACTCCGTAGGCCACTGTTATTGCGTCAAAGCTATTATCGTCGAAGGGCAGATTTAGTGCATCGGCAGTTGATAGTGTTACGCGCTCTTCTAATCCGGCTTGCGCTACTTTCTCTTGCCCTATCTTAATCATTCCTTCCGAGAGATCTACCCCGGTTACAACGGCTCTGTCAATCTTCTTTGCCAATTTGATTGCTAAGTCGCCGGTACCGGTTGCGATATCCAATATATTTTTTGCGCCTGAATTGCGCACTGTTTTTACCGTCAAACTTCGCCAACGTTTGTCTATGCCGAAAGTCATTAGACGATTCATTAGGTCGTAGACGGGAGCAATGGAGTTAAACATCGAGCGCACTTGTTCGTGTTTCGCGCTCGATGTTTCGTATGGTGTTATATTTTCTACTTTTTCTGACATTAATCAACCTTTGAGTTGGTTTAGGCAGTTGAGAACGTTGCGGCTGATGCGCTCGTTTAGATTCTCTTCTGGAGCCGGTGCAAATGTTTCGCCGGTTACGTGGTCAAACAACTCTATGTAGCGTGCCGATATGTTGTTGCATATTTCGTCGGTCATTTCCGGTACGGTTTGTCCGGCTTTGCCCATAAATCCGTTGTCCATAAGCCATTGACGTACAAACTCTTTTGAAAGTTGACGTTGAGCTTCGCCTTTTTCAAAACGCTCTTCGTAGCCTTCAGCGTAGAAGTAACGTGAAGAGTCGGGGGTATGTATCTCGTCAATAAGTATAACTTTGCCGTCGCGCTTGCCAAATTCGTATTTTGTGTCTACGAGAATAAGGCCGTGCTCAGCTGCTACGCGTGTGCCAATTTCAAACAATTTGCGAGTGTATTTTTCCATTACTGCATAGTCTTCTTCTGAGACAATGCCTTGACGGATAATTTCTTCGCGTGAAATGTTTTCATCGTGTCCGGCATCTGCTTTTGTTGTCGGTGTGATGATGGGCTCGGCAAAACGTTGATTTTCGCGCATACCTTCGGGTAATTTAACCCCACAGATCTCACGGTTGCCGGCTGCATATTCGCGCCATGCACTACCGGTTAAGTAGCCGCGGATAATCATTTCAACTCTGAAACCTTCGCATTTGTATCCTACGGTTACCATTGGATCGGGAACTGCAATCTTCCAGTTTGGAACTTCACTGGCGGTAGCATCGAGCATTTTAGCAGCGATTTGGTTTAGTACTTGTCCTTTGAAGGGAATACCCTTGGGCAATACTACGTCAAAAGCCGAGATGCGATCGGTTGCCACCATCACCAATATATCATCGTTGATGTTATATACATCACGAACTTTGCCATGATATACACTTTTTTGACCGGGGAAATTAAAATCCGTGTTTGTTAGAGTTTTTACGGTTGACATGATTATATGTAATTTTGGTAAAACTATTCGGGTTGATTTTCTGGCGCACTCTCGTTTTGATTTGCGCGTTCGGCTTTTTGTGCTTCATCAAAACGCTCGTATGCTTCTACTATGCGTTGCACCAATTGATGTCGCACTATATCTTTCTTGCCAAACTCCACGCGTCCAACTCCGGCAACGCCATCAAGTATGCGTAGCGCTTGAATTAGTCCCGACTGTGTTGAGCGTGGCAAATCTATCTGTGTCACATCGCCTGTGATTATCATCTTGGCGTTCATGCCCAAACGGGTCATAAACATTTTTATCTGATGAGTAGTCGTGTTTTGGGCTTCATCTAAAACGATAATGGCGTCGTTGAGTGTGCGACCGCGCATAAATGCCAAAGGCGCTATTTGTATCACTTTCGAGTCCATATACTCGCGCAATTTCATTGCCGGTATCATATCCTCAAGTGCATCGTAGAGCGGCTGCAAATACGGGTCTATCTTGTCTTTCATATCTCCGGGTAAAAAACCGAGTTTTTCTCCCGCTTCTACCGCCGGACGTGAAAGTATGATTTTGCGTATCTCGCGATTTTTCAGAGCTCGAACTGCCAGTGCTATCGCTATGTAGGTTTTGCCAGTGCCGGCAGGCCCCATGGCAAAGGTGAGGTCATTTTTGGCAAACGTCTCTACCAACTTTTGCTGATTGGGAGTACGTCCCATTATTGGCTTGCCGTTTATGCCATAAATGATTACATCATCGCGCTTCAACTCTTGTGGCGCTTCTCCTTTTATGATATCTAGTATAGTTTCTTCTGTTAGTCGATTGTATCGCTCTGCATGGTCTGCCAACTCTTTTATCTTCTTCTCGAATTCGGCAGTTTCGCTTTCCTCACCGATAACCTTTATCACAGAGCCGCGCGCTGCTATGCGCAGCTTTGGAAATAGGTTGCGTATTAAGTGCATATTTGAATTGTTTACTCCGTAAAATATCACCGGATCAACATTTTCAATAATAATAATTCGTTCTATCATGAGCGTTTAGCGAAGTATAATTTATTCTGTTACAAAATTACACATTTATTGCGCAATAATAAAAATTTTCGCCATTTAATTTGTACATTTGCGCCATTCATCGCAATGTTACGCCATATATATGGAAAAAATATTGAAATTACGTGCACCCGAACCTGACGATCTCGATAAGTTATATCGTTGGGAAAACGATCCCACTCAATGGGATAATGCATTATGTTCGGCGGTAGTGTCTCGTCATATATTGTGGAGCTATCTACAAAACTATGACGATGATATCTTTGCTAATGGTCAAGTCCGTTTTATGATTGATGTTGTTGGAGAAGAGACTACCACAATTGGCACTGTTGACCTATGCGATTTTAGTGGAAGAGACCGCCGTGCATTCCTTAGCATTTATATCGAAGAGCCTTATCGTGGGCACTCGTATGGTGCGCGCGCTTTAGATGCAGCCAAAAATATTGCACTTCAAAGATACAATCTTGAGCAATTGGCTGCGATTGTCGCTGCTGATAATGCTGCATCTTTAAGCCTTTTCGCTAAAGCCGGTTTTGTCAAAAGCGGCACGTTGCGCAATTGGCTTTCTCGAGGTCATGCACGTGTTGATGCAATTTTACTTCAACTCATATTGCAATGATACTTGTAGCAACTGACAAATTTAAGGGAACAATGACTGCGCAGCGCGCGGCCGAAATAATAGCTTCGTCACTTGGCAAAGATAATTGCCTGGTAGCTCCGATGGCTGATGGAGGAGAAGGGACATCGCAAGTTATAGCTTCAGATTCGCCCTGGCAATGCCGTGGCAAATGGTTTTTTAATCCGTTGACTCGTGAAGCTGCTATTGACTCTAGTGCTGTGATTGGTCTGCAACAAATTGACCGCTCTACACACAATATCCTTACGGCTACTAGCGCCCCTCTTGGCGAAATGTTAAACGTGATTGCCGACGAAGGCGCGCGTCGCATTTTTCTTGGCGTAGGTGGCACTGCTACTTGCGATGGTGGTGAGGGTATGCTCGACGCCTTGTCACCGGCTTACAATTGGAGAGAGCTATTGGTAGGACTCTGCGATGTTGCGGTGCCCTTGCTCGATGCTCTGATGTTTGCCCCTCAAAAAGG
>CAZJEA010000025.1:0-6605 GCA_964544895.1 uncultured Bacteroides sp. | reverse complement strand
GTCGCTGTCGCTGAGCAGCGTTTGCGACTGGCAGCCTTATCTTTGGTGCATTGATGAAATTTTTTGTAACTTTGCACATAGAAAAGTATTAACCCTCAAAATATTGCTTGAAATGAACGATTATCGTGAAGTAAGAATTGACATGAAACCGTGTAGCGAAGATGCTACTGATTTGTTGGCTGCTTTGTTGGCTGATGTTGGTTTTGAAAGCTTTGTTCCTGACGACAATGGTTTAACTGCTTATGTGCGTGAAGAAGATTTTAACCGCGAAGCTATCAATTTGATTGTCGCTGATTTCCCAATGCATGTCAGCATGACTGTTCACGATAATTTTATTGAAGGACAAGACTGGAATGCCGAATGGGAGAAGAATTATTTCAAACCTATCGTCGTTGGCAATAAATGCGCTATCTATAGCAGCTTCCACACAGATGTCCCCGAAGCTCAATATCGCATAGTTATTGATCCGAAAATGGCCTTCGGCACCGGTCATCATGCTACTACTTCGCAAGTCATTTCTGCTCTGCTCAATCTCGACCTCAAGGGTAAAGCTGTCATTGACATGGGCACCGGAACAGGCATTTTGGCTATCTTGTCAAGCATGCTTGGCGCTACCAATGTAACAGGTATTGAAATAGACGAATTCGCTTATACAAATGCTGTAGAAAATGTTCGTCTTAACAATCAAGCGGATATTAAACTTATAAATGGCGATGCCTCGGCTTTGGCTGGCATTGATCCGGTTGATGTGTTTGTTGCTAACATCAATAGAAATATCATTACCGGTGATATTGACCGTTATGCTAAAGCTCTCAAAAGCGGTGGCGTGATGCTGCTAAGCGGTTTCTATGTCGAAGACATCCCCGTCATAATGGCTGCAGCTGAGCCTCTGGGCTTAAGTAAAGATTCGTTCACTGAAGACAAAAACTGGACTTGTCTCAAACTCATAAAAAAATGAAATTTATAAAAATCATTATCATATCTCTTGTCTGCCTTATTGGCAAAACTTCATTCGCTCAAGAAAACACCAACCCGCGACCGTTGCGTTTCGCTTGGGGCGCGGGATTGAATGGTGGTGTCGAATTGAGTGGACACGATATGTCTACTCTTGGCATTAACGGTGAGTTTGGCATGAGCTACAAGTTCATTCGCTTTTTGGGCGCTTCGGCTGAAGCTAACATCATTGTTGGTAGCTCTGCTCGCGTTTACCCTCTGTCTTTAGTCTTTCGCACCGACTTTAGCAACACGCAGAAATTGCTTTTTGCTGATGTCAGAGGTGGTCTTGCATTGCTTTATCATGAGGATAATACTCAAGAAAACTCGGCTTATGCATCTGCCGGCATTGGTATCACTTTGGCTCATAGCAAATCATTCTCTTCGCATCTGATTATAGGTTATACTTATGTCGGACAAGATATTTGCTCGTTGGGCGATAGATTGCGCAAATGCCCGGGTATTAGCTACGCTTCTATGAGGCTTGGCTTATCTTTCTAATGAGAGCAAAAATTGTTAACAAATCTGTAATAAAATTGTAATACAATTGTCAAAATATAATTAAAGTTAATATCATGCAACTTTTTGGTGTAAATATTTGTAGTGTAAGTAAAAAGCACTACCTTTGCATCAGTTTTTCATGGTATTAGATTTAAGGTAAGAAGATTATTCGTCGTGATGACGAGTAATTTTTTTTGTTATAGGGGTGAGAAGATAACAATTCGGTTCCAATTATTTATTTCGTATGGTTGCACGTCTGATCCCTCGGCTTTGATTGTGAGTCGTGTTGAGTCTACTCCATATTCTTCTACCAACATTTGCATTACGTTTTGGGCTCTACGTTGTGAGAGTGCTAAATTGTAGTTGCTGCTGCCCGTATTGCGGTCGGCATATCCCAATATCACTACATTTTGATTCGGATTTTGCTCCATCCACTGTGCCACGTTATAAACATTAACTTGTTCTTGCTGCGTTATCTCAGCTGAGTTGAGAGCAAAACGAACCGTCGCCATTAGTGGCGTTTGTTCTAGCACTACAACTTCGGTAGGCTCTATTGGTGCTGCTTCCGGACATGGCAGTTGAGCCTCGGCAGCTGCCAATGCTACTGACGTGGCGGCGAGTGCTTCGCGCATTTCGTTCACCTGGTTATTGAGATTGCCTATTAGTGTCATGTAGTCGCACGCGTTGAAAAATTTGAAACTATCTCCGCCAAACTTCACTGTGAGTCCTCCCACGGCAGCTATATTTATATCAATAGGCCGTCCGTAGACGCAATTGTTGAAGTTGTCTCCATAAAATTGTGCGCGCCCTTCAAGAAAAAAGTCGGCATATCGACAAAGCCTAAATCGCAGTTGCAATCCGGCGCTTACGGGCAATGTCCACTGATTGCGCTTTATTTTGCCGTGTCGATTGTGCACATTCGATTCTGTCGCTTTATAATCCCAGCAAAAAGTGCCTCCCATGCCTATAAACGGTACAATTGAAAACACACGACTGCTATTGACTGAATGTACGGAGTTAAACATATCCCACATAAAGTCAATATTTGCGTTCACATACTTAGATTTCGAATACGTATGATTATCCCAATGTAGAGCTCCGCCTAAAAAACTGGTGCGCCACCCTATATATGGGCTCATCCATTTGCCTACGCTTAGCGTGTAGGCTGCTGTGAGATGGTGTTTTGCTTTCCCGTTTTCTAGCGAAAATTCTACGAACGGCGAGCTGACTCCGGCTCCAAACTGCATAAACCAGTTGCTCCCGGACGTCGAATAGTAGTTAGTTTTGCATGGCGCAACATCTATGTCTACAATAATGTCTGTTTGTGCATTTGCTTGTTGTATCGCAAACATGGCGCAACAAGCGCTAAGTAAAAACAACCTTTTCATCGTACTTGTGATTAGGGTTAAACATGAGGTTAATAAGTGAATAAAAATATATCACCTAAAACACTAATTATTCAAAAAAGTTTGCAATAGAAGTTTTTTGCTAAAAAGTATCACCCGATTTTTATTCTATACTTATTTTTTTACTAACTTCGCATTGTCAATGTTTCTGCATTGTCCTTCATCCTTAAGTTAAATCAATTTTGTTATGATAAACTTTTCATATTGCACTCCTACTCGTTACCAATTTGGTCGTGGCGTTGAATTAAATGTTGGCACTGAAGCTTTAGCTGTTGGCATGCACAAGGTGCTTGTAGTTTATGGTGGCGGATCTGCCGTGCGTAGCGGCCTGCTTGACCGTGTATGTAATAAACTTGCTGATGCCGATATCGCCTTTGAAAAGTTAGGCGGCATAAAGCCAAATCCTACTGACGATCGCGTTTATGAGGGCATTGATATTGTTTGTGAAAATAATATCGACGGCTTGATTGCCGTAGGCGGTGGCTCTGTTATCGACACTGCTAAAGCTATTGCTGCCGGCGCTGTTTACGATGGCGATTTTTGGGACTTCTGGGCTGGTAAAGCTGTAATAAAGCAAGCATTGCCTGTTGGTGTGGTCCTTACTATCCCGGCTGCCGGAAGCGAAGGCTCCGGTAATTCGGTTATAACAAAATTAGATGGCATGCACAAAATAAGTCTCCGCACCGATTTTGTGCTGCGCCCAAAATTCTCATTGCTCAACCCTGAGCTGACTATGACTTTGCCGCCTTATCAAACTGCTGCCGGCATTGTCGATATGATGGCTCATATCTTTGAACGCTATTATTCGCCTACTGAAAATGTGGAGGTGACTGACCGCGTAGCCGAAGGGGTGCTTCAGGCTATCATCGCCGAGGCACCTAAAGTATTGGCTAATCCTAACGATTACGATGCCCGTGCGAATATAATGTGGGCAGGCACTCTCGCGCACAATGGCGTGTGCGGTTGTGGTCGCGTTGAAGATTGGGTGAGCCATGCCATGGAGCACGAAATTAGCGCTGTCTATGGCGTTACTCATGGCGCCGGATTGGCTGTCGTAAATCCGGCTTGGATGACGTACATGTCGCAACACCGCCCGGCTAAAGTTGCTCAAATGGCTAGACGTATTTTTAATATCGTTGATGCTGACGACGAAACTGCTGCCGTGAAAGGCATAGCTGCCTTGCGCAAATTCTACAAATCGTTGGGCATGCCAACCACTTTTGCTGAACTGGGTATTGAAAATCCTGATATTGATACGCTGGTAGCCAAGTTGCACGAAAACAAAGGCGCTTCGTTTGGGGGATATTTCCAAATCACTGCCACAGTTTCGCGTGCAATTTATACTCTGATGCTCTAGCCAAAGATAATTATGTATAAAAAGATAATATTCGCTTTTATTATTGCGGGGACCTCTTCTATGTCAGCTCGCAATATAAAAGGTGTTGTACTTGCCGATAATGATTCTACTGCTGTTATTGGTGCTCTTTGTGAACTCAAATCGGCTAGCACTACTTTAGCCAAAGTTGCCACTGACAATAATGGCGCTTTTGCTATTGATGTCGACTCTAAAGATGCTGCTGACTTGGTGGTGAGCTATGTAGGCTTTAGTAATACTGAAATAGTAATACCTAATGGCTCAAAAAATATTGATTTGGGTACTCTCTATCTTAATAGCAGCGTGCTTCTTAATGAGGTTACTGTGTCAGCGCAGCAGGTTGTGCAAGGTAAACAGGGTCGCACAATTGTTATCCCGTCAGCTGCTGAGATTAAAGCGTCGTCAACGGCGCTTACGCTTTTCGATAAATTGCCTCTGCCCGGACTTGACACTGACAAGGTGTCGCGTAAAATTAGTGTTGATGGTGGCACACCTGTGATACTCATTGATGGAGTGCCTTCGTCGATGAACGATTTTAATGCTCTACAAGCAAAAGATATTGACCGTGTGGAGTATTCACGTATCACGCCTGCTCGCTATTCCGATAAAGGCAATAGCGGATTCGTCAACGTAATTTTAAAACGACGTGATGATGGTGGCTCGGTTTATGCTTGGTTGCGCGGATGCCCTACAACTTGCTTCTTCGATGATAATTTAAACTTTACATATCATCAGGGACCTTCGCAGTTCTCTCTGGCTTATAATTCGTCGTGGCGCAACTACCATAGCGTATATGACAGCAGTGTTGAGTCGTATATCGGCAACGATTATAGAGTGGATTTGGTTGAGAACGATCGCAATCCATTCAACTATTTCACAAACGTCTTGCAAGCTAAGTATAACTACCGCCCCAACAGCAGTACTCTGTTTTCTTCGACGTTTAAACTTGATACGAGTTCTAACAATAATCGTACTTTGGGCGATGCTCACGACTCGCAGCTTGGTAATTATGATTATAAATACAATGTCACTGATAAGGAGCTGTCTCCATCTCTCGATTTGTTTTTGCGTAGAGATTTCAACGACAAAAACTCTCTTGAGGTGCAGGTCGTAGGCACGCTTTCGTCTGATGATTATAAACGCACAAACATCTATAATTACGATGACGCAAACTCCGATGTCTATAAAAACGCTGTCGAAAACCGTCGTCGTTCGTTGATTTCGGAGATCTCTTATAATCACGACTTCTCCTCAAACACATCGCTTTCGGCAGGTGTCCAAAACACGCTCTCACATAGCACAAACAAATACCTGGGCACTGATTATAAACCGGTGCTTACCGAAAATAACAACTACATCTATGCTAAGTTGTCGCAACAGTATAAGAATTTGTATGTGTCGCTTTCTACGGGTATGAAACTGTTCTGGATGAAAAATGATTTGAACAAGCGCAATTTCTCGCGCAACCTATCGCAAATCTTTGCTCGTTGGTCTATAAACAAAAAGTGGAGTATGCAACTGGCAGTTGCTTACCGTCCTTCAATACCCAGCCTTTCTGCTTTGACCGACTATGCTCGCCAACAGTCGCAGTACATCATCTCAAACGGCAATCACGATCTGCGCACTTCTAATGCTTTGGTATATCAATTAATGCCGGCATACAACTTCAAAAAGTTTTCTACATCGTTGTTGATAACTTACCGCGATGTGAAACATCCGTATATGAATCAGTTCTCTTATCTTGGCGATGGACTGTTCCTCAGTCAGAGCAACAACTATAACTATCAACGCTCTCTTGTAAATAGCCTTTTTGCTAAGATTAGCGATATTGCCGGATTTGGTGCTCGCGCAAATTTATATATGTCACGCTATTGGGCTGCGGGTGAAAATTGGAGTAAAACCCTCACTTCATGGTCCGGACAAATAAGTTTGTGGTGGTCTAAAGGTCCGGTGACAATAAGCTATTGGCGCAAAATTCCCGGTAAATATCTCAATGGATATGAAGTTGGCAAAGACGAAAATGGCGATGGCATTGATATTGAGTATCAACCGAACAAGCATTGGACTATTACCGGTGGTTGGTGGTATATGTTCGAAAAGAAAGGCACCAAATATCCGTCATGGAGTTACTCCCCGGTAAATCCTAACTCAAGCGACCGTTACATAAAAAACAATGCTAACATGGTGGTGCTGTCGGTGAGCTATTCTACCGACTTCGGCACGCTATTTAACACAGGTAGACGCTCTCTGAATAATTCTGATTCGGGTTCGTCGCTATTTAAGAACTAGACATACACAAAAAGAGTAAAAAGGTTGGTCCTTTTTACTCT
>CAZJEA010000024.1:18742-21875 GCA_964544895.1 uncultured Bacteroides sp. | reverse complement strand
GCAAAGGCTATCGTCGTAAAAACGGCCATCGCCAATATTTCACCAAAATCGTGATTAAAGAAGTAGTCGCTTAACCCTTAAAAACCTCAACAAACATGGCACATAAGAAAGGTGTTGGTAGTTCTAAGAACGGCCGTGAGTCAGAAAGCAAGCGACTCGGCGTTAAAATCTTTGGCGGTCAATTCGCTAAAGCAGGTAACATTTTGAAACGTCAACGTGGCACTGTACACCACCCCGGTCACAACGTGGGCATGGGTAAAGACCACACTCTCTACGCTCTCGTAGACGGCACAGTTCTCTTTACTGAAGGCCGCAACGGACGTCGTTTCATCAACGTTACTCCTGTTGCCGAGGCTTAATAAAAGTCACGGATAAACCAAAAAACAGTATAAAAACCGTTTGGTCGATGACCAAACGGTTTTTTTGCTTAAATTTGTGGAAACAAATATATAGAGAACACAACCTATTAATTATACTTAGAACCCTTTGTAAATCGCATATCGGGTGCCTATCTGCAAACAGTAGAGGCCGGGCGAAAGTGCGCAAAGGCGACATTCTAAAAGGTCAACGCTCTACCGAGGGGCTAACTGAAGATGGATTTCGAATAAGTTCAACATCTGTCAGCACTCTCGTGGTAACAGTGAAATAAATTTTGTATATTTGCTGAAGAAAAGAAACAACTTAAACTAATAATAACTTAAAACTTGATTACAACATGCAATTACGAAACCTTTTACTAGGCTTTGCAGCTGCCACTGCTTTAGGAATGACAGCTCAGACTACCGGCTCTCTCGATGAAGCCACTCTTAATCGTCTAGCTCAATCGTACTCGCCAAGTGCAGCTGAACGCGGGCTGCACAATGCACTAAACACAGCCGACATCAACACCCTTGCTGCAAGTGCCGACGCGCGCAACAGCTTAGATGACGAGTTTACCTACAAAGTACCCTCAAAAGGCATCACCAACCAAGAACGCTCAGGCCGTTGCTGGTTGTTCACCGGATTGAATGTGCTTCGTGCTCAAGCTATCAGAGAACACAATCTTTCAGAGTTGAAACTTTCGCAAGCTTACAACTTTTTCTATGACCAATTAGAAAAATCTAATATGTTCTTGCAACTAGTAATAGATACTGCCAAAAAGCCTATGGACGATCGCAAAGTGGAATGGCTATTTCACAACCCCATTGGCGACGGTGGCCAATTTACCGGAGTGCAAGACATCATCACTAAATATGGCGTAGTACCAGCTACTGCAATGCCAGAAACTTACACGTCAAACCACACCTCAACATTCTCTAAATTACTGGGCTGGAAGCTCAAAGAATGGGGTTTGGAATTGCGCGATTTAGTTTCTAAAGGGAGCAAAGCCTCTGCAGTTCAATCGCGCAAAGAAGAAATGATGAAAGATGTATATCGTATGCTTGCAATGAATTTTGGTGTACCTCCCACAAAATTCACATATAAAGGCAAAGAATACACCCCCATCAGCTTCTACAAAGAGCTATTTGGCAACGATCTAAAAAATAACTACGTCATGTTTATGAACGACCCAACACGTCCGTTCTATAAAGTTTATGAAATAGATTTAGACCGTCATGCTTACGATGGCGAAAACTGGCGATACATAAATGTGCCTATCGAAGACATCAAGAAAATGGCAATCGAATCAATTAAAGACTCTACTGCGATGTACTTTAGCTGCGACGTAAACAAATATTTAAATCGCGACAACGGCACTCTTAATCTTGACAACTACGACTATGCTTCTATCATGGGCGTTGAATTTGGCATGACAAAAGCGCAACGCATTGCTACCGGTGCTTCCGGCTCAACTCACGCTATGACTTTGGTTGGCGTTGAACTTGACCAAAACGGTAACTCTACAAAATGGCGCATTGAAAACAGCTGGGGTAAAACTGCAAACGACGGTCACCTTATTGCTACCGACAAGTGGATGGATGAATATTTGTTCCGCTTGGTGGTTGAACGCCGATTTGTGCCTCAAAATCTGCTTGATATACTGAGCCAAAAGGCTACTGTGCTCCCTTGCTGGGATCCGATGTTCTAGCCGAATCAACTCGCAATTTAAGCGAGGCGCGAAGGAGTTTTCGCAAGCTTGAGATCAACTCTTGCGACTCTTGAAGCAAATTTAAATAGACATACAACACCGACAGATTGCTCGGTGTATCGCTGCGCAGGTGCGAATATACCTTTTTACATTTCGCTGAAATGTTATCTTTAAGGTCGTCGCATCTGCGTCGCATTTTTATTATTTGGTCAGCGTCACCGTTTTCTATAAGCGGCATTGACATATTTAACGCATCTAACAACTCAGACTTAACATCAACAAGGTCATCATAAAATAATTGCGGGAGCGTGCGAAAATTATTGTCTACATGTTCCTTACAAACCTCATTAATGCGTCGCAGATTGTAGTTTATACCCAAACACGCATTATTTGCAATATGAAACCACGCACTCTTTTCTATCGCTGTTTGATGGTCGATTTGTCGAAGGCAGAGGGTCTGTTTGCGGCGCTCATTTTTGATTATTGCCTTTTGTTTTGTTATAGCTCTTTCAACTTTGCTGAGTGGCTTCACATCATCGGCTGCAAAGCCTTGTACTATGGCAGAATACGTATCAGCAGCAAAATATAAATATTGTTTTTGACATTCGGCCATATACTTTTTCAATAATATCCATGCCTGCTCTTTATCTTTGCTTGACAGTATTTCCGCAAAGAAATCAGAATCTACTTGTTCTGCTGCTTTTTTATTATAGCGTATGTTGCTGCGTATAAGAATAAAGATAGCGACTGCGGCAAATGCAATAATAGCAAAAGTGCCCAAAACATGCATAACAAGTGCTATTAGTGCCGCACCGATAAATGCAGCACCGGCAGTGATAAACCATCCGCCAATAACAGAAATCACTCCAGTGATGCGAAACACTGCACTATCGCGTCCCCAGGCACGGTCTGCCAACGAGGTGCCCATAGCCACCATAAATGTCACAAACGTAGTAGACAGCGGCAACTTTAATGATGTGCCCAGGGCTATAAGCATACCCGCAAGCATAAGGTTGACCGAAGCTCGCACTAAGTCAAAAGCTGCGCCTGAGTCTATGGCTACAC
>CAZJEA010000024.1:14406-18642 GCA_964544895.1 uncultured Bacteroides sp. | reverse complement strand
GAACGGAGTATTAGCAGAGCTGCGAAGTGAATACATCATAAACGAATATGGATTATCATTACCGTTGGCAACAAAATCTTGCCATGCTGAGAGCCCTGAAAGTGGCACGCCTATGAAGTTAACCAAATCATTTCCGGCAAATGCCATTGCCAAGGCAAATGTGCCGGTGAGGACAATAACTTTGAGCACATTTACTCGGCATAAATGCAGAAACTGCATAACCAAGGTAAAAAACACAAAACTCGTGAGGAGTATAACTGTTGTGTTCTCTGCTATCAAAGACTTTAAATGTGGAGTCATAAACGACATATCCTTAATGCCTTTTAGCAATAAGAAATATATGATGGAAGTAACGGCTATGCCTCCAAAAATGCCTATTTTCCACTTCAAACCGCTCACATAATTAAATGTAAAGATGAGACGTGTGATAAATTGCACTATTGTGCCAAAGAAAAATGCTATGGCTACTGACAAGAATATGCCTAGTATTACTGATAAGGCTTTTTCTGTATTTATCAAATCATCGAGACGGAGCGGAAGATCATCTCCCTGCATTTTTAGTATTGCAACAGCAAAAGACGCTCCTAGCAAGGCAAAGACCATTGACACTGTGGTTGAAGTCGGCATACCCAAAGAGTTGAAAATATCAAGGAGTATTATATCTGCAACCATTACTGCCATGAAAATACAGATAACATCAAAAAATGAAAAATGCTCAGGATTAAATATGCCGTGGCGTGCTATATCCATCATTCCATTGCTCATTACTGCGCCAATGAAAACACCGATTGCTGCAATGGTGAGAATAGTTTTAAATGATGCTGCCTTAGCTCCTAGCGCTGAATTCAGAAAATTTACAGCATCGTTGCTGACTCCAACAAACAAGTCGAAAATAGCAAGCACAAACAAACAGACAATAATTGCAACAAAAATGAAATCCATAATATTTAGATATAAGTGAAACAAAGATTATTTGGGCTTATAACAAAAATCCCTACCAAAATGATTATTGGCAGGGATAAATATCGTTGCTAAAACGTCTCTTTTATTCAAACGTTATAGAATTTTTGCGGAACATTTGAAAGTCTGAGTCTCGCAATCCGCAGTGATGCATATCTACCGACTCGTTATAGTCATTTAGATAGCGACGCGGAGCCGATTTATACTTACTTGAGATAAGCGATTGTGTTTCGTCGAAATACGGAGATCGCATACCGGCAATGTCAATCAGCGTATTGAACGCTGCACTTGTTGACGATACGTCACGCGATGCGTTTGCTCGCAACGCTTGTTGTGCCTGTGGATATGTGTCGATGTATTTTTGCGATAGCCATACAAACATTGGTACATGAAGTTGCCAATACGTAGGTACCGGTGAAGCGTGTAAGAAACGACCTCGCTCATCATCAAAAATATCTTCACCATGGTCTGAAACATAAACCAAAGCCGAGAGCGAATTGAGCTCGTCAAGTGTTGCTATAACAGAGTCGAGTACTGTATCTGTGTACCTTATTGTATTGTCGTATGCATTAATCAATTGCTGACGATTTTCAATAGAAGCCTCCGAATTATTTTCGGGTGTAAAGAATGCAGAGTCTTCGCTATAACGTTTGCGATACTCAAAGTGAGAGCCGTATGAGTGAAGTATTACAAATAATTTGTTTGATGTAGATTTGCTAATAAATTGCTTAAGCGAATTAACTAAGTCAAAATCAGGTTTCACTTCACCATCATCAGTGAGGAACAAAACATTTTGTGCTTCCTCTCCATAAAAGTCAATGTAGCTATGGTTGCGACGCTGATTTGATATAAATGCAGTTTCATAGCCGCAATCATTGAATGCTGAAAATATGCTACGCGAGCACGCTACCGAATCGCCAAAATTACCAGCATTAAGATATGACATCAACATGGGCACACTCTTGTGCGTAGTGTTGATTTCTGAGAGTGTGCGATTAAAAGTTGTGATGTTGCCGCGCTTTGATAGCCTGGGGTTTGTTTCGCGATCATAACCAAATATTTGCCAATTGTCTGCACGCGAAGTTTCTCCTATTACAAAAACATACACTTCTTTTGCGTCTTCACTATGTGTTTTGGTTACAGCATAGCTAAATTTTTCGGATGTTTGATAGTAATTATTTGCCTCCATAGTGCGATTTACTGTTGTAACTAAATTTTCAAGCACATTGTACGGAAACAACTCACGACGCACTTTATACTCGTCGTTTACAGCGCGAGCAGCGAAAAGCGATGCAACACCCAACACTATAAGAGTGATGCCGCATTTGCGCGCAGATACTAATGTGTCAGTCGGTGCATATTGCTTTTTACAAATAGCATAAATTGCAAAAATGATTGGCGGTAGATAGCATATAAACACCGTAGCTAAAGCGATGCGCAAATTACCAAGTAGCTCACATGCTTCTGACGGATTTGTTGTTACAACATTCATATACATGTCGATTGCAATAATGCTTTCGCCATATAAATATAAAAGTACTATTTGAAATGCACAAAATACGCATAGAGGGAGGAATAGCAATATTGTTCGTCCAATCTTTTTCGAGAGGCTAATGAGAGTGAGATAGCATCCAAGCGGTAGTAGTAGTAGATTTGTAACTTTTGACAGCAACGACACTCGCTCTGTGATGCATAGACCGATATTGGGCACTAACAATAATACAGCGAAAAGCCAAACCCATGTAGCCGGGTTGCTAAGTGAATGACCAAATTTTTTAATAGGATTTTCAGAATGCTTCATTTATACTAAAATTAACGCCTCTCTCGTGCTTACCAAAGCCAACATCGAGGCGTACGTTTACACCTTGTTTAAATTCCCAACGATAACCTATGCCATAGTTGGGTAGTATATTTTTTGTTTTAAATTCAGAGAATTTAGGGTATACTGCACCTGCACCGGCCCATAGAGCAACTCCATGGCGACGATATACACGTTGTCGCAGTTCGAGTGTGACATCGCTTTCCATTTTATCGCGATAACGCTCCTCCCAATAACCGCGCATAATCTTGCTACCGCCAAAATAGCTGAGTTGACACCATGGCGTATTTCCCCATGTGAATCGCGAGTGGAAGTTACCGGCTAAAACGGCATTTCGCCAAAGTTTGTGGTAGTATGAGGCAGTTAACTCAACAAGCGAATAACGATATTTGTTTGCGAGAAAGCGAGGATTTACTAAAGCATACAGTCGCAAATACAAACCTCGCGTGGCTGCAGTTGGTATATCTCGATTATCTACAACAAATGTCATACCTACGCCAGTTGTAAAAATGCGATCTGACTGATCGTGCAACAAACTTATATTGTCGAAATTGCGGCCATTTGTATATTTAAATGAAACAACTGGGCCAAGATACATTTTATGGCCGAGATTGAATACAAAATCGGCAAGAGCCATAGCCTGAAGCCTATCGTAATTGCACTCATTGCTATCTTGTCGGTTTTCATTGTAACCTATGCCCCACATTTTGTCTGCAAACGAATAGAATTTAATATCGTAGTTTATGCGATACTTATCGTGCTTAAATATATGATAACCTTCAGCTGCGATTTGATACATTTGCCCGGTAGAGACATCTAGTTTAAGCGACACATTGCTATACGGCGTTAACGAGTCGGTAAATTCGCCCACACGGTATCTGCCCGAGCCTACAAGACCGATACCAAAACCTTGTTCACTCGAATAGTGAGGACCGCCTATAAAGCTTATATCAAATTTCTTTTCGGGATGATCTTTGTTTGATTCGCCAAAATAATTGTAGACTTTGCCAATAAGCCCTTTCTCCCAAAAATATGACCGACTGACAGTGTCAACAGCGGTCTCATAATCTTGAGCACAAACAGCAAAGTAATTAGCACTAAGCACAAATATAAGTATAATTATCTTGCGAAACATGCTTGCAAAGGTACGAATTTTTAGTTGGAATATTAAGGTTAAGTCATAAAAAACAACTAAAGCTTGCAAAAGAAATTTATGTTTTGTACTTTTGCATAGACCAATGCAATAGCGTTGAAAAACGATAACCAATCAATATCATTACACAATTAAAATTATTTATGCATAACATAAAAGTATGCTGCGCTGTAGTTGCAATGCTCGGTGCGGTTAATATACCTATGTGTATGGCTACTTCTCACTCTATAATGCCGATTGACGATGTGTACGCATCCTACCCCACCTACAAAGGGTCAGACTTGGAACTTACAGTTGACAACAA
>CAZJEA010000024.1:0-14306 GCA_964544895.1 uncultured Bacteroides sp. | reverse complement strand
ATTATTGATTTAGCGAAAACTAATCCTGAAGGTTGGGCTTCTGATAAAGGCCCTGAGATTGCTGCCATTACAGATGCTGTAATTTATGAAATGCATCATCGCGATTTCTCTGTGCATCCCAGTAGCGGCATCGTTCACAAAGGCAAATTTTTGGCGCTTACCGAACATGGCACAACAAATGGCAATGGCAAAGCTACCGGCATTGATCACCTCAAAGAACTGGGAGTGACACATGTACACATTTTGCCAAGCTATGATTATAATTCTGTTGACGAGGCTAATGCCCCGGCTAATCAATACAACTGGGGGTATGATCCTTACAACTACAACGCGCCTGAAGGCTCTTACTCTACAGACCCCGCTAACCCAATGACTCGCATCCTGGAAATGAAAAAGATGATAAAATCGCTACACGATGCCGGCATTGGCGTAGTTTTGGATGTCGTTTACAATCACACTGCCGACAACGACAACTCTAATTTTTCATTAACGGCACCGGGTTACTACTATCGCCACAGAGAAGACGGCTCATACAGCGACGCTTCGGGCTGCGGCAATGAAACGGCTTCTGACCACCAACAAATGCGCAATTTCATTGTCAACTCTGTGAAATATTGGGCTACAGAATATCATATTGATGGATTTCGTTTCGATTTGATGGCTATACACGACATAGCTACTATGAACGAAGTTGCTGCTGCCCTAAAAAGCATTAACAAAAACATTTTTGTGTATGGCGAAGGATGGACTGCCGGTGACTCTCCTCTTCCTTCTGAGCAACGCGCTCTCAAAGAAAATGTTGCTAAAATGACCGGCATTGCTGTTTTCAGCGATGACCTACGCGACGCCGTCAAAGGACACTATTCTAACGCTGAAGATCGCGGTTTCGCAACCGCAAAACCCGGAAATGAAGAAACTGTAAAAATAGGCATTGTCGGTTCTACTGCACACCCTCAGGTTGACTACAGCAAAGGTAATAATTCGAAATTTGCCTATGCCTCGTCTCCGACTCAAATAATAAACTATGTGTCGTGCCACGACGATTTGACGCTTACCGACAAATTGGCTAAATCTATGCCCGGCTCAACCGAAGCCGAACGTCAAAGAGCTGCTCGTTTGGCTCAAACCATAGTGTTCACCTCTCAAGGCACTCCTTTTATGTTTGCCGGTGAAGAAGTGTTTCGCGATAAAAAAGGCGTGCACAACTCATACAAATCGCCCGACTCTATAAATGCGATCGATTGGTCTTTACTTAACACTAATGCTGAGCAATTTAATTACTACAAAGAACTAATAAAATTGCGCAAGATGCACTCTGCTTTTCGTATGACCTCTGCTGACGATGTAGCAAAAAATTTAGTTTTCGATAAAGTTAGCGATTCAAATTTAATATCATACTCTTTAAAAAATAATGCTAACGGCGATATCAGTCGCGAGATAAAAGTTGTGTTTAACGGCAACGATCACGATGTCACCGTAAAAATACCTAAAGGCAATTGGACCATTGTAGCTCAAGATGGCAATATCTGCGCCGATGGGATTGGCGCTATAAAAGGCGGCAACGTAACTGTTGCTGCCACATCTGCGCTCATCTTAACACGATAAATCATCTCCCCCTACCAATAAAAGCGAGGTTGCATGTTTGGGTGCAACCTCGCTTTTATTGTATGTAACCCAATTAGTTTTCAGTGAATATGTGCTTGAGTTTTGAGAATATGCGATGCTTATCTGAATCATTCGGTTTTACTCGCTCGCAATCTTTAAGCGACTCGAAAATTTGTTTTTCTTTATCGTTAAGATTTTCCGGAACGTAAACCATAATATTTATAAGTTCATCGCCTGTGCCATAACCATCCGTAGAAGGTAGACCTTTACCACGAAGACGCAAAACCTTACCCGGTTGTGTGCCGGGGGCAATTTTCACTCGTGCACGACCTGAAATAGTCGGCACTTCCACAGAGCCGCCAAGCACAGCTGTCGGTATATCAATCATCAGATTGTATATCAAGTCATTGCCATCACGTATTAGCTCCGGATGCTTTATCTCTTCTATAACTACCAGGAGGTCTCCGTTAATGCCGCCATGTGCAGGTGCATTACCTTTGCCTCGCAGCGTTAGCACCATGTCGTTTGCAACACCTGCAGGAATGTTGAATGTAACTTGTTGTTCTTTACGTTCAACACCTTGACCATTACAATGTGGACATTTCTCTGTGATTACCTTTCCTTGACCTTCGCAAGTTGGGCATACAGAGGTAGATTGCATTGCACCAAAAGGTGTGTTTTGCACACGTGTGATATGTCCTGAGCCGTGACAGGTATTACATGTTGTGTATGATGTGCCGTTTTTAGCACCTGTACCTTTACACTCTTCACACTTCACATAGGTTGGTATTTTGAGTGTCTTGGTTGCGCCGTTGGCTATTTCTTCCAAAGTAAGTTTTACTCGGATACGCAAGTCGCTGCCTCGACGTTGACGCGGTCCACGTGATGTAGCGCCTCCAAAGCCGCTAAATCCAAATCCTCCGCCGCCAAAAATATCGCCGAATTGAGCGAATATATCTTCCATAGAGAAACCACCGGCACCGCCACCAAAACCTTGCTGACCGCCCATGCTGTGACCAAATTGGTCATAACGTTGACGTTTGTCCGGATTCGATAGTACGTCGTAAGCTTCAGCAGCCTCTTTAAACTTTTCTTCTGCATCCTTATCACCTTGGTTTCGGTCGGGGTGATATTTAAGCGCTATTTTGCGATATGCTTTTTTTATTTCGTCGGCAGTCGCTGACTTGTCAACGCCAAGCACTTCGTAGTAATCTCTTTTTTCAGCCATGGGTATATAACTTTAAAAGATTTAATTATTGACCTACAACCACTTTTGCGTGGCGCAAAACTTTATCATTAATAGTATAACCTTTTTGGGTTGTGTCTATTATTTTACCCTTAAGGTCTTCTGTTGGAGCGGGTATCATTGCTATTGCCTCATGCAAATCAGCATCAAAGTCTGTTGCCGGTTCTGTTAACATGGGTTTAACTCCATTATCCGACAAATATTTTACCAGCTTCTGATAAATAAGTTCCATACCTTCACGCACCGTAGCGTCAGCATCTTTTGTAGCATCAAGACCACGTTCAAAGTCATCAACAATTGTCAATAGGCCCAACAATGTCTTTTCGCCTGCATTTTTTATAAGATCTGCTTTCTCTTTGAGCACACGCTTGCGGAAGTTATCAAAGTCAGCCATCAAGAAAAGATATTCTTTCTTTTCTTTTTCGAGAGCGGCACGTGTTTCGTCAAGCTCTTTTTGAAGCTTTTCTGTTTCTGTCAGCTCCACTTCCGGCTCTTGGGGTTGGTTATCTTCTTGAGCTGATTCAACGTCAACATTTTCGATGTTTTCATCAAATTCTTGCTCGCTATTATTTTGATTTTTATCCATAATCATATTATTTGTTTGAGAATATACACTACAAAAACATTGCCAAACAATCGAATTTGGCATAAGTTATTCGGTTATGATAACAAAATTTAAACGAACGTGGCGAAAAAAGTCACAGCTGTGCCACAAATGTGTCGCAATTTGCAAATATTTTTTCTACAACTGCATCACTGACAGGTTCGTCGAAAATACCAAATACACTGGCGCCCGACCCTGACATAGCGGCATAAATAGCGCCAAGCTGCATCATCTTTGCTTTTGCCTCTGCTATTGCCGGAGCTTTTGCAAACACACTTGGTTCAAAATCGTTCTTCACCTGTCCTTGCCACTGTGCAATAGGTAGCTTTATCAGCTCTTCAAGTTGCTGTTGTGGCTCCTTGGGCGTAACCCCGGCATAAGCTTGCGCTGTAGAGACGGCGCTATTAGCCGGCTTAACCAACACTATATATTTGCCGTGCAAATCAAGATCTATCTGCGTCATTGTTGTCCCGGTTCCGGTTGCCAACATAGGCCGATTATAGACAAAAAATGGGCAATCGCTGCCAACGCCTGAAAGCACCTGCGCCATTTCTTCTGCTGAAAGGTTTAGGTTATAAAGTTCGTTTATAGCCATAACCGTAAACGCTGCATCAGATGATCCGCCACCTAATCCGGCACCATCAGGTATAATTTTTGTCAATTGTATTTTCACAGGCGGAAAATCAATGCTATTGCGCAAGGCTCGGCACGCCTTCATAACAAGATTTTTCTCGGGAGGACAGTCTACGCCTCGGCCCAACACAACTAGCTCGTCACTGGCGCCATCAGCGGTATCTACCTCAAGAATATCACACCAAGGCACCGGCACAAAAACAGTCACGATATCGTGATAACCGTCGGCACGACGACTCACAATATCGAGACCTATATTAATTTTAGCATTAGGAGTAACTACCATAATGTTTTATTAATCGAGTTTAAGCACAGCGAGGAATGCTTTTTGAGGCACCTCTACCGAGCCTATTTGTTTCATACGCTTTTTACCTTTTTTCTGCTTTTCCAAAAGTTTGCGTTTACGAGATATATCGCCACCATAACATTTTGCAGTAACATCTTTGCGCACTGCCTTAATTGTCTCACGTGCTATAATTTTAGCACCGATAGCAGCCTGAATGGCTATATCAAATTGTTGTCGCGGTATCAACTCTTTCAGTTTCTCGCACATACGTCGACCAAATGTAACAGCATTGTCGGCATGTGTAAGTGTCGACAAGGCATCTACACTTTCGCCATTGAGCAATATGTCGAGTTTCACAAGCTTTGACTCTCTGAAATCGTGCAAGTGGTAATCAAACGATGCGTAGCCTTTTGATATACTCTTCAGCTTATCATAAAAGTCTATAACTATTTCTCCGAGTGGCATATCGTAAGTAAGCTCCATACGATTGCCCGAGATATATTCTTGTTTCACCAACTCACCGCGTTTACCGAGGCATAGTGTCATAATCGGACCGATAAACTCAGACGTTGTTATAACAGTAGCTCTAATATATGGCTCTTCAATGCGGTCTATGAGTGTTAGGTCAGGCAATCCTGATGGATTGTGAACCTCTGTCATAGCTCCTTTTTTATCATATACGCGATACGAAACGTTAGGCACCGTAGTGATTACGTCCATATCAAATTCGCGACCTAGACGCTCTTGCACAATCTCCATGTGTAGCAAGCCTAGGAACCCGCAACGGAAACCAAAGCCAAGTGCCGCTGACGACTCAGGTGTGAACGTGAGCGATGCATCGTTAAGCTGTAGCTTTTCCAACGAAGCTCTGAGGTTTTCAAAATCCTCTGTTTCGATTGGATAAACACCGGCAAACACCATAGGCTTTACTTCTTCAAAACCGTCGATAGCTTTTTCACATGGTTTTTGCACGTGCGTTATAGTGTCGCCCACTCTAACCTCTTTCGACGTTTTTATACCTGATATAATATAGCCTACATTTCCGGCTGATAGCTCTGCGCGCGGAGAAAGATCTAGTTTTAATACTCCTATTTCATCAGCATCATATTCGCGTCCGGTAGATACAAATTTCACAAAATCATTTTTGCGGATTGTACCATTTTCTATTTTGAAATAAGCTATAATGCCACGGAACGGATTGAATACCGAGTCGAAAATCAAAGCTTGCAATGGCGCATCCGGATCCCCTTTTGGTGCAGGAACTCGCTCTACAATAGCTCGCAAAATTTCCGGTATACCAAGACCGGTTTTGCCCGATGCTCGAATTATATCCTCATGATCGCATCCCAGAAGCTCTACTATCTGATCTTCAACTTCTTCTGGATTAGCAGAATCAAGGTCACATTTATTGACAACAGGTATAATTTCCAAGTCGTTATCAATTGCCATATACAAATTTGATATGGTCTGTGCCTGAATGCCTTGCGATGCATCTACAATAAGCAAAGCGCCCTCGCATGCTGCAATTGATCGCGACACTTCGTATGAAAAGTCTACGTGTCCCGGAGTGTCAATAAGGTTGAGGGTGTAGTTAACACCGTCAACTTCGTGCTCCATCTGTATTGCGTGGCTCTTAATGGTTATGCCGCGTTCGCGCTCAAGATCCATATCATCAAGCACTTGCGCCTCCATATCCTTGTCTGCTACAGTGTGCGTATACTCTAGTAGGCGGTCGGCAAGAGTCGATTTGCCGTGGTCTATATGTGCGATTATGCAAAAGTTGCGAATATGTTTCATTATATACGTTTACTATTATATTGCAAAGTTAGCCATTTTTAGCTACTTATGCAAACTCTTACATTTTAGCATTTAGCTTTATACTGCAATTATTTATGTGTTTTTTGTTGTTGGAGATAAAAAAAATATCTATCTTTGGCTAAACTTTGCGCTTTTTAGTTAGTCAAAGTATAAAAACTAAAAAATTAAACTTTTAAAACTTTTAAAAATCGACAAAACATGAAAGCGAAATACTTATCTCAGAGCATCGCAGCTATTGCGCTACTTGGTTTGCCGATGTTGGCATCGGCTCAAGATTACGATGATGATATTTATTACAACGCATCTAAAGCTAAAAAGACCACGACTGTAACAAATACATCTACCAAACAATCAACTACGCAAAGACAAACATACGTCATACAGCCTGACTATGCTGCCGCCGGCACTTACTCTTACAACACCGGTTCTACTCGCGATGTTGACGAGTACAACCGCCGCGGTGCTTATGCCGTTGATACTACTAAAGTGAGCACCGACTCTACTTATGTTGACGATTTCGGCTTTACCCGCCGCATCGAGCGCTTCCACAATCCTGATGTGGTAGTCAATAGTGGTGACTCAGACTTAATTGATTACTACTACTCGTCTGACGCTTCTGCTTCTAACGGCGGTGCTTCAACTATCAACGTTTACGTTTACGACAATCCTTTCTATAGCAGTTGGTATTCTCCTTATCGCTTCGGTCGCTGGGGTTGGTACGACCCTTGGTACTGGGATGTTTGGAGCCCGGCTTGGAATTGGGGCTGGGGCTGGTATGATCCCTGGTACTCTTGGAGCTGGGGCTGGGGTCCTGCTTATGGCTGGGGCGGCTTCGGTTGGGGCTTTACCTGGGGCCACAACCATGGTTGGGGCGGACACGGTGGTTTCGCCGGTGCTCCCGGACACGGCATCATTAATGGCGGCGGACATGGTCACTATGCCGGAATTGGATCTTCTATGAACAGCGTTCGTCGTGCCAGTGCAGGTGCAGGCTCAAGCATGACTCGCGGCAACCGCATCAGCGGATTCGGCGGCAATCGTGTTAGCTCATTCGGCTCTCACAACTATGGCAGTTCTTCTGTATCACCCACTACAACCGGTCGCGGACGAAACAACGCTTACAACAACAGCAACAGCTCATCGAGCAACTCTCCTCGTCGCAGCAATTCGTTCAACAATAACAACTCTAGCAACAGCTACAACAACTACAACAGCTCTTCTAGCCGCGGCAGCGGTAGCAGCTGGGGCGGAAGCAGCCGCGGTGGCGGTGGTGGCTTCGGCGGTGGTGGTAGCCATGGCGGAGGCGGCGGTGGTGGCCGCGGACGTCGCTAAACAACATACACTTACTCATCTTCTCTCTCCTCCATTTTTCTCTTCTCTTTCAGTAAAACCCGCAAATAACAATTTCACTTATAATGAAAAAAATAATCCTTTCGGCATTAGTTGCTGCTAGTGCACCGGCACTAATGGCACAAAGCTCTGTAGATGCTTTGCAGACTACTCAACCAGGTTTTCGCGGCACTGCACGCTATATGAGTATGGGTGGCGCTTTCACTGCTCTCGGTGGTGATCTCACTGCTGTAACTCAAAACCCTGCCGGCATAGGTGTTTATCGCCGTAGCGAAATCGGTGTATCTCTCGACCTAAATTTCAACAATAGCAAATCTGACGGCGTTGGATTCAACAAAACAAAATTTTCTTGTAACAACTTCGGTTATATCGGTACTGTAAAATTAAAAGGCGCTATGGAAACTTTCTCTTTTGGTGCTTCTTACAACCGCTTAAACCAATTTAGCCGTCGCACTCGTGGTTACGCTAGCTCTGCCGGAACTTCGCTTTCTAACTACATCGCAGGATTTATGGATGGTGTAGACGAATCTAACCTCAATTTCGGCACTAACTACAACCCTTACGAAGCAGATGTTGACTGGCTTGGAGCTCTTGCTTACAATTCATACCTCATCAACCCTTTAAGCGGAAACTCTTCTTCATATAAAGGTTTATATGGCTCAAACACAAAAACCGATTCGCAACTTGACGTCTACGAAGACGGTTACGTTGATGAGTACAACATCACTTTCGGTGGTAACTTCTCTAATGTTGTCTATTGGGGTGTTGGCCTCGCTATAAACGACATCGAATACAAACGCTACACTAATTATAGCGAAGATATGTCTAACGCTAATGCCTACAACGCTTACCACGGCGGCATTATCAGCAATAGCGACGCTTACTACGAACTTAGCAACGACAAACGCATCACCGGCACCGGTTGGAAAGTTGATTTCGGTTTGATCTTTAAACCCGTAAACGAACTTCGCATTGGTGCTTCGGTGCACACTCCTACATACTACGACTTGAAGACCGACTATCAAGCCGATTTGTATTACGAATACTCTGACCCCACTCTACAAGTTTCTACAAACAACAATCCTACCAGCGGCACGGAATACACCGATTATGCTTCGTTCGATTGGCGTTTACGCACTCCTTGGCGCTTTGCTTTAGGTGTTGCAGGTGTCATTGGCAACAACGCCATCATTAGCGTTGACTACGAACGTCAAGCTTACAACGACATGAAAATCGAAAATAAAGTGTACGACAACTGGGGTGGCGGCACATACCAAGAAAATACAACTATGAACGAGGATATTCGCAACTACACTCGTGCAGGCAATATTTTCCGCGTAGGTCTTGAATATCGTTTAACTCCTCAACTCAGCATCCGCGCAGGTTACAACGTACAAACTTCTAACATAAAATCTGAGGTTTCCGACGCCAACTACGATATCAACACATCAGGCACTGATCCTTCTTATGCTTTTGATAAAACTACTCAAAACGGATCGTTCGGCTTAGGTTATCGTTTCGGCAACTGGTATCTTGACGGTGCTTATGTACATGGTTCTCGCGAATCTACATTGCACCCCTACACTACCTCTGCAACAGGCGCTGCTCCTTCATTTAAGGTAACCGACACTAACAACTCTATTGTTGTTTCACTCGGATATCGCTTCTAAAATAAGGTTTTCATTTCAATTATCACCCCGGGTGGGCTATTGCTCATTCGGGGTTATATTAAAATTAGACCATACTGTTTATGGAAAATCAGATTGATCTCGACAATAACGAATTTCAAAATGCATTGCGATTAGTGACTTACACAAACCGCTCGGTCTTTCTCACCGGTAAAGCGGGCACAGGAAAGTCCACTTTTCTGCGCTACATAACCACTCATACTAAAAAGAAATTTGTTGTGTTAGCACCTACCGGTATTGCGGCTGTGAATGTTGGCGGACAAACCATACATTCTTTTTTCAAACTCCCGCTGAAACCGCTGATGCCCGACGATCCAGATTTTGCCATAAATGTATTGCGCAAACGCATGAAATACTCTTCGTCTCACGCCAAACTTATACAAAAGTTAGAATTGGTGATTATTGACGAAATTTCGATGGTGCGCGCTGACATTATCGACTTCATCGATAAGCTCTTACGTGTCTATTCAGGCAATATGCGCAAACCTTTCGGCGGTAAGCAAATGCTGTTTGTTGGCGACGTCTTTCAGCTCGAACCGGTAGTTACCGGAGACACTCGCGACATTTTAGGCCGCTTTTACAACAACCCTTATTTTTTTAATGCCAAAGTTTTTAGCGAATTCTCACTCGTGCCCATTGAGCTTCAAAAAGTATATCGACAAAACGAAGAGGAGCTTATTAATATGCTCGACCGTATTCGTGTCGGTAAACCTCTACCCGAAGACATCGACACTCTCAACGCTCGCGTTGTCCTCGACAATAGCCAAGCCACAAACACTAAAGAAATGACTATGGTCATCGCTACGCGTCGCGACATGGTTGACAACATCAACGAAACTCACCTCAATCAGCTCCCAACTAAACCGTTCTCTTACAAAGGCAAAATCGAAGGCGACTTCCCATTGTCGTCGCTACCTACTGATATGGAGCTGACGCTAAAAGACGGCGCTCAAGTCGTTTTCATTAAAAATGACATTGAAAAACGTTGGGTGAACGGCACCATTGGCGTTGTTGAACATTGCAACCGCGAAAAAGTGATGGTAAAAACCGAAGACGGCGAGCTTCACACAGTCTTACCTGAAAAATGGGGTAATGTGAAATATGTGTACAACGAAAAAAAGAAAACCATTGACGAGATTGAACTCGGCAGCTTCACGCAATTCCCGCTCAAATTGGCGTGGGCTCTCACTATTCACAAAAGCCAGGGACTAACCTTTAACAGCGTGGTCATCGACATTGGCAGAGGAGCTTTCGCCGGTGGTCAAACTTACGTCGCTCTCAGCCGCTGCCGGTCTTTACATGGCATCACTATGCGCTCTACTGTCAATCCTCGCGACATATACGTAAATCAAGCTATTGTCAACTTTAGCCGCACGTTTAACAACGAAAAGCTAATCAATGACGCCGTAAATGCCACGCGTGCCGACGAGCTTTATCACAATGCCGCAATTGCTTTCGACAAAGGCGACATCTCTACCGCTGTGAGCTGTTATTTTCAAGCTATGAGTCTGCGCAGCGAGCAAAACAATAGCGTCGCTCAACGCTACATTCAGCGTAAGCTCAACATTATTCCTCAATTGCAAAAACGCATTGCCGAACTTGAAGCTAAAGAAAAAGAAACTGCCAAGAAGCTCGATGCTATTGCCAACGACTTTGTTGCTCTCGGCCACGACTTCGGTGCCGAAAGTTGGGAGGCTGATGCCGCCATCGCAAACTATGACAAGGCTATCGACTTGGTCCCCGAACATTTCTACGCCTGGCTTGGCAAAGGCAAATTACTTGCTGAATGTAACCGCGCCGAAGAGGCTCTCGAGGCTCTCCTCCACGCTGCAAAAATACGCCCTGACGACACCGAAGCTCTTATCGCCATCGGCGACGTCTCTCACTCTACCGGCGATGCTTTCATGGCTCTCGAGCACTATCTGCGTGCATACAACGTTGACGATAAAAACATTAAGCTTCTCACTCGCTTGAAAGATCTTTATGAGGAAATTGGTGATGAAGAAAATGCTGAAGTTTATGCCGCAAAGATAGCTCGACTACGCCGAAAAAAGAAATAATTAGTTAATTTTATTAACATATATCAACTATAGCAACCATATTAGTTAATTATAGTTAACTTGATGGATTTTTATGGTATATAATTATGTTGTTTAGCATAAAAATTATACCTTTGCATCAGTTTTTCATGGTATTAGATTTAAGGTAAGAAGATTATTCGTCGTGATGACGAGTAATTTTTTTTGCACCTACTCAAAAATGACGTATCTTTGTTGGAAATTTCTCAAAACATGAAAAAATTAATCATCCCTGCACTACTTTTGCTTACTTCGCCGGTGTTTGCATGCACTTCTATGATTATCGGGTCTAAAGCCTCGGCTAACGGTCGTCCTATGCTATGGAAACACCGCGATACCGGTGCTGAAGATAATTTTGTAGAACGAGTGGCTCACGACGGCACACTCACTTACGTAGCTCTTTTCAACGGTGGCGATTCGCTGCTTAGAGAGGCTTGGATGGGTGTGAATGAGGCTGGTTTTGCCATAATGAACACTGCTTCTTACAATCTGGCTCCCGACACCGCTAAAATCAAAGACAGAGAAGGGTTGGTTATGTCGCGAGCACTGCAAGTTTGCCGCAGCATCGATGATTTTAAGAATTTGCTTGACACTTTACCCAAACCATTGGGAGTACAAGCTAATTTTGGCGTAATTGACGCCCAAGGCAATGGTGCTTACTTCGAAACTAACGATTACACATACACTCCCTTTTACTTAAGCGACACTGACAATGACGTGCTTGTTCGCACCAACTATTCTGTAAGCGGAAACGATAGCACGGGCATGGGCTATATTCGCTACGATAATGCGTGTCACATACTTGCCGACCGAATTTCTGTTGGTGGATTCATCCCACAAGATTTTACGGAAAGAGCATCTCGCTCGTTCTACCACTCTCTTTTAAACAAGGATATGCTTGCCGACAGCACCGCGCATTGGGCTGTAGACCAAGACTTCATACCGCGCCGCATATCTAGCGCCTCTATTGTTATCGAAGGCATTAAACCGTCTGAAAACACCTCAGACGCGACAATGTGGACTACTATTGGATACCCACCTCTCTCTCACGTGCAGAAAGTCACTATTAACAACGTGCCCGACGGTTTGCGCCCTCTACAACCGGGTTACAAATCTGCCGACTGCAACGAAGTGATTTCTCGCAAGCGTAAAGCTTTTAGCATTAATCGTGGCAACGGTCAGCACTACGTCAATCTCGACTACATTCGAAGCCAAGAGCCGCAACAACGGCTACAAAGCATCAAAGCTTACAACGGAAAATAATAAACAACTCCATCGCCAATATTGCCAACGACACACAGCGATGGAGTTTTTCTATTATGCTATTATGTCTCTTATATTTTCTTATTTTTCTATCTTTTCTACTCGGCCCATCAACACTATTGAATTCGTGTTTCCCGAATCGTAAACGGCATATATAAATGGGCGATTTACAACAATTGTACCTGGCACAGCTGCTTTTGCCGTTTCATCTCCTGTTGATGAGTATAAAAACTCAAAATCACTTACACTTGCTGCTTGTGTCTGTTTTTCGTTTATAGCAAAATACGTGGCTTGCGAGCAATCTGACACATACAAATCGTTGTCTGTGATATTGGTAAATTCATAATTTTTTGGTTCAAAAATATGACTTATACCCATGCTCTTATACACTGACTTCAAGCCGATTTTTGAATTAAGCGTAAACTTCGGCAAGAGCAAAAGTGAATTGCCGGTAGCATACTCGCTCATCGAATTGTCTGCATACGTACGCAAAGCTTGATATGCCGAATTAAGACTTACTCCATCATTAGGCAACGCTATCAAAAAGCGCATATTTGAATCCTTATATTTTATAGAAAATATTTGCACTTTCGACGTACTATAATACCTAATCGCCTGATTTGACTGCATAAATTCTGTCGTTGTGGTAGTATTGTCTACGTTCTTAAATTCGGTACGCTTCAAATCTTTTGCATCAAAGGTTTTATCCCAAGGTGCCTGAAAATAGGTTGCATTTGCCAACAACATATTTTCTGACGTAAGATCTCCAGCGTCAATCAAATTAGTGATTAAGCCATTAGTCTTTTGCGAACACCATGCATTAATGTCATTAGCAGAATTAGCAAATGACAATTGGCGCACATCTGCTGCAAAGTTACTCTGCATATCGGCAACATACGACTGCTTACACGTAAAACTATTATCAATCCATAGCGAATTCGCAAATAACAATTTCGAATCTGATGATAATATTAACGGTAATTCTTTTGCCAACTTACCAATCAACCCATTAAATACATCAATGTCATTAGCTTCCAGATCGAACGACTTCAAAATCTCAGCCCTATTTGTGCCTACAGCACCATTTACAACTAAACCCATTGACATAGCTGCACTAATTGGCGAAACAACAAAGTTTGAAACTCCTTGTTCGTCCATTTCACTACTTACATTCTTGTAAAAGCTGAATGAGAACGACTGAACATTTTTCATAGTCGATGCCTCGGCTGCATTTAGTTCAATTGATTCTTGTCCAACTCCATGTGTCCCTTCCGAATTATCATCACTACTGCATGACACAGTACAAGCGAGCAGGGACATTGCCGAAAATAGATAAATCTTTTTCATGATTGTGGTATTTATATTATTGTACTAGATAAGAATTAAACATTCAGAAGATAAAGTTCAAAACTAATTCTCGCTGCAAAGTTACCTTTTTTTTAATTTTTTCGCAAATTATTTGTATTATTTTTGTATCATTTTTGTAATATTTGCAAATCCTCCATATCATACACGTTGCACTACTCCGAGAAAGCGCAGGGCATGCATAGCGTTGGAGAAATGCAGAGATGCAGTTTTTTATACGCACCGCTACGCGGAGCGCGGGTGAGGGGGGAAATACGCATACCTATGGCTGCGGCGGCTCTGCCGGCCACGGAGACGCGCTCGTGCCTCGCGCTTTCTCCGCGGTTACCTACAAAATCGTGCCTAACGGCACGTGAGGATAGCCAAATTG
>CAZJEA010000023.1:9073-22243 GCA_964544895.1 uncultured Bacteroides sp. | reverse complement strand
TAGCCGCCACGCGGCATTTCGCAACCTGGGGAGAGGCGGGGTGCGGTAGGGACTATGCGGGATTACTTGAGTAGGGGTAAAGGGTTGCTAGTCAGTGCGATTTGGCTATTTTTAAATAAAAATGGATAATTGTGCTTATTTTTTGAATTTTTTGTTACGCTAAAAAACATAAAGTTGCAAAATTTTGCTAAATTTGCAACATAAATTAAAAATCATTTTTAACCATAATTCTGACCATGGACAATCGTCTTATTGAATGTGTGCCCAACTTCAGTGAGGGCCGCAATATGCAAATAATTAAAGAAATAACTGATGCCATCGAAAGCGTGAAAGGCATACGCCTGCTTGATGTAGATGCAGGTGAAGCAACCAATCGCACGGTAGTCACATTTGTAGGCACTCCCGAAGATGTGTGTGAAGCGGCATATCAAGGTGTGAAGCGCGCAGCTCAGCTTATAGATATGCGCGAACATCATGGTGCGCACCCACGTATGGGCGCAACTGATGTATTGCCGTTAATTCCGGTCTCGGGTATAACTCTCGAGGAGTGTGCCGCGTTGGCGCGCACTTTGGCGCAACGTATAGCCGACGAGCTGAGTGTGCCAACCTATTGTTATGAGGCTGCAGCTTTCACTCCCGAGCGACGCAATTTGGCTGTTTGTCGTGAGGGCGAATATGAAGCATTGCCCGAGAAGATGAACCATGCAGGTAAAGCTCCCGACTTTGGCGATCGTGAGTTTGACGAAGGTGTGGCACGTACGGGCGCAACTGTTGTTGGAGCTCGCGACTTCCTTATTGCCGTAAACTTCAACTTAAATACCACCTCAACACGTCGTGCCAATGCTATTGCTTTTGACGTTAGAGAAAAAGGCCGCCCACAACGAGAAGGAGGCAAACCTAACGGCAAGCCGTTGACCGATACAAACGGCAATGTCATAATGTTGCCCGGCACATTAAAAGGCACAAAGGCTATAGGTTGGTTTATTGACGAATATGGCATTGCTCAAGTGTCAATGAATATTACCGATATTAATGCTACACCCTTGCATATCGCTTTTGACGAGGTTACAAGAGCTGCAGCTGCGCGTGGCGTCAGAGTTACCGGTACGGAGATTGTCGGACTTGTGCCCAAACGCGCAATAGTTGATGCCGGTAAATACTTCCTCCGCAAACAACAACGCTCTGTTGGTATAAGCGAGTCGGAAATAATACGCATAGCTATAAAGTCGATGGGCCTAGATGAGTTGGCTCCGTTTAAACCCGAAGAGAAGATAATAGAATATCTAGTGGCACCGAAAACCGGACACCGTTTGGTAGACATGTCGTGTGAGGGTTTCGCAGAAGAGACAGCGTCGGAGTCTCCAGCTCCTGGTGGCGGCTCAATTTCGGCTTATATGGGAGCTTTGGCTGCAGCTTTGGGCACTATGGTAGCCAACCTGTCGTCGCATAAGCGCGGTTGGGATGACCGTTGGGAAGAGTTCTCTGATTGCGCTGAAAAAGGACAAGCATTGGTTAGCCGCTTGCTCGATTTGGTAGATGAAGATACAGCCGCATTTAACAAGATTATGGCTGCAATACAAATGCCTAAAGGCAGCGATGAAGAAAAAGCTGCACGGGCTGAGGCCATGGAGGCAGCAACACTCTATGCCACACAGGTGCCGTTGAAGACTATGCTCGCAGCAACCGAAGCTTTTGACGTTATCGAGGAGATGGCGCGCGAAGGTAATCCAGCATCAGTAAGTGATGCCGGTGTGGGCGCTTTAGCCGCTAGAGCTGCAGTGTTGGGCGCCGAATTAAACGTGCGCATAAATGCAGCAGGTTTAAAGGACCGCGAAGCCGCTTCTGCGCTGGTAAATGAAGCTGCAATTTTGGCAACATCCGCTAACCATCGAGAAACAGAGATTTTGTCTATCGTGAATTCTAAAATAAAGTAAGTAAAAACATAAATTCATCACACAATACTATGAACCTAGAAGAATTTCAGGCTGATTTGCGAGGAGGCATACCTGCAACATTACCGGAGAAACAGCCGTATGATACGAGTGTAAACCATGCTCCGAAGCGCAAGCATATTCTCACTGCCGAGCAAGAGCAATTGGCACTACGCAATGCTTTGCGATATTTCCCGCAAGAGTTGCATAGCACTTTGGCTCCGGAATTTGCCGATGAGCTGCATCGCTACGGTCGCATATATATGTATCGTTATCGCCCGACTTATCCAATGTATGCGCGACCCATAGAGGCTTATCCGGCACGTTCGCGCCAGGCTGCGGCAATAATGCTGATGATACAAAACAACCTTGATCCGCGAGTGGCTCAACATCCGCATGAGCTGATAACTTATGGCGGTAACGGTGCAGTGTTCCAAAACTGGGCTCAATATCGCCTGGTGATGAAATATTTATCGGAGATGACCGACGAACAGACGTTAGTGATGTATTCCGGTCATCCACTGGGGCTTTTCCCGTCGCATAAAGATGCTCCGCGTGTTGTGGTGACAAATGGCATGGTGATACCCAACTATTCTAAACCCGACGATTGGGAGCGCATGAATGCCCTGGGTGTGTCTCAATATGGCCAAATGACAGCCGGGTCGTACATGTACATCGGCCCGCAAGGCATTGTGCATGGCACAACAATCACGGTGCTCAATGCCGGACGTCGCCGACTCGCTCCCGGTCAAACATCACTGGGCGGTATGTTGTTCGTCTCTGCCGGTTTGGGCGGAATGAGCGGCGCTCAACCCAAAGCCGGAAATATTGCCGGAGTGGTGAGTGTCATAGCCGAGATAAATCCGCAGGCAGTGAGCAAGCGTCATGAGCAAGGCTGGGTAGATGAAGTCTTCACTGACCTTGATGCTTTGCTTTCGCGCGTAAATAAAGCCAGAGCCGATAAACAAGCCGTGTCTATTGCCTATCAAGGTAACATTGTTGACCTTTGGGAATATCTTGCCGACCACGATGTGAAAGTTGATTTAGGTTCCGATCAAACGTCGTTGCACAATCCGTGGGCAGGAGGCTATTATCCCGTTGGTGTTTCATTTGACGAAAGCAAACGTCTTATGGCTGAAGAGCCGGAGAAATTTCACGACCTTGTGCAAGAGTCGTTGCGCAGACAGGTGGCTGCAATAAATAGATTGACAGCAGGAGGTATGTACTTCTTTGACTATGGTAACGCCTTCTTGTTAGAAAGTAGTCGTGCCGGCGCCGACATTATGAGTGCCGACGGACAAACATTCCGCTATCCGTCGTATGTGCAAGACATCATGGGCCCCTTGTTCTTCGACTATGGCTTTGGCCCGTTCCGCTGGGTGTGCACATCAGGCGATGCCGACGACTTAGCCAAGAGCGACAAAATTGCCGGTGATGTTTTGGAAGAGATACTCAAAACCGCTCCGGCAGAAATACACGGCCAACTAGCCGACAATTTGCACTGGATTCGCGAAGCCGGGCCAAATAATTTGGTTGTCGGTTCGCAAGCACGTATTTTGTATGCCGACTCAGAAGGACGAACAAAAATAGCATTAGCCTTTAACGAGGCAATAGCGCGTGGCGAAATCAAAGCTCCAATAGTATTGGGCCGCGACCACCACGACGTCTCAGGCACAGACTCTCCTTACAGAGAAACTTCAAACATCACTGATGGCTCGCAATTTTGTGCCGATATGGCTGTGCAAAATGTCATAGGCGATTCGTTTAGAGGAGCCACTTGGGTGTCGTTGCACAATGGCGGCGGCGTAGGTTGGGGCGAAGTCATCAATGGCGGCTTCGGCATGGTCATTGACGGCTCAGACGACTCGGCAAGGCGTATCCGCAAAATGCTGCTTTGGGACGTTAACAATGGCATAGCACGCCGCAGTTGGGCTCGCAATGAAGGTGCCTTGTTCGCAATAAAGCGAGAAATGGAGCGTACTCCGGGCTTGAAAGTAACTATCCCTAATTTCGCAGATGAAAATCTAATAAAAGAAGCACTAAAATAATATCCATGCAACACTTAATCAGTAGCGACCGACTGACAATCAGTCGAGTCGAAGAAATTATTACCAATCATTACACACTAGGGCTGAGCGAAGATGCTAAAAACAGAATTAATCGTTGCCGTCAGTACCTTGATGATAAAGTGAAAGAAATAGACCGCCCGATATATGGCGTCACCACAGGCTTCGGCTCTTTGTGCGACGTCTCTGTGGGCGCAGACGAATTGTCGCAATTGCAGCAAAATTTGGTCATGAGCCATGCTTGCGGATGCGGCGACCGCGTTGACAACCGCATTGTTAAGCTTATGCTTTTGCTTAAAATTCAGTCGTTGAGTTATGGCAATTCTGGCGTGCAATTGATAACAGTTGAGCGGTTAATAGACTTTTTTAATAACGATATATTGCCGTTGGTATATCAACAAGGCTCACTAGGTGCTTCAGGCGACTTAGCTCCTTTGGCAAATATGTGTTTGCCCCTGTTGGGCCTGGGCGATGTTGAGTACAAAGGCAAGATTTTGCCCGCTCAGCAAGTCTTAGACGAGTTTGGATATAAGCCGGTGCGCTTGATGTCTAAAGAGGGCTTGGCTTTGCTCAATGGCACACAGTTTATGAGCGCACATGCCGTGTTTGCTATCATAAATTCTCGTCGATTGATGCGTCTGGCAAATAAGATTGGCTCAATGAGCCTTGACGCCTTTGATGGCCGCATCGAGCCTTTCGGCGACGAGGTAAACACCGTGCGCGCACACAAAGGACAGCTTGACACAGCTCATGCCGTGCGTGGCTGGCTCGAGGGCAGTGAACTCATAGCTCGAAAGAAGGAGCACGTGCAAGATCCCTATTCATTTAGGTGTATGCCGCAAGTGCATGGTGCTGTCAGCGATACGCTCAATTATGTGTCGTCGGTGATTGAGACTGAAATTAATAGTCCCACAGACAATCCAACCGTATTCCCCGACTTAGATTTAATAGTTTCGGCAGGTAACTTCCATGGCGAGCCTATTGCTTTGCCTATGGACTTTCTCGCGCTTGCCATGTCTGAGCTGTCGAGCATCTCTGAGCGCCGCATATTCCGTCTAATTTCCGGACAACGCGGCTTGCCTCCGTTCTTGGTGGCAAATCCGGGTTTAAATAGCGGCTTTATGATACCTCAATATGCAGCAGCATCTATTGTCAACCAGTCAAAAGGCTTATGCTGGCCCACAAGTTGTGATAGCATCCCTTCGTCGCAAGGACAAGAAGACCATGTGTCTATGGGTGGCAATTCGGCAACCAAATTGGTGCGTGTTGTCGAAAATACGGAGCGAGTGTTGGCTATTGAGTTGTTTAACGCAGCGCAAGCTTTAGATATGCGTCGTCCCTTGAAGTCTTCACCTAAGCTTGAAGAGTGGCATGCAGCATATCGCAAAGTTGTGCCCTACATTGACAATGACACTGTCATGTCGCCGCTCATATCGGCTACCGTAGAATTTTTGCGTAAAAGCTAAACGATGATTATCACAAACATTTCTGAGATATATGGCACGGGGCTGCGCAATGCGTGGCTTCGTGTCGACTCTGATCGAGGCCGTTTTGTCTCTTGCGGAGAGATGCACGAATTTCCTCAGCCTTTCGACGGCGAAGAGCTTGTTGACGCTGGTGGCGGCTTTGTTTTGCCGTCGTTTTGCGACTCGCATACGCATATCGTTTATGCCGGCACTCGCGATGGCGAATTCCTCGATAAAATAAATGGCCTTAGCTATGAAGAGATAGCAGCGCGTGGCGGTGGCATACTAAATTCTGCCGACCTACTGCATGAAACTTCTGAGGCCGATTTGTTTATGCAGTCTATGGACCGCGTGAATGAGGTTATGATGTCAGGCACAGGATGTCTGGAGATAAAGAGCGGCTATGGGCTTCGTCTTGAAGATGAGCTCAAAATGTTGCGAGTCATAGCTCTCATATCTGAGGCTTCGCCAATGCACGTGCGTGCCACGTTCTTGGGAGCGCATGCCGTGGGCCGTGCTTATGTTGGCAGACAGGACGACTATGTGCAGCACATCATTTCAGATATGTTGCCGGCAGTGGCAGCTGAGGGCTTGGCTGACTTTGTTGACGTATTTTGCGATGAAGGCTTCTTTACGCCGGAGCAAACAGATAGAATACTCACCGCTGCCGCGCACTTCGGTTTGCGTCCTAAGATACATGCAAACGAGTTGGCAGTGTCCGGCGGCGTAGAAGTGGGGTTGGCACACAAAGCATTGTCGGTAGACCATCTGGAGCGTGCCGAAGATGCTCAGATAGCTTTGCTGGCAAAGTCTGACACTATTGCCACAATGTTGCCCGGCGCCTCGTTCTTCTTGGGCATGCCCTATGCTCCGGCGCGTAAGGCTGTCGATGCCGGTTGCACTGTTGCTTTGGCGAGCGATTACAATCCGGGTTCGTCTCCTTCAGGCGATATGCGTTTTATCTGGTCTTTAGGCTGCATAAAAATGCGCTTGACTCCGGAGGAGGCTTTAGATGCCATAACTATCAATGGCGCAGGTGCTATGGGCGACCCAATTAACTATGGATCAGTGGCTCCGGGCAAAGTTGCCAACTTCATTATCACTCTGCCGGTGCCATCGTTAGCCTACATTCCCTATGCCCATCACACCCCTTTTATTCAAGCCATTTATCTTAATGGTAAAAAAATTCGGTAAATTATAGCAATTTGTTTGGAATATTGAAAATTTAGTTATAGTTTTGCGCGGTAAATCATATTATCATAAAAACTTATAACTAAATTTTTTCCAATTATGAGTACAATTGCAAATAAACTTACCGATTTGGTAGGTAACACGCCTTTGTTGTCACTTAACAATTATTCGAAAGCTGTGAACCTGAAAAGCTCAGTGATTGCAAAATTAGAGTATTTTAATCCGGCAGGGAGTGTGAAAGATCGCGTAGCTTTGGCTATGATTGAGGCTGCTGAAGCCGATGGCACGTTAAAACCCGGTGCTACTATTATTGAACCTACCAGCGGTAATACCGGCGTTGGTTTGGCATTTGTTGCCGCTTCTAAAGGTTACAAGCTTATCTTGACTATGCCCGCTACTATGAGCGTTGAGCGTCGAAACTTGCTCAAGGCTTTAGGCGCAAGTCTCGAGTTAACTCCCGGCGCAGCCGGCATGAAAGGCGCTATTGCCCGCGCTCAAGAGTTGCGCGACACTATTGATGGCGCTGTCATCTTACAACAATTTGAAAATCCCGCAAACCCTCGCATCCATGAGCAAACCACCGGCGCTGAAATTTGGCGCGACACTGATGGCAATGTTGATATTTTCGTTGCCGGTGTTGGCACAGGTGGCACTGTATCAGGTGTTGGTGCCGCTCTTAAAGCGAAAAATCCAAATATTAAAATTGTTGCTGTTGAGCCCGCAACTTCTCCCGTACTTTCGGGTGGCGCTCCCGGTGCACACAAAATTCAAGGCATTGGCGCCGGTTTCGTGCCCAAAAACTTTAATGCTGCTATCGTTGATGAAATCATCACCATTAGCAACGAAGATGCAATTTTGACTTCGCGTAGACTTGCTACTACTGAAGGCTTGTTGGTTGGATTCTCTTCAGGTGCCGCAGTTGCTGCAGCCACACAATTAGCGCAACGCCCCGAAAATGCAGGCAAGCGCATTGTCGCATTGTTGCCCGATACAGGTGAGCGCTACTTGTCTACCGTCTTGTTTAACGACGAGCCTCAGACTGTGTAATTTTTCCGTACGGTGGCACATCTTCGGTTACCCAGATGTTGCCACCTACGATAGCGCCGCGGCCTATGGTTATGCGGCCTAATATCGTAGCATTTGAATAAATAATGACGTCGTCTTCCAATATCGGATGACGTTCAACTCCTTTAATTGGCAATCCGTTATCGTCAAGGTCGAAGCTTCGCGCTCCCAATGTCACTCCTTGATAAAGCTTAACGTGGTTGCCAATTATGCATGTTTCCCCTATCACAACACCCGTGCCGTGGTCTATGGTAAAGTAATTGCCTATCACAGCCCCCGGGTGTATGTCTATGCCCGTTTCGCGGTGTGCCATCTCTGAGATGATGCGCGGCAACAAGGGCACATCCAATATTAAAAGCTGATGTGCTATGCGATAGTTGCAGATGGCACGTATCACCGGATAGCAACTTATTACTTCTCCAAACGACTTCGCTGCCGGGTCGCCAAGATAGGCTGCCTCAACGTCGGTAGCCATAATCTTGCGCAACCGTGGTAGGGTGCCTATAAATTTGGCTGCAAGTTCTGCCGCCATGGCGTTTAGCTTGTCTAGGTTGTCAGTGACGTCGTCAAAACACAATGCTGCAAATATCTCTGCCACCAAGAGGCTATATAAGTTCTCTATATTCACCCCTGTATGATATATCAGCGTGTTGCTGTGCACTGCCGAATTGCCGAAATATCCAGGGAATATTACGGCGCGCGTCAGATTAACAATTTCTTTGAGATTAGCCTCTGACGGGAGCGGTGTGTGACCTGCTTGTTGGTGAAACAAACCTTTATAAGAGCTTTCTTGCGAGAGGTCATTGGTGACCTCGGTCAGCATTTTTGAAATTTCGTCTTGTGTCATGATATGTACCTAGTAAGAAACCACACAAAAATAGATAAATTATTGCACTTACGCAAATGAAACTGACAACCTACCCACAGCACATCAACAGAGCAGCTCCGTAAGATGTCGGCGCAAACGTGCTGCTGCGTCGTCAAAACTTACTTTTTCTCCCACTTCTGCGGAGATTGATGTGACGCCTTTATCGACAAACCCGCACGGATTTATTGCCGAAAAATAGCTCAAATCCGTGCACACATTTAGCGCTAGCCCGTGCATCGTGATAAAGCGGCTGCATTTAATGCCTATTGCGCATATCTTGCGCTCGCGCGGTGTGCCTACACCAACCCACACGCCGGTAGCGCCCTCAACGCGCTGCCCGCAAATGCCATATTCGGCAATTGTGCGTATCACTGCTTCTTCCAGCAACCACACATATTGTTTTACCCCGATATTGCGTTTTGCCATATCAATTAGCGGATAAACAACAATTTGGCCGGGACCATGGTATGTGATGTCGCCACCGCGCTCTATCTCTACAAGATTTATGCCTTGTGCGCGGAGAAATTCGGCGTGAGTGAGATTGTGTGGGTCGCCGTGTTTGCCAAGCGTATAAACCGGCTGATGCTCAACAATAAAGATGTATTCGTGGTCTATGGGCATATTTGCGCCTCGCCGCTCTACCATCTCTTTGAAAAGACGGCGTTGAGTGGCGAGTACGTCTGTATATTCGGCATCTCGAAGTTCTATTATCTCTGTCATAGTACGTGTCGTTCGGCGTGATAACTTGAGCGCACAAGAGGCGCGCTCTCAATGTGGCGAAATCCTTTTTCGATGCCTATTAGGCGATATTTTTCGAATACGTCGGGATGTATGTATTCGCGCACTTCGTAGTGCTTTTCTGTCGGCTGAAGGTATTGTCCTATTGTCATCACTTCGCAGCCCACGGCACGCAAATCGTCCATAGTTTCTATAATTTCTTCCGGTGTCTCTCCCAAGCCGAGCATGATGCCCGATTTTGAGCGTATGCCCGCTTTCGCCACGCGAGCTATCACTGCCAGCGAGCCATCGTATGTTGCTGTGCAGCGCACGTCGGGAGTGAGGCGGCGCACGGTCTCAAGGTTGTGCGAAATAACATCGGGGCGCTCCGCTATAATCATGTCTAATGCTTCTGTATTGCCGCGAAAATCGGGTACCAGCACTTCCATCGTTACCCCCGGACAATTTGTGCGTATGGCGTGTATCAACGCTGCCCAATGCGCGGCGCCTCCATCTGCGAGGTCATCGCGGTCTACTGACGTGATGACGGCATGACGTAGTTTCAGGTCTTTTATTGATTGAACTATTTGGTCAATTTCGCGAGGATCAAGGGGTTTAGGACGACCGGTGTTTACGTTGCAAAATCGGCAATTGCGTGTGCAAGTATCGCCACCAATCATAAATGTAGCTGTGCCGTTATTCCAACACTCGCCGCGGTTTGGACACAGTCCTGATGTGCAAATTGTGTGCAAGCTGCGTCCGTTTACATTCGACGCTACTCGTGCTGCTTTTATGGCATCGGGCAACTTTATTCTTAGCCATTCCGGCTTGCGCCCATAAAAATTATTTTTCATCGGTATATTTTTAAAATTTTACACTACAAATTTAATACATCTGGGCGAACTTGCAAAAAATTACCGTTTAATTGTGCATTTGTGAACCATTATCGCCGGCAGTGCGTTACCCTTGCCTATGATTTCTTCACATAAAATTGCAGGTTGGCTGCTGCATCAAATTGCGAATGTCTTCGATGCTTTAGGCTTCGGACATAGCGAAGTGTCAGAGACTGTCGTCTATGTCTTCATCGTTGTGGCTTTAGCTTTGGGCATAGGGTGGGGCGTGCGTCACATCGCTTTGTTCGTCACTGAGCGCATTGTCTTGTGGCGTGAGAGTGTCTTGGGCAAAGCACTGTTGCGCGAACGCACTCTCTTGAGCTGCTCGCATGTAATCCCTCCATTAGTGGTTATGGTGATGATTCCCGTTGCTTTCGACGAGCCATCGGTGTTGCAGACTGTTATTTGGCGTGCTGTACTGGTCTATACAACTGTCGCTGTCGCCATTGGCGTCAATGCTGTCATCACTTTTGTCTTTAACAGATACAATGAGCACGAAAATACGCGCAATTTGCCGCTAAAAGGCATACTCAACATCGTTAAAGGTGCGGTGTGGATTGTTGTCTCGGTGCTTGTCGTCTCGGTTGTGATAAACAAGTCTCCGGGCGCGCTTTTGGCTGGCTTGGGCGCTTTTGCCGCGGCATTGATGCTAATTTTTAAAGATAGCATGCTTGGCTTTGTTGCCGGTATTCAGATGTCGCAAAACGACATGGTGCGCGTTGGCGACTGGATTTGTGTTCCCTCAACCCCGGCGAACGGCATTGTACTCGACGTCTCGCTTTCAACGGTGAAAGTAAGAAATTTCGATTTCACCGTCATAATGATTCCGCCGTACACTATCGTCTCTACTGCGGTGCAAAACTATCGGGGTATGCGCGAAAGTGGCGTGCGCGAGATTCAGCGCACGTTTACCTTCAGGTACAGCGACATTGTCTCTGCTTCTGCCGAATTCGTAGCCGCATTGTCAGCGCGCTATACCCTGCTTGCCGGCTTTGTCTCGCAACTGAAAAGCGGACAAACTGCCACATTCGTCGGTGGAATACATCAGCAAAATGGGTCCATCGAAACCAACCTAGGCTTATTTCGTGCCTATGTTTATGCCTATTTGTTGCATCACGAAAAAATAGCTCAAGACCAACGCGTCATGGTGCGTGTTAACCAGCCTGACGAAACAGGTGTCCCATTACAAATTTGGTGCTATGCTTCCGACAACGATTGGACCGCCTATTGCGCCATTCAAAGCCAAATCTGCGAACATATACTAGTCGTAGCACCAACATTCGGCCTCCAAATTTACACCCCCGGCCGTGTCGAATTAACCCCCTCTCCCCCGCGCTCCGCATAACGTCAGTGGGCACAAAAAAGAGCCATAGCACCGACGCTATGGCTCTTCATACTATTTAAGGGGTAATCAAATTATTTGCGGAGCAAATATTTTTGACCGTTAATGATATAAACATTTGTGTCAAGGTTGCGTATCTCTTCAGCATTTGCATTCTTGAGTATGCGTACACCATTGAGGTTGTAAACGTCTACACTTTCTACACCGTCAACGAAGATAGCTTTAACTGCATCTTGTGCACTAACTGTGTAAGAGAAGGTGAGTTCGTTTCCTTCAATACCGTTTACTAAGTATGATCCTTTAGGAAGTACGAGTGTGTATGTTCCTTCTGTTTCAATCTTAGCAAATTCTATGTGAAGAGGAGTAGCTCCACTTTCTTCATCGTAGTTAATGTATGCATCAGTGCTGTAAACTTTGTTACCTTCTTTATCTTCAATGTAATAACGAGTATCTGAAGTATAGTTGTTATTCTTTATAGTGTCTATGCCACTGAAGGTGATATCAAATTTTTCCAGTGATGCAACTGCGCCTTCTGCAGGATTGATAGTTGTTGTGAATTCAGGCACTTCAACTTTAATTGAGAAGTCAAGTACGATGTCTTCAGTAAGTTGTTCGCCGTCAACAGTGATTATTGAGGCGGGTACTGATACTTCGTAGTCGCCACCGCTAAGAGCGCTTACGTATGAAGAACGTTCGAATATAATCTTGTTGCCTTCTGCGTAGCCGGGTTCGATACCGTATGCTTCATCCCAACCGTATGCACCATTTGCAAGTATTGTGGCATAAACTGACCAATCGCTTTCGTCTATTTCTACTGTAGTTGCGTTCGGGAATTCGATTACGATGCTTTCAGAGATACCGTCGAGTTCATCGCCATCTTTAAGTTCAACGCCGTCAGCGTAAATAACGTATGCGGTCTTGTCGGCTGCTTCAATTGTGTAAGTGAAGCGGAGCTCTTTACCAAGTATGTTGTTTACTTTGTAAGAGTTAGCAGGAATTACAAGTGTGTATGTGCCGGCAGCTGTGATTTCATCGCTGAATGCTATGTATAGCGGAGCGCCATCTGCATCCTCGTTGATGTATGATTCGTAGCTGGTAGCGACCTTGTTACCTTCTTTATCTTCAATGTAATATTTGGTAGTTGTTGAGTAGTCATTCCTTTGTACTGAGTCAACTTCTTTGAAGACGATGTTAAATTCTTTCAGTGATGCTACTGTGCCTTCTGCCGGATCTATTACTGTTGCAAATTCAGGTACTGCTTGATTCAATGTGAATTTGCTGAAGATTTCGTCTTCGTAAACTTGTCCGTCTACGGTGAGAATACCTGCAGGAATAACTACGTGATAATCACCGCTTGCAAGAGTTGTGTATGAAGGTACTGTGAGCGTGAGTTGGTTAGCAGTTACGTCGTAATTTACGTCAATAATGCTCCAATCTTGCCATGCTTCATCGTAAGTCTCTAGGTATGGAAGATTTTCTGCTTCTTCGTCGAGCTCTACTTTTGCTGCGTTCGGGAATGTGATAACTACTGAAGAGAAGTTGTCAATAGTTTCCTCATTCTCAGGAGTGATAGTGTACTCTAGTGTCTTTTCAGAAGCGACGATAGTGTAAGCGAAAGTGAGGTCTTCACC
>CAZJEA010000023.1:0-8973 GCA_964544895.1 uncultured Bacteroides sp. | reverse complement strand
ATTCAACTGTCTTTTCAGAAGCGACGATAGTGTAAGCGAAAGTGAGGTCTTCACCGGCAACACCGTCGAGAGTGTAGCTAGCGCCGGGTATGCGAAGTTCATATTTACCTGCAACAGTGATAGCAGCATTAGTTGTAAGAGTTAACTTGTTGCCGTCAACTGAATAACCTGAAGTTGACCAAGAGAACTCACCGTGGTCTTCGCCAACATTGTAGAGCACCGGATAAGCTTCGCGAGAGAATGTAGCAGCAACTTCGGTAGCGTTGGGGAATTCAACCGTGAACGATTGTAATTCGGTTACATTTCCCACACTCGGTGTAATGGTCGCAGAGGTAGTTGTTGCCTCTTGCGCTGAGGCGGGCAAAGCCGTATAACTCAGCCCTATCGGGGAGAGTGTCACAGCAAACATTGCCAATCTCAGAAATGATGATTGTAAAAATCTTACCATAATACGAGATTTTAATTGTTAGAAGTGTGATTAATTAAAAGAGTAAGTACAATTAATTGATAAGAAGAAATTGTATGAGAAGAGAAATGTGAGCAATGCAAGAAAATTTAAATAGTTAAAGTTTCAATTTTGCACGTGAAATATTGTTTTTGAAGTAAAGTTGATTTAGAAGTGCCAAAATTAGTAATAAAATGTAAACAATCAAAGAAAATTTAAGAAAAAATGTGTTAAGCGCGTGTTTTTCACTTCAAAACCCCCAAAAAACGTGCTACCCCACGCTCAAGCAGATGGCGTCAGCCCATATTTTTTACATTAAATATGAGGTCGAGTATCGAAAGATTTGCTATAAATCCGAGCTTTTGCTCGCGTATCTGTGCATATTGTGTATTAGCATATTGCGCGAAATCCGCCCCTCGCAGATCTGTTATATCTTCGGGATTGATGTTCGTTGGTAATGTGCACGTTAAACGCGTTTTGATATTTAATATTTCGCGTATGGTTGCATCTATCGCTGCAAGATGGTCCACCAATTTCTTGCCGGGTATTTCTGACGTGAAAAATGGCGCAAAACGGGGAAAATAAAATTCAAAGTATGGTGTGCGGCCGTAAGCACTTTCTATGGCTCCCCGTTGCACATCCCACCAATTGCCGTGCGACGATATGATGATGTCGCTCCACAGCAAATTACTTATGCCGTCAGGACGCGATATTGGCATTGTTAGCGTCAACGCTCCGCGTGTGTCGGCTATTGTCGTGCGGTGTAGACTTTTTGCACGTTTATCATAGCGCATATCAAAATCTATCACAGCAATATCAAACTGCGACATTGCAGTGTAGTAGCCTACACTGCCAAAATATTGGGGTGGGAGAATTGCTACCTTCATTTATTTGTCGGGGTTGGCAGTGCGGAATATGCGGTTCCATCTAATGCCACCGTTGAGCATGCTACGATCTTTGTCAAAAGAAATGAGCACAAACATCGGCGTGCCAACAATATGGTCTTCGGGTACGAAGCCCCAGAAGCGTGAGTCTTGCGAGTTGTCGCGGTTGTCACCCATCATAAAGTAGTAGTCCATAGCGAAGGTATATGTCTTTGCCGGTTTGCCGTTAATGTAGGCTGTTCCGTTTTTAAAATATGCCTCGGGATGGTTTTCGTAGTTGCGTATCACGCGTTTGTATAGTAGCCAGTTGTAGGCGTTGAGTTGCACGGTGAGCCCTTTCTTGGGTATCAAGATGCCGTTCTCGCCTCCGTAGTTTGAAAGTGTCCACTTTTGTGCTATGCCTTCGGGGAATATGTCGCCCACTTCGTAGAGCCCCAGATTATTTATCTTACGATAGTCTGTGAGTGCATTTTGCTCTTTCAGTTGCCCTATCATTGCCTTAGTCAGTGGCAATATTAGCAGATAGTCTGTGTCGGCAGCTTTGGGTAGCAATTGCAAAAAGCGGCTGCGATATGTGGGGTCTACAACCATTTGCACGTCTGATGGTGTTATTTCCATGTCGTGCATTTGGTCTTCGGTTAGTGGTCGTCCTAGTGTTACCAGATAGTTATACTGCACGTTTTCGGGTTGCTTTTGTGCTTTCCCGTTTATGTATATTGTGTCATTGACTATCTTAAGTCGCTCTCCGGGAAGCCCCACGCATCGTTTTACGAAGTTGGTGCGGCGGTCTACCGGTCGATATACAATATCTCCGAATTTCTCCTTATTGCGAGCTATCTCTTCGCGGCCGTATGTCTTCACCAAGAGGTCATAGTATTCCGGAGACTCCTCGTAGTTTGTGGCTACGGTGTCTCCCGCCGGGAAGTTGAACACAACGATGTCGCCGCTCTCAACTTTGCGTAGCCCTTTTAGTCGGCGATAGCTGTTCTCCGGCCACGTGGTGTAGCTGTTGCAGTTTAGTATTGGTAGTTTGTTGTGTACAAGCGGGAAGTGCACAGGTGTGTTCGGCACTCGTGGTCCATAAACCATTTTGTTTACCCATAGGTAGTCGCCTGTAAGCAAGGTCTTCTCTAGCGACGATGACGGTATTTGATAGTTTTGTCCCAAAAAGTTGAACACAAAATACACAAGTATTAGGGCATAGACTATGGCATCAACCCAACTCATTACTGTGCGCACTGTTGCCGACTTACTTTTCTTCCACCAGGTGAAGGGTATGTAGCCCGTGATGTAGATATCAAACAGCAACGGCAGAGCTAGTAAAAACCAATAGTTATCCAGCCAAATCACCCAAGCTATATAGATTGCGGCTACTACCGCAAAGCGTATGCGTCGAGTGAGTTTTGTCGCTTTGCAGCGTGCGATAAAGTTGTCGCGCCATGAGCGCGTTTGCTGTGTATTTTGAGTGTCCATAAATATGTGTGCGTAAAATCAGTCACAAAAGTAGCAACTTTGTGCCAATAAATCAAATTTTGAGCCTGCTATTGCTCTTGCGGACGTAATATGGTCACGCGTAGCAACTCCAAGCGTGTAGCCGACTTCTTAACTATGTCGATGTTCAAATTGTTTAGCGCTATTGTCTCTCCCTGCTCGGGGATTGTGCCGGTTGAGTGTAGCACATATCCGGCGATAGTTTGATAGGCATCGTCTTCGGGTATGTCGAGGTTGTATGTCTCGTTTATTTGTTCTATTTCGCAACGCCCCGAAAATTCATATACTCCCGGCGATATTTCTCGCGATATAAGACTGGTCTTGTCGTGCTCGTCGCGTATATCTCCGCATATTTCTTCAACCAAGTCTTCGAGCGTTACCATGCCGGCTGTGCCTCCAAATTCGTCTACTACTATGGCTATTGAGCGCTTTTCGCTTAGCAGTCTGCGCATCATCTTGTTTGCCAATAGCGCTTCGGGCGCATATAGCACCGGCTTGATATGTTCGCGCCAATCGGCGTCAACATTGAAAAGCTCGCTCACGTGTATATAACCTTTTATTGAATCTATATCATCGCTATAAACTATTAGTTTTGAGCGTCCGGTTTTTGTGAATAGGTCTACAAGCTCGTCGCGAGTAGCGGTGTTTATGTTCACGGCAACAATCTCGTTGCGTGGCAACATGCAGTCTCGCAAATGTGTGGTTGAGAAGTCGAGTGCATTCTGAAATATTTTCACCTCGTTTTCTACTTCTTCTTTTTGGTCGGCGAGGTTATCTATGGTTTCTTCGAGATAGTCGTTGAGGTCACCTACTGAGAGCAAGCGCAGACGTGTCTCTTGCGATTTCACTCCCATCATACGCATCAATAGTTTAGAGATCTTTGTCGTAAACCACGATAGCGGGTAAAATATGATGTAGAATAGATAGATCGGTGGCGCAAAAAATCGTAGCGAGTTGTTTGGGTTGATCCTGAATATTGTCTTCGGCAAAAATTCGCCGGTGAGCAATATCACAAACGTTGAAATAAGTGTTTGAAGTATGAGTACCAGCACCTCTGAGTGCACGTTGGCATTGAGCCACGGACTAAGAAAATAGGCTGCTCCCATACCGTAAACAACTAGCATTACGTTGTTGCCTACGAGTATCGACGAGATAAATAGCTCGGAGTTAGCATAAAATCGGTTGATGATGCGGTTTATAAATCCTCCGCGTTTCACATCTATCTCTACGCGCACTCTGTCGCTTGATATGTATGCGATCTCTGTGCCCGAAAATAATGCGCTGAATATGAGTGCGATAATTGTGATAATTATCCAAGGAGTCATGGTTGTCGACTGTAAGTATTAGTTGTTGACAGTATTGTTGTCTGTTGCCGTTACGAAGGGGTTAAATGCTGTTCCGGTGCGTTGTGATGCCGGAAGTGGCGCTGCCGGACGTTCGCCAGTGCGCTCGGGGGACGCTTGCACTGTGCCGTTCTTGCCGCCATTCTTATTCTTGTCGAGTGGTATTATGGCTGTCGGTTTGTGCACTGTGTACGCTGTCATGTTTTCATTTGAGGTGAAACCATATCCTTCTATAATATGGTTCGACCGTACTATGTGTATGAATGAGTCGGAGTACACCTCAGCTTTGGCTTGGTCCCAATACAATTGCTGCGTGAGAAATGAGTCGCGCATCACGTTTACCATTACCACATCACCGTCAAGTCGCCACATGCGTCGGTTGCTGTAGTATATTGCTGAGTCGCAACGCAAATTTGCATCGGGTTTCATCTTACGGTCATACTGCACCAGTTTGAGCCCTTCAGGGAATGTCCAATACGGCTCTGCCGACTCATCAAATATGTTCCAGATTTTAGTCGTTATGTTGTAGCGAGTGTATCCGGAGTCACTTATAAGTGTTGATACATGCGTTGTGACCATTGTCGGCGTGCTTATTGAGTCGATATTGGGCACATAACTATGCTGTTCCTCCTCGCAGCCGGCAATAAAGACGGCTGCGACAAGTGCACAAGGCAAAAACAGTATGTTGCGCATGTTGTTCATTGCATTGTGGCTGATTAGTAAATCTTATTTTTCACAAACCACATTTCGTTGAAGTTGATGCCCACTGTGATGTTTAGATAGTTTTCTTTGATAAGTGGGTTGGGTGTTGCTTGACGGTGACGGTATTCGAAGCCGATGTTGACTATTGACTTCATTGATGCTACCGGCAAACCGAAACCGAGTGTCACACCGTAGTCGCGCACATTATTGCCGAGCACTGTGATGTAGTCGCGGTTAAAGTATGTACCTAAACGGTAGTTGACACGTTGCCAATATGAGCCGCGAGCAAAGGGTTGATATTGCAAACCAAGACCAACGCGATAGCGGTCAGCAAATTTCGTGTCTTCAAAGTTCTCTATGTGTCCGTATTTGGCTTTAGACCACGGTTGATATGTGAAGTCTAATTCCGCCATAAGTTTTTTGTTCCATTGCCAGTTGATACCTGCACCCCATGTCTCCGGAAGTGAGTATCTTCCTTTCATCTTGTAGTCTCCGACATTAACAGTGTCTGCTACTATGCTCGACGACGATGTTGCATCGTAGTATATGCCGTATGCATCTCCGTGCAAGTCTTTTTTCGGTGCATACACAAGACCAACAGTAACGTTGTTCTTCGCGTTGATGTCGTATGAATATTGAGCACCAAATTCTATGCGCCAATCGCGCACGGTCATTGTGCGTTCAAACATAGAAGACGAGCCGCTCGATGTTGTTGCATATAGGTCATTTACGGTCGATCCGAACAGATACGACACGTTAGTACCTATTGAAAATCCTTTGAATATGCGTCCTGCTACACCCAAGTAGAGCTGATTTATGCTTCCTGAGCCTGAACGCGATGCTGTGCCGTTTGTGATGTCGTTACCAAACGAATATCCTACTGATCCGAAAGGCAGAACACCCACAGATGCGCCCATGCGTTTGCCTAGCGGCACTTGCAGTGTTATGTAGTCGAGTCCGCCGCCGAAGGTCTGCTCGCTTGTACTCCCTTCTTTTGACCATAGTGAGGTGAAATCTACTCCCATATCAAATAGAAAGGTTGTTGAGTCGATTGCAGCATACGACGCCGGGTTCATTACGTTGATTTGTCGTCCTGAATTCATGGCGTAACCGGTGCTACCCATTGAGCGTTGTGCTGATGTCGCATTGTCTCCCAAGTTGCCATATCCGTAACGTGTGTAGGGTGACATTGCTGTATTTTGTGCCAAAGCCGGCGTAATAGCACTTAAGGTTAGAGCTATTGTGAGGAAAAGTTTTTTTAAGATATTGAGTTTCATTATGCGATGTTATGCGGTATGAAATTGTAGATTATACTGAATGATACTGTTTAGCCCTATGTGAACCAAGCTGGGCACTACTATTGGTTTAAAACTGAGTCTGTCGCTCACTAGTTTCGCTCCACCTCCGGTGAGCACTGCCACCGCGTTCTTGTTGAGCTGCGAATAATAATATTCTAGTTCGGCTACCACTCCGTTTATCGCTCCCGAGCGCAATGCCGTCTCTGTGTCGTATCCCCACATCGGTGTATCGCCTTCTTCGGGCTCTATCTGTGGCAATCGTGCAGTGAAACAGTTGAGCGCTTTTAAGCGCATATATATGCCCGGAGCTATGTTGCCACCGCGATAGCAATTGTCGGCGGTTACAACATCGTAGGTTATTGCTGTGCCGATGTCGGCAACGAGTATGTCGCAGTTGCTATTACCCATGAGTGCGTGCGCTCCCACCGCTGCGGCTATTCGGTCTACTCCGAGCGTGTTGGGCGTACGATAGTTGATTGATATGGGCATCGGCGTGTTTACGGTGAGCTCTATAACATGTGTGCACACCATACGTAGGGCTGCCAACACTGAGTCGTCGCGCTTTGAAACACAGCAATATACTGCCGTGTCTATGTGATGCGCTGCGCACAAATTTGTTATGTCGGCAACAGTCAAATGACGGCATGTATACTCTTTTACGCATTGAGTCACGCCGCCTACAGTCCACAGAGCTAGCTTAGCTGCTGTGTTGCCTTGGTCGATTGTTAAATTATAGGCCATAATTATAATCGGCAAAGTTAATAAACCTGATTAAATAAATCAGCTAAATTATCTTAATAATGCGCGAAAACTTACATTTTTCATACAAAAAGTTAATTTCTGTGCCTATATTAACACTTTACCGTCGCCTTTTTTTTCGATTTAGCTCGGGTAGGCAGTCTTCGCTCCTTCCATTATGCCGTCAAGAAAGCACGTCTGTCCTACTTTCATGCCATTATTTCGCTCAAATATGCCAAAGTTCTCTTTGCCGTTCTCAAAGGCGTTATTGTCCCAAACAAACGGTGCTATGCCATTTGATTTCGCTGTTGAAAAAATGGTCTTGAGGTAGTATTGCATATTGTCAATCTGATGCTGCACGCCGCTGCTCGACCCTGCTGTGTGATATGCCACTCCGCTTTCGCCCATAACGACGCCAAGTCCTTTCTTTATCCACTGATTTGCTATGTTTGCAAACAATGTCTGCACGGTTGTTTCGTCGCTTGATGATATTGAGCCGTATTGTGCATATTCTTTGCCCCAATAGTAGACACTGCAGCTTCCGCAATATTCATACGGATCGTAGTAGTGAAATTCAACAATAAGTCGATTGTCCACAACATCATTAGGTGTGACGAAGTACGATAGCCCGTAATATGCATTCGATGAGTAAGTTTGCACTATGAGTGGTCTATACCAGTTGCGGCCTCCCGTTGAGCGCACTGCCTTCACAAAGTCTTGGTTAAATCCGTTTTGCACTCTCGCATTTTCTGTGCTCGGCGTTTGCCAATTCACATTCACCTCGTTTGTGCCGGCAAACACTAAGTGCTCGTCGTAGTCGCGGAAGTATGTGGCAATATTGCGCCACAGTGCTATTTCTTTCTTCGATATTGTCTCTGCCTCACTATCAAACGGATGATTTTCCATCCACAAGTCGTGGTGAGTGTTTATGATTGCATACATGCCGTTGTTCACGCAATAGTCCACAACTTCTTTTACGCGACCAATCCAGGCGTTGTCTATCTCCATTGTCTCTTCGTTTGTGACGTGCGGGAACCACCGCACAGGTATGCGCACCGCATTAAATCCGGCATTTTTCACTGCGACTATCATGTCGTTGGTAGTTTTGGGGTTGCCCCATGCTGTTTCCCAGCCGTTAAAGTCGCTATACCAAATGTTTGTCCATGTCTTGGTGTTGTCATCCCAGTTGCCGCCAACGCTCTCAAACGAGTTCCCCAAATTCCATCCGGCATAAATCTTATGTGTCCATGCTATTGCATCTGAGGTCATGCCGCTTTTGTCGGGAGTGACATCGGCTGTGACATCGAGTGCTGCTTTTGCCGTTGTAAATTTTATGCTTATGGCTGACTCATACTTTGTCTTGCCGTCTGATGTGGCTATCATATTTGCCGGAATATTCAGCTCGTATGATGTCGCTGCCGCAACCTCGTGCAAGGCTATGTAAACTTGCTTACCGTCGTATGAAATGTCGTTTTTGATCATGCTCCCGTTTAGCGTAATCTGATAATAGCCCATCGGCATCACTTTTATATCTTCGTTAAAGTTGAGCACTATCTGTGTTGTCTCTATGCTCACTTCGTTGTCACCGTTTGTCGGACTCGAACTGAGCAATTGCAAATTTGTCACTGCAGGCTCTTCGTTTGAGCTACTGCTGCACGATGCAAAAAATGGCAACATTGCCACTAATGCAAAAACAATTTTAAGTTTCATGTTAGGTAAGTTTGATTAGTTTTTCGTTAGGAATGTCTTTTTTTCTTATATTGCTGTTGCGAGGAGAAAACCGAGGCTGTATAGCAACATCAGCATCGCTGTTATGCCCAACATCGGGTTGAGTGCTGTGCCGCGGCGCTTGATTATTGCATTGTGAGCAAGTGAGTGGAGCACCACATAAATCACCGGAAAAATCATTTTCCACGGCTCATATTGTGTCCATGCCGGCATCATCAATGCCACTGCCAACCATCCGTTTATGAGATATATCCCCGCTATGCGATGGCGCCCTATGGCTACGGCTAAAGTGTATTTGTCTACGTCTTGGTCGGCCTCAAGGTCTCGATAGTTGTTTACTATCA
>CAZJEA010000022.1:0-22513 GCA_964544895.1 uncultured Bacteroides sp. | reverse complement strand
TAAAAGGGCAGTAGGAAAGTAGTGATGAGAATTTAGGGGAAAAAGGAGTTGAAAATGGTTGAAATGCTATTGTTTAGTCGGCGAAAAATGTGTAACTTTGCGTGTTAATTCGGATTAAACAATAAATTATGAATATATCATATAGCTGGCTAAAGGAATATGTAGATTTTAACCTTACGCCTGAAGAGCTTTCCGCTGCATTAACCTCAATAGGGTTGGAATGTGGCGGCATAGAGACCGTAGAAAGCATCCGCGGAGGCTTGCGCGGTATTGTAATCGGAAAAGTATTGACCTGCGAATCACACCCAAATAGCGACCACTTACACATCACGACCGTAGATTTGGGTGAAAAAGTTGAACAAATAGTTTGCGGAGCACCTAATGTAGCATCCGGACAAACTGTTGTAGTTGCAACCGTAGGCACAACACTATACGATGGCGACAAAGAGTTTCAAATAAAGAAATCGAAGATACGTGGCGTAGAGTCAATGGGTATGATTTGCGCAGAAGATGAAATAGGCGTGGGCACATCACATGCCGGCATCATTGTCATCGACGAAGAGATCAAACCCGGCACTCCAGCAGCCGAATATTATAATTTGAAAGACGACTATGTGCTTGAGGTAGATATCACACCCAACCGCATAGACGCAGCATCGCACTACGGTGTAGCACGTGACTTGAGCGCATGGCTAGCCGCACGTGGCGAAGCATCGCACCTACACCGCCCTGCAGTAGAAGGTTTTGGCATTGACGCCGCTACAGAGAAGAGCGTAGATGTGAAAGTAGAAGACACAGAAGGTTGCCCTCGCTATTGCGGTGTGACAATTGAAGGTGTAACAGTTAAAGAAAGCCCGCAATGGTTGAAAGACCGCCTAAACACAATAGGTCTTCACCCCATCAACAACGTTGTAGATATCACCAACTACATACTTCACTCATTAGGACAGCCTTTGCACTGCTTCGACCGTGCAAAAATTAAAGGCGACACAGTGGTAGTGCGCACTTGCGCAGAAGGCACTAAATTCACAACCCTCGATGGCGTAGAGCGTTCACTTAATGCAGCAGACTTGATGATTTGCAACAGCGACGAACCGATGTGCATGGCAGGTGTATTTGGCGGACTTGATTCAGGTGTAACCGAACAAACGACATCGGTATTCTTGGAGAGCGCATACTTCAACCCCACCCGCGTGCGCAAAACAGCACGTCGTCACGGATTGAACACCGACTCATCGTTCCGCTTTGAGCGTGGCATTGACCCGAATGGGTGCCTATACGTGCTCAAAGTTGCCGCATTGTTGGTGAAAGAACTTGCCGGTGGCAAGATTGTCGGCGAAGTTCGCGACACACAAACCACAGAGTTTGCACCGTTTAAAGTAGAACTCAACACAGAATATATGGACAAACTCATCGGCGCACACATACCCGATGAAACAGTAGACACCATACTCAAAGCACTCGAAATAGAGACTGTGAGCAACGACGGAGCAACACGCTCATTGTTGGTTCCCACATATCGCGTAGACGTGCAACGTCCGTGCGACGTAGTTGAAGACGTGTTGCGCATTTACGGCTACAACAACATCGAGATACCGTCAGCACTACACGCCTCATTGGCATACAAAACCAAAACCGACGCAGCCGACGATTTGCGTCGCACAGTAGCAGAGCAGCTCACAGCAGCCGGATTTAACGAGATACTTAACAACTCACTCACTGCTGAAGGCTATTATGCTGACTTGCAACAATATCCAGCATCGCACTGCGTAAAATTGCTCAATCCGTTGAGCCAGGATTTGAACGTGATGCGTCAAACATTATTGTTCGGCGGCTTGGAAAGCTTGGCACACAACATCAACCGCAAGAGCAAAGATTTGGCTCTCTACGAAACCGGCAACGTATATTTCCGCAATCCGGAGGTAGCGTCAACAACAGAAAAGCCGTTGGCACCGTTCAGCGAGAGTGCACGCTTGGCATTGTGGATGACCGGCGATGTGCGCAGAGCAAACTGGGCTCATGCAGCCGAAGAGTCAAGTTTCTTCCACTTGAAAGCAACAGTAGCAAACATATTTGCACGACTTGGCATCAGCGATCGTGAAATAGCAATCACTCGCGGCGACAACGAATTGTTTGCAGCAAGCTTAAACATAGCAACAAAATCAGGCAAACAACTTGGAGTGATGGGCATTGTAGCCAAAGCATTAGCACACAAATGCGACATCAAACAAGAAGTTTACTTTGCCGAATTAAACTGGACCGACTTGGTTAAGTTGGCATTGAAGAAAAAAGTTACCTTCAGCGACCTACCCAAGACACAACCCGTGAAACGCGACCTCGCTCTCTTGCTAAACAGCAATGTAACAATGGCAGAGGTAGAGGCAGTGGTACGCGAATCAGAGCGCAAACTACTGCGCAGCTTCGAGTTGTTTGACGTCTACGAAGGTGATAAATTGCCCGCAGGCAAGAAATCGTATGCTATCACAATGACCTTGCAAGACGACGAAAAGACGCTCAACGACAAGGCCATAGACGCAGTGATGCAAAAGATTATCAACAACCTCACAAAACGCCTCGGCGCCGAGTTGCGTTAAAATTCTAAACATAATAACAATACAAAATATAAATTTCAAACAAACACTCCCATGGGAAGAGCATTTGAATATCGCAAAGCCCGCAAGCTAAAACGCTGGGGCAACATGAGCCGCACTTTTACTCGCATAGGTAAAGAAATCACTATCGCTGCTAAAGCAGGCGGACCCGACCCCGACACAAACCCGCGTCTTCGTGCATTGATGCAAAATGCGAAAGCAGCAAACATGCCTAAAGACACAGTAGAACGTGCAATCAAAAAAGCAACCGATAAAGACGCCGGCGATTACAAAGAAATCACATACGAAGGATACGGTCCTCACGGTATCGCTATCTTTGTTGAAGCAGCAACCGACAACAATACTCGCACTGTTGCCAACGTTCGCTCATACTTCACCAAACATGGTGGTTCGCTTGGCACACAAGGTTCTCTAACATTCTTGTTTGACCACAAAGCAGTGTTCAAAATCAATGCTCCCGCAGACTTAAATTTGGAAGATTTAGAGCTCGAGCTCATAGACTACGGAGTTGACGAAATAGAACAAGACGACGAAAACCACGTAGTAATCTACGGAGCATACGAAGAACAATCAAACATCCAAAAATATTTGGAAGAAAACGGCTATGAGATTATCTCTACCGAGTTCGAACGTATACCTAACGACTTGAAAGACGTAACCCCCGAGCAACGCGAGAAAATCGAGAAACTACTCGAGAAACTCGAAGAAGACGAAGACGTGCAAAACGTATTCCACAACATGCGCGAGGAAGACGAAGAAGGCGAAGAATAACAAAAGTTAGTCCCTATCATAATACAAGCAGCAGGCGTGCTATCTGCACGCCTGTTGTTTTTAAGCAAAACCTATAATCCCTTAAAATATCGTGGCAAAGAAAATCGTCGAGACGCCGTTGATGAAGCAATACATCGAGATGAAGCAAAAACATCCCGATGCAGTGTTGTTGTTTCGTGTCGGAGACTTTTATGAGACATTTAGCGATGACGCAATCACCGCATCTGAAATATTAGGAATAACTCTAACACGGCGAGCAAATGGCGCGGCGGCTTATGTAGAGCTAGCCGGATTTCCGCACCATGCACTCGACACCTACTTGCCAAAATTGGTGAGAGCGGGCAAACGCGTGGCAATATGTGAACAGCTTGAGGACCCGAAACTCACAAAAAAGTTAGTGAAACGCGGCATTACAGAGTTGGTGACTCCGGGCGTGTCGATGAACGATAACGTGCTCGACCACCGCGAGAATAACTTTTTGGCAGCACTACACCGTGGACGCCAAGACAATTGGGGTGTTTCTTTCCTTGATATATCTACGGGAGAATTTTTAACCTCCGAAGGCACGTCAGACTATATAGACAAGCTGATGGCGAACTTTGCGCCGAAAGAAGTGCTTATAGAACGCGGCACTCGACGACGCGTAGAAGAGACCCTCAGCGGCAAATTTTTAACCTTTGAACTCGACGACTGGGTTTTCACCAACGAAGCAGCCATAGAGAGACTGTTAAAGCAATTTCAGACAGTAAATCTGAAAGGATTTGGCATAGACAAGATGCCCGATGCAATCATTGCCTCAGGAGCAGTGTTGCACTACCTCGACATCACAAATCACACACAAACAGGGCACATAAACTCGCTAACGCGCATTGAGGAAGACCGCTATGTGCGCCTCGACCGCTTCACCATACGCAATCTCGAGCTTTTGGCTCCGCTAAACGAAGACGGGAAAAGCTTGCTGAGCGTGATTGACCGCACCGTCACTCCAATGGGCGCTCGCATGATGCACAGCTGGATAACGATGCCACTGCGCGATGTGAAAAATATAAATGACCGTTTGGATGTTGTGGAGTATTTCTTTAAGCATCCCGAGCAACGCGACACAGTAAGGGCTCAACTTGAACAAGTTGGCGACTTAGGGCGCTTGGTGTCAAAGATAGCGACCCTGCGCATCACTCCGCGCGAAGTTTTACAAGTGCGAAATGCCCTCGAAGCGTTAGCACCGATAAAGACAATATGTCAAGGCTCATGCCAGCACGTGCTCACCGCTATCGGCGAACAACTAAATCCGTGCGCACCAATATCAGCCAGAATTGGCCGCGAAATACATCCTGACGCGCCAAACCGCATAGGCACCGGCGAGGTTATCATGCGTGGTGTGAGCGCAGAACTTGACGAGCTGCGCGACATAGCCGGCTCAGGCAAAGACTACCTCATGCGCATACAAGCACGCGAAGTTGAAGCTACCGGCATCACATCGCTAAAAATTGGCTTTAACAACGTGTTTGGATACTACATAGAAGTAACAAATACGCACAAAGATAAAGTGCCCGCCGACTGGGTGCGCAAGCAAACATTGGTAAATGCAGAGCGCTACATCACACAAGAGTTGAAAGAATATGAGGAGAAAATTCTGGGTGCTCAAGAAAAAATCGGGTCAATAGAGCAATCGCTCTTTAATGACCTTGTTGCCGGACTGTCGAACTACATACCGGCGATGCAGATGGACGCTCGATTGTTGGCAACACTCGACTGCCTACTCTCTTTCACCCGCGTAGCTGCCGAAAATCACTATAACCGCCCAATTGTAGACGACTCTCTGACACTCGAATTGGTAGAAGCACGCCACCCGGTCATAGAAAAGCAACTGCCCCCGGGCGAGCCCTACATATCAAACTCTGTAACACTTAGCAACGACGGCACACAAATACTGATGCTTACCGGTCCGAATATGTCAGGTAAATCAGCTCTTTTGCGCCAAACTGCGCTAAATGTGCTTATGGCACAAATAGGGTGCTACGTAGCTGCCGACAGTGCTCACATAGGATATGTAGACAAGATTTTCACTCGTGTAGGCGCCAGCGATAATATTTCTCTTGGCGAATCAACATTTATGGTTGAAATGACAGAGGCGGCATCAATTATAAACAACATGAGCGAACGCTCGCTGATATTGTTTGACGAATTGGGACGCGGCACGTCAACCTACGACGGCATATCTATAGCTTGGGCTATTGTTGAGCACATACACGAGCACAAACGTTTTCACCCAAAGACACTGTTTGCCACACACTACCACGAGCTCAACGAGATGGAAAAAACTTTTGAGCGCATAGTGAACTATCACGTCTCAGTGAAAGAGGTAAACGGCAAAGTTGTGTTCTTGCGCAAACTCGCACGTGGCGGGTCAGAGCACTCATTTGGCATACACGTGGCACGCTTGGCAGGACTGCCTCAGAGCATAGTGAAACGTGCCGAGCGAGTGTTGTCGCAGCTAGAGCGAGAGCATAATGCCGACGAAGAGGCGACAACACTGAGCAACATAGCGTCAACACAGCAAGACGGAGTGCAACTCAGTTTCTTCCAGCTCGATGACCCCGTGTTAAGCCAAGTTCGCGACCAAATATTAGGGCTTGACATCAATAATCTCACCCCAATGGAGGCTCTCAACAAGCTTCACGACATACGCACAATAATCACCGGAAAATCATAAACTCAATGACAGCTCGCACACTCCCCACCGATTTTGTTGCCATGTTAGAGCAACACCAACAGTTTGATGGTTTAGCAAAAGCTTTATCAGAGACAGCGCCCGAAGTATCGGTGCGTGTAAATACGCTCAAAGGATGCAGTGTGCCCGATGATTGTGAGCGCGTGACTTGGTGCGAAACAGGCTATTATTTGGCTGAAAGACCGCAATTCACTTTCGACCCAAAATTGCACCAGGGTTTGTACTACGTGCAAGATGCATCGTCAATGATACTTCACACCATAGCCAAACGCATCACAGCAAACGGTGAGGCTGTGCGATGGCTTGACGCTTGCGCTGCCCCCGGAGGTAAGACTACAGCTGTCATTGACGCCATACCAAAAGGTTCGTTGGTAGTTGCCAACGAGTTTGACTATAAACGCGCCGCTGCATTGCTTGAAAACGTGGAGCGCTGGGGCTCTGCCGACGTTGTTGTCAGCCGCGGCGACACAAATAAATTCAGAAAGCTCACCGACTTTTTCGACATCATCTCAGTTGATGCGCCATGCTCAGGCGAGGGTATGATGCGCAAAGAAGCCGTTGCCGTGCAGCAATGGTCGCCGCGCTTGGTGCAACAATGCGCAGAGCTGCAACGCGAGATAATTGAAAACGTGTGGCACGCACTTCGCCCCGGCGGCGTGCTGATATACTCAACTTGCACTTTTAATCTTAGCGAAGACGAGCAAAATGTGCAGTGGATTATAGACGAACTTGGAGCCGAGCCGCTAAACGTCAATTTAAGCGAGTTTGACGGCGTTGTCGGTGGCATTGACACAAACATACCATGTGCGCGTTTCTTGCCGGGACGCGTGCGCGGAGAGGGTTTATTTGTTGCCGTGCTGCGTAAGCATGGCGACGGCGCTAGTACACGAGTGGCTGCGCCAAAAAATTTGAAGACGATAAAGACCGATACACAGTGGTTGTCGGGCGACTATGTTTATATTGCCGACGACGACAAACTCCGCGCCATACCAAAGGCACACGTTGGCGAGATGACAAAATTGGCATCAACGCTATCGGTAATAAACTATGGCGTGCATGTTGCCACGATAAAAGGTAAAGATTATTTGCCCACAGCGTCATTGGCGAAGGCTATAGACATAAACGCCGCAGCATGGCCAAAAGCAGAGGTAGACCATGACACGGCGTTAAGTTATTTGCGAGGTGAGGCAATCGTGCTCAGCGATGCTCCACGTGGCATTGTATTATTGACTTATGCAGACCGACCGCTTGGATTTGTGAAAAATCTAGGCAATCGAGCAAACAATTTGCTTCCGGATAACCGACGCATACTGTCTAAAAAGAAGTAAGCTGACTCAAACGCTCGAAGACCTCGAGACACATACGCGAGTTGTGGTAAGGGCATTTCCAAAATCCGGCTTTATCATCGGCAGTGTTAACAACGCCGTTTTTACGGCTCCAATGCCACTCGCCACCCTCATTATCAACAATATTATCTTTGATATATTTCCACGACTGATAAGCGTCATTTAGCTTTTCAGGTTGATTGTGGAAAACGGCGAGGTACACCTGACCAATAACATTTTCAGCCTGCACCCACCAGTGCTTGTCGTTGTCGTAAGTGCCATTTTCATGACGCTCGTAAACTAGCGAGCCGTCAACGCAACGGCCTTCGAGAGCGGCTGTAGCTATGTGCTGAGTGTGCTCCAAAGCTTTATTTAAAAGCTCGGCATCGCCAATAACTTGTGCTGTTTCGAGCAACAGCCACGAAGCCTCAATGTCGTGGCCATAAGATATTTCATTGTCTTGGCGATGCCAATCGTTGTCGAAGAACAAGCCAAGGTGTCCGCGCTTGCCCGAGGCTTCGATTTTGTCGAAGAAAACGTTGAGGAGATCGGTGGTTGCAGCGAGGAGCTGCTCGTCGCGCCACACGCGCAAAAGATTTGTATAAGGCTCAATGATATGCAGGTGCGTATTCATTGTCTTTGACGAATTAGCATCTTTGTCGCTGAGGCGCATATCTTGTATTGGTTGCCAATCGCGAGTTTGCGCTTCGTAGTATCCGCCACGTTGCATGTCGTGGCTATGATTTTCGATGTCGTAGAACAGACGTTTTGCATAGTCTAAAGCCTCGTCATCGCCGGTAGCGCGGGCATATTCAGACAATCCGTAGATGGCAAAACCAATGGCATAAAATTGTTTTTTTGTGTCGAGAGGGTTGCCGTCGGCATCAAGCGACCAATAAATGCCGCCATAAACGGGGTCATAAAAGCGGTCGATAATTTCGCGTTTAGCACGCGTAGCCATTTGAAGGTAAACGTCATCATGGAGCACACGGTAGGCTGCAGCGAACGACCAAAGGATACGAGCGTTGAGCACGGCGCCTTTAGGAGCTTTTTCGTCAAGCACATCGTTGCCGTCACGGCGTCCATAAAATCCTCCTTTTGGGTCAACCATTTTATCAATCCAATATTTGAGGATGTTGTTGCGAATATTGTCGATAAGTTCTTCGCTAAAATTATGAATCATAATAGACAGGTTTTAGAAGAAATGAAGCCACAATAGCCACAAGGGCTATTATGACTTCATGATCATGAAAAAACAAATTATAGTTGTCCTTTAGCAGCGCGTTGCTCTTTGAGAGCAGCTACGATTTCGTTCACGCGTTTAGTGGTGAGCGGGTATAGCCAAACGAAGACTGCGGTAAGCAATGCAACGGCGGCAGGATATACGGTCATCATCATCCAGATGCAATTGATGGCAGAGTCGGGTTGAGCTGCAGCAGCGACACCGTCAACGGGAGTGATGTATCCGGCAGCATCGAGGAGCCACATAACTGCTGCGCCACCAAGAGCGCCACCGAATTTTTGAGCCATAGATGCAGATGAGAATACCAAACCTGTTGAGGCTGTTTTGAATTCGAGCTCAGCGTAGTCGCTGACATCAGCATACATTGACCAAACTAACGGCGACATGATGCCTGTGAAGATTGAAATGACAATTTGCAAGCCCATCATCATCCAGAATCCGGCAGAAGAGATAGGCAGAGTCCAGAACAAGAGGTTGAGGGCTGCGAATGCTACTGCCACGAGGATGAATGTTGATTTTTTGCCAAGTTTCTTTGAGATAGGCACGGCAAGAACAACACCAAGCATATTTGCTATTTCGCCAACGCCGAGGAAAAGTCCTGAATAGAAAAGGATATTACCAATATGTGCTCCTCCGGGAATGATGTCAGAGAAGAAATACGGGATACCGGCGTAACGGAAAGTGTTTGCGAGGTTGAAGCAAAGAGCAGCGCCAACTAACAACCACCAGGGTTTGTTGCGAAGCAAATCTTTGAAGTCGTTACCAACAGAGGCAGTAGAGACGGTTTTCAAGTGCTCACGAGTCATAAGGAAGCACAAAATGAAGAGCACGAAGCAACCGGCAGCAATAACAGCCATAGCCACCTGCCAACTTGTAGCGGGAGAGCAACCAAAGCTGTCTTTAAAAACGTTGCAGAGGGGTTCCCAGGCGAACAAAGCGATGAACGAACCGGCATAGGCGAAAGTCATGCGGAAAGCAGAGAAGACTGTTTTTTCTTCAGGGTTATCGCACATAACACCAAGCATGGCGCCATAAGGCACATTAATGCCCGTGTAGACGGTCATCATCAAGATGTAAGTAACATAAGCCCAAATCAACTTGCCGGCATAAGCCAAGTCGGGAGTTGTGAAGAGCAAGATGCCACAGATAGAGAACGGAGCAGCGACCCAAAGCAAATAGGGACGATACTTACCCCAACGAGTTTTAGTGCGGTCAGCGATGATGCCCATCATGGGGTCGGAAACGGCATCCCAGATGCGACAAACAAGCATAAGCACACCTGCATCAACTAGGCTCAAACCGAAAATGTTTGAGTAGAAGAATGGCAGATAGCAACTAAAAATTTTCCAGAACATTGACGAGGACATATCGCCAAAGCCATAGCCAATTTTTTCTTTTAAAGCAGCCATTGTGTTTTAATTTGGTTTTATTTGTTCATAAACTTAAGATTTCTATCAATAAGGGCGTTGCGAGTTTTCACCGATTCGGCAGTGGTTAAACCGTCCTCGGGAGTATTGAGGCAGTAGTCAACCAATTGGTCGATGGTTGAAGTTGCAACGTGCATACGTGTATCAGACGAAGCATAGTAGATGTAGACTTTGCCATCTGCGTCAGCCACCCAACCGTTTGTAAACAAAACGTTCATAACATCGCCGATGTACTCTTCGCCCACAGGAGCCATGAAGTAGCCGCCGGGAGAGGCGATTTTGCGCCAAGGCTCGTCGAGAGCAGTCATGTACATATAGAGGACATAGCGGAGACCGGAAGCGCAGCCACGCACGCCGTGTGCGAGATGCAACCACCCTTTAGGAGTTTTTATAGGGTGAGGACCTTCGCCGTTTTTACACTCTTTGATTGTGTGGTAGATGCGTTGGTCAATGATTTTTTCTTCGCGAGTGATCTCGGCATTGGTGATGTCGTCGATGAGAGTAAAGCCAATGCCACCGCCGCTACCGGCATCAATAAAACCGTCTTGAGGGCGAGTGTAGAGGGCATATTTTCCGTCAACGAACTCGGGATGGAGCACAACGTTGCGTTGTTGGCTTTTGCATTTGAGGTCGGGAAGACGCTCCCAGGTTTTGAGGTCTTTAGTGCGAGCTATGCCGCAAGTGGCAGTAGCGGCAGAGAGATCGCCGGGTTGTGAGTCGTCGTGACGCTCAACGCAGAAGAGGCCGTAAATCCAGCCGTCTTCGTGGTTAGTGAGACGCATATCGTAGACGTTAGTGCCGGGGTCGTCGGTTTCGGGCATTGTAATGGGGTGATCCCAAAAGCGGAAATTGTCGACACCGTTAGGGCTCTCAGCAACGGCAAAAAACGATTTTCGGTCGGCACCCTCAACACGGACAACGAGAATGTATTTGTCGTTCCACTTCATAGCGCCAGAATTGAGAGTGGCATTTACGCCAAGGCGCTCCATGAAGAACGGATTTGTTGCCGGGTCGAAGTCGTATTTCCAGAAGGGGGGCACCATGTCGGCAGTGAGCACGGGATGCTCATAGCGAGTGAAAATGCCGTTTCCTTGCAGGGGTATATTTTTGCGGGTAACGAGCTCTTCATAACGAGCTATTACCTGTTGTTTGCGAGTTTCAAAAAGATTACTCATATTAGGTTGATCTGTATATGAATTGTTATGTAAAAATTAAATATAATCAGCCAAGCACGACTTCGACATCGTTAACTGACCCCTGAGGAGCTACGGGAAGTAAATTGTCCTTTAAAGTTTGGCCATTAAAGGTAACGCTTTTTACGCCTTTATTGACATTATTCGCGTTAAAAATACTTATTTTGTATGTAGCGCCACGATATTTGCGAGTGACAGTGTAGTGTTTCCAGTCTTTTGGCACACAAGGGTCAATCATCAGGCCGTTGAGAGTAGGCTTTATGCCGAGAATAAATTCGGTGATAGCATACCAGTTCCAGGCTGCTGTACCGGTGAGCCACGAGTTTTTAGCTTCACCGGGGCGAGCTGCGTCTTTACCGGCAGTCATTTGGCTATATACATAAGGCTCAACTTTGTGCAACTCTTGACGGTCTTGGAGGTAAGCCGGGCATATTTTGCGGTAGTAGTTCCACGCTTCGTCGCCACGACCGAGCACAGTCTCGCCGATAATCACCCATGGGTTGTTGTGGGCGAAGATGCCGGCATTTTCTTTATATCCGGCAGGATAAGTAGAAATTTCGCCGTATTCGGGAACATATTCGGTGAAAGCGGGGTTGTTGAGCACGATGCCGTGTTCGCAATCGAGATATTTCTTAACTGAGTCGAGCGACTGTTTCACAAGACCATCTTCAAGGCCTATGCCAGCCATAGTGCACCAGCCTTGGCTTTCGATGAAAATTTTGCCTTCTTTATTTTCGTGGCTACCAACTTTATTGCCGTAGAAATCGTAAGCTCGAAGGAACCACTCGCCGTCCCAGCCATATTTTTTAACCGCCTCGCTCATAGCGTCGACGTGTTTTTGGGCGCGGTCAGCCTCGGCGTTATCGCCAAGATGGCGGCAAAGTTGAGCATAGTCGTTACCGTAAATCACAAATTGTCCGGCAATCATAAGCGACTCGGCTTTGCTGCCTTCGGTTTTGTTTTCGGTGGTTTGGAACGACTCGTTGGGGTCGAAAGAGAAGCAGTTGAGGTTTAGGCAATCATTCCAGTCGGCGCGGCCAATGAGAGGCAGACCGTGGGGTCCCAGGTTTTTGATGACGTGGTCAAACGACACGCGCAAATGGTGCATTAGCGACTTTTCGCTGCCGGGCACATTGTCAAACGGCACCGGTTCGTCGAGAATAGAGAAGTCGCCGGTTTCACGCAAATAAGCCACTGTGCCAAAAATGAGCCACATGGGGTCGTCATTAAAGCCGCCGCCAATGTCATTGTTGCCACGTTTTGTGAGCGGCTGATATTGGTGATAGCAACCACCGTCGGCAAATTGTGTTGAAGCGATGTCGATGATGCGCTGACGTGCGCGCTGCGGTATCTGGTGCACGAAGCCCACGAGGTCTTGGTTTGAGTCGCGGAAGCCCATGCCTCTGCCGATGCCGCTTTCGAAGAATGAAGCTGAACGAGAGAAGCAGAAAGTGATCATGCACTGATACTGGTTCCAGATGTTGACCATGCGGTCAAGGCGCTCGTCTTCGCTTTTAACAGTGAAAATAGTGAGTAGGTTATTCCAATATTGTTGGAGTTCGTTGAACGCTTCGTCAACTTTGGCAGAAGTGTCGAGTTTGTTGATGATAGCGTGAGCTTTTTCTTTGTTTATGACGCCTTTAGCTTGCCATTTTTCGTCGGGATTGTTTTCCACATATCCCAACACAAAAACGAAATCGCGACTTTCACCGGGGTTAAGGGTAACCTCAATGTAGTGCGAAGCTATGGGCGACCAACCGTGAGCGACAGTGTTGCGAGGTTTGCCTTCGAGCACAACTTGCGGCTCGTGGAAACCGTTGTACAAGCCGATGAACGACTCACGGTCAGTGTCAAAACCATCAATAGGAGAGTTTACGTGATAAAAAGCGTAATGGTTGCGACGCTCTTTATATTCGGTTTTATGATATATGGTTGAGCCTTCAATTTCAACCTCTCCGGTAGAGAAGTTGCGCTGAAAGTTTTCCATATCAGTAGCAGCATTCCACAAGCACCATTCAATAAACGAGAAAAGTTTAAAAGATTTTTTCTCAGACGAGGTATTTGTGAGAGTGAGTTTGTTTACTTCGGCATGAGTATTTAGAGGCACAAAAAATAGCAACGAGGCAGCAATGCCGTTTTTCTCGCCAAGTATGCGTGTGTAGTTCATGCCATGGCGACATTCGTATTTGTCGAGCGGAGTTTTGCAAGGTTTCCATCCGGGGTTCCAGACTGTTCCGTTATCGTTAATGTAGAAATATCTGCCGCCGGCATCCATAGGCACGCCATTGTAGCGATAGCGTGTTATGCGACGGAATTTGGCATCTTTGTAAAAGCTATATCCTCCTGCTGTGTTTGAGATGAGCGAAAAGAAATCTTCAGTGCCTAAATAGTTGATCCAAGGCCACGGCGTGCAAGGGTCGGTAATGACATACTCACGACTTGCATCATCGAAATGTCCGTATTGTTTCATATTTTAGTTGCAATATTATTATCTTATCATTTTTCGTGCTGTGCTGCAAGAAACGCAATCACAGTAAGGGCGCAAATAAATGCGCCCCTACATGGATATGCGTTCTGCCTTCAGAATGCAAATTTACAAATTTTAGATGTTAAGAGCATCATAAAATTACTTAAGAGAAGGCATTTGGTCGCGGTTGATGATGTATTGACTTGAGAATACATTATTCAATGACTCAGCTGTGTTTCCAAAACCATCGGTGGTCTCTGATGATGAGATAACCCAGTCGGTATACCAGATCATGAAATATGACCATGCTGCACCGTCGGCGATGCTCTTGTCAGGGCTTTGAGCAAGACCGGTTTCGCTGATGGTAATAAGTTTAGTGCCGCCGCTGATTTGTTGCAAGCGTTGATAAGTGGCGAGTTGCGAATTATCATCGTCAGCATAAAAATCGGTACCGATAATATCAACGAAGTCATTGCCGGGATATGCAGCTTTTACTGTTTGGTATGAAGCCAATTGGCCGCCATCAGAAGTTTGTGCAGTCCACACCCAAATTAGGTTGTTCAAGCCATACTCATTGGTGAGTTTGTCGTAGAGGTAAATCCAGAGTTTTTTGGTCGACTCAACGCCACTTTTGCCCCACCAGAACCAAGCTCCGTTAGAGTAGTCGCCGGCAGCTTCGTGGAGAGGACGCCAAATAACAGGGATACCGGCATCTTGCAATCGTTTGAGATAGCCTGCCACTTGTGCGATATCGGCATTTATGCACTCGTTTTGCCAAGTGCCGTCGGTGAGAGCAGCTTCAACGTCGAAGTTATTGTCGTATGCATAGTTTGCATAGTTTTTAGCGTTATAATCTTCTTCGCTGGAAGGTACAAGCCAGTGCCACATGTATGCCACAAGACCGTTGTTTTGCCATTGAGTTTGAGCCGGAGTGATGTCGTTGTAGTCAATCCAGTTTTCACCAGAGTTGTGGAAGTGGATGAAGTCATAGCAAGTAAGTGCCGGATATTTACCGGTGATGCCATAAATCCAATCGGCAAATTGGTTGTTGTTATTGACATTTGCCATAGCACCCGAAAGGACTTTCTTGCCGTTTTGCTCAACGAGGAAGTTGTAAACATTTTTAGCTTGTTGTGTAGCCGAAGCATTTGACAGCTGACCGAAATTGTTTACAATAACAGGGGTTTTAGCTGTTGTGAATGTATAGTCGTATGTGTTTTCCAAGAACGAGCCACTGGCACCGCGGAAAGCATAGCGGCCAATAGAGAGGGTGTGGGTTGTCTCGCCATCGAGATACAATCTCAACGTAGCAACATTGTTGACAATGGTGAAGGTGTCGGTGAGCAGTGAGCCATCAAGATTGATAACCACAGCGTTAGGGAGCGTCACATCTTCGGAGAACGTAAGTTTGATATCGGTTCCGTCATACAAACCCGCTTCAAGTACTTGCTCATTTTCAGCAGAGGTGATGCTGAGCGGTGTGACATCGACAACATCGTCATCAGAGCAGGCTGCGAAACCTACAGCTGCAGCTATAATAGCGCAATATTTAAGGAGTTTCATCTATTATATTATTTAAAATTTATCACTTAAATGCTGCACCGACGCATGGTCAATGCCGCCGGTGCAGCATATTGTTATACTAAAGTGATCACTCAATTCTCACGGTGGTAATCAAAATATTATCGTCGGTCATAACGAGGCCACCATTTGCGGTGATGTCATCGAGGATGACTTATGTGAGAACTAATGAGCATGAAGAGGTTAACAGAATTGTTATTTAATGCTAACTTGAGTGACAGTGATATTATCACCGGTGATTACTAAACCACCGTTGGCAACAATATCGTTAAGTATGGTTTCTGTGAGTACCAATGAGCAAGATGTGTCTTCGGGAGCCCAGTCTAATTGACCGCCGGCGTTGCCTGGAAGGTTGCCCCAGTTTGTGCCGTGGCGCAATGAGATGCAACCCCAACCGCTGCTGGCATTAGTCATATAACCGGTTACAACCAAAGTTTGACCGGCCTTGACTGTTGACCAATCGAAGCCGCCCCAAGCGAGGTCTTGGTTGCCGCCCCAACCTGAGTTATCCCATTTACCTGTCCAAATCACTTTCTCAAGAACTGACAATGTTACGCTTGTTACTGTGATATTATCACCTGTGATAACAAGACCACCATTATTTTTGAGGTCGTTAATAATTTCTTGAGTCAATGTGATTGAGCAAGAAGTGTCGTCAGGAGCCCAGTCTAATTGACCGCCGGCGTTATTGGGAAGGTTGCCCCAGCTTGTGCCGTGGCGCAATGAGATGCAACCCCAACCGCTGCTGGCATTAGTCATATAACCGTAAACTGTCAATACTTGACCGGGTTGAACAGTTGACCAGTCGTAGCCGCCCCAAGCGAGGTCTTGGTTGCCGCCCCAACCTGAGTTGTCCCATTTGCCGCTCCAGATAACTTCTTCAGCACCGTCGTGATGCATCTTAATCTTATCTGTGGTGACGCTGTAGTTGACGTGTTGATACAATGTCACAGCACCATCGGTCATATCATCAGGAACCTTGAATTTGATGCTGGTTGCGCTTTGAGTGAAGCTGCCTTTGCTCAAAGTGATTTCGCCGGGCAAAATCAAGTGGTCTACACGGTTGAGGTTTTTACCTGAGATAGTCACAACGTCGCCGACCTTCAATTCGCTGTCGGGAGAGATTGAAGTCACTTCAGCTAAGGGAACTAAGAATTCGGGTGAAGAAACGCGAAGTCCTGAGAACAAATTCAATGTGAAGGTGCCAGAAGTAGCAAATTCGGGCACGTTTGTTACCAATTGTGTGCCGTCTTCGTTAACCTCAAATTGAACGTTCTCATAGTTAGCAAAGTCAACAGACTCAACTAAGTCGAAGTGAGTACCGGTCAACACCATTTTGTCGCCAAATTCATACACTTCACCGGCTTCAGCATTCTTGTCAAGAGAAATTACGCTTGCTGAGTTGATGTTGATGTCGTAGGTAAATTCTTGCGGGTCGTTTTCGTCGCCGTCGCTGAGCACCAATGTGCCTGACATAGCTTCTTTTGGCACTGCAATTTTCACTTGTTTACGTGAGGTGTAAACAAATTCGGGAGCTTCAACAACAACACCGTCGGTGAAAGTTGCGGTAGCGATGTTGTAGACATAATCACCTTCAACTGTGATGATGTCACCGGCATTGAGGTTGTCAAGCGGAGACACCTTGGTGATTTCGATGGGCTCAATGAAAGTGAGCATTGACAAAGAAGTGATTGTGTCGCGGTCGGCAACGAGTTTGATGTGTCCGGGAATTGATGCATCGGGCACGGTCACTTTGATTTCCTCATTGCTTTCGAGAGTGAAATCGGTGACGTCAACTTCGCCAACACCCGACTCAGCCGGGAAAATGATTTTGTCAACTTTATTGAGCTTAGTACCGGTTATGCGGATTTGGTCAAGACGCGAAACGGGAAGGGGACCCATGGCCACCAAATTCACGCCGCTTTTGTTATACGGGTTAGTGTTCAAATCGTCGTCGTTACAAGCAGTGAAAGCGAAAGAGCTAACAAGCATGAGAGCCGACATTGACAACCCTGATAACACTTTAGAGAAATTTTTCATTTTAAATCTATTTTAGATGGTTAACGAGGGTTACTTGGTGGGAACGGCACGAATGTTATCGACCTTGATGATAGGTGTGCAATCGGTACCTTCTTGACCGTTCACGATGAAGATGAGCAATGAGTCGAAGCTGTTTGCGTTGATTGTTTTGCTTGTAACAGTGCCATCCCAGTAGTAAACGAATGAGCTTATGGGGAATGTAACAGTAACCCATTTGTCGCCGGTGTCGTAGCTGCCGGTAGTGGTCCAAGGAGCGTACCATGCGCGCGGCAGAGGATCTTCGTCGAGGTGGAAGTATGTGTTGTTTGCTGTAAACAAGCTTACATATTCTTTAGCAGCGGGGATGATTTGCATTGCGCCTGCACTCCACGGATTGCTTGACGGGATCATCATTTCAAACTTGAAAGCCATGTTGGTGTAGTCGCTGAAGTTAACAAGGTCTGTTAGAAGCATACCTTGACCTTCGCTGGGGTAAGCGTTGTTCCAATTGCCGGGCCAGTATTCAGCTGCGAATTGGCTATCGTTCCAACCACCTTTAGCGTCCATCACAGTGCTACCATCGCCAAATTGGATGTATGCGCCATCAATTGAGGTTTCGTCAGCGGGCTGAGCTGCCTTAGCGTGCCAGCAGTTGTTGGCAAAGTCAAGACCGGTGCGACCGTCGAAGTCGAAGAGCATGCCACGCGTGTCGTGGAATTGGAATACAGAACGTCCTTTACCGTAGAGGGTAGAAACGTAGATACGACCTTCTTCGGTGCAATTTGCAGGCACGTTGAAAGTGATTGAACTTTGAGTGTAGCTGGTGATGTTGTCACCAGAAACGCTTGAGCCGTCGGGGAATGTCACTGTCAAACGTTTGTTGGGATCGTCGATGAAGTAGCGACCATAGATGGTAACCTCGTCACCGGGTTTAGCCCATTCGCAAGACATTGATGAGATTACGGGGCTCGGAACGACAACGTTGAAGTCGTAAGTGACAGTGTCGTTTTGAGCGGTGATCATATAGATTTTGTCAGTGACCTTTGAAGGAATTACCTTAGGCACATCAACAACGAGAGTGTTTTTGGTGATGTAGCTGGTGTTGAGGATAGCCTTTTGGTCGTTGAAGTACATTTCGCGGATTGAGGTGAGGTTTTCACCAACAAGGCAAATGGTACTTTCCATGTATGCGCCTGTGATCAGTGAGTCGGCAGATGCCGGATCAGTCATGCGAATATATTTCACCACGGGAACACCGTCGGTGAGTTCAAACTTATCGGGTTCGTCTTCGCACGACACAGCAGTGCAGCCAAGGACTAGAGCAGCAGCTCCGAGAATCCATTTATTTGATTTAATATTCATATCTTAATAAGTAATATGCTGTTTATAAACTGTAGCCACACATTAATAAGAGTAGGTTGAACGGATATCAACGTGAACAGCCGGTTCACTGAGGTGCTTGTTGTAAACAAGGTCTTCAGTCGGGAAGGGAAGCGTGAAGCTTTCAGATGTGACGTTTGGTGCGGGAGTGTCGGTGTTGTATTTAGTTACGCTCGAGTCAACAACCCAGCTTTGATAGCCACTTTCGTAGTAAGCTTTAGCAAGATTGTCGTAGCCGTCGTAAGCATTTCGGCGTTGGCTCTTAAGTTCGTTGATGGCGCGATTCATATCGTAATATGAAAGGCGAACGAAGTCATACCAACGGTCGCCTTCGCCGGCGAGCTCAAGGCGACGCTCTTTCCAAATATCATCAAATGTGATAGATGTTTTGGGTGTAGCAGAGGGTATGCCGCGGCTGCGAACAGCGTTGAATGCAGCGAGAGCGGTAGCATCGCTGGTTGAAGCAGCATTGCCGAGCACTGCCTCAGCGTAAATCAAATAAACATCAGAGAGACGGAGAATGTGTGTGGCGAGTTGGTTTGCCATGTTTTGCGGAGTGACACCGGTTGCTTGTTCGTGGTCGTAGTTGTCACCATAGAGGTGTTTTACGTTGTAAGCACCAGTGGGGCATTGCCATTCACCGCCGGGGCCGCCTTTACCGTAGTCAGCGCTGTCGTAGACAAAGCGAAGCACGTCAAAGCCGCCTTTATCGGTCCAGAAGTATTCGTAAACGTCACCGGCAAGCATCATAGTAGCTTTGCGGCGAGTGTCGGCATCAGAGCGAGTTGAGGGATCGTCGAGAGCGCTAACGCCGAAAGCGTCTTGTAGGTCAACAGAGGGACCACCCCAGCCGCCCCAGCAGTCACCGTTTTCGTCAAAGCCTTGCATAGCGAGGTCAGATTGGAGGGTGTTTTGTTGGGTCCAGGGGTCACGTCCGGCTTTCCAACGCCAAGCGATGAGCGACTCTTCGCTTTCGTTGTTAGCGAGGCGGAATACGTCAGAGTATTTAGCGAGGAGGTGACGGCCTGAGTTGTCGATCACGTCTTTAGCGTATGAAGCAGCTTTAGCGAGATCTTCAGTGCTGCGTGAGCCGTTCATGCCAAGACCTGATTTTGTGAGATATACTTTAGCGAGAAGAGCTTCAGCGCAGTAGTAGTCGAGACGACCTGCTTGACTTGCGCTTTTGGGCAGACGGTCTAAAGCAGCCTCAAGGGTGAGGATGATATAGTCGTAAACGTCTGAACGCTCAACTTTATATTTCTCGTTGTATGTGCCTGAGTTGAGCTCCTCATTATTGTCGTGGATGATAGGCACTTCACCGAATGTGCGAACGAGGTAGAAGTAAGCAAGAGCTTTCCAAGTCAAGCACTCACCTTGACAAATGCGACGCACATTTTCGGAAGCTGTAGCATTTTCGAGGTTTTTATATACGGTGTTAGAGTGACCGATAACAGCCCAAAGAGAGTATGACATGTTTTTGAGGTCTACGTCAGTACCGTTAGTTGTGAGTGTGAGGTATGGAGAAGAACCCCAGTACATGTTACCAGACATAACCTCACCAACTTTGATGAAGCCGCGTTGGAAGTCATACCACGGAGAGTTGTATAGGTAGTTAACGCCTTGATAGCATTGATCTTCGGTTTGATAGAAGTTGTCAACGTTGTAGTTGTCTTCAGTGGGTCTGTCCAAGAAGTCTGAGCAAGAGCTCATGCTCATGGTCAAAGCTGCCACAACCGGCAGATATTTGATTGAATTCATATATTTCATATTCTTTCAGTATTTACGAGATTAGAATGAAATGTTTAAACCGAAAGAGTAAACTGACGGAGAAGGATAACGACCGTAATCTACACCATATACGAGACCTGATGAGTCTTGTGTTGAAGCACCAACTTCAGGATCGTAGCCTGAATAACCGGTGATTGTGCAGATGTTTTGGAGGTTAGCATAGAGGCGGAGACTCTCGAGGTGAAGTTTTCTGAGTGACTTTTTGGGGAAAGTGTAACCGAGAGTGATGTTTTTGAGGCGAACGTATGAGCCGTCTTCAATGTAGCGAGAGCTGATGCGGTCGTTATCGTTGGGGTCGGCTGTGGTTGCACGCGGAATTTTGGTGTCGGGGTTAGCAACTTTAACGTTGGTAACATCGTAGTACCACCATGAACCGTCTGCGTATGTCTTGTTCGGGTCAATTTGCACAAGTTGTGCACGATCTTTAACTGTGGTCAATTGGTTGGTCCATGAAGAGTTCATGTGTGTCAAACCGATTGATGTGTAGTTGAGCACATCGTTACCAACTGAACCGTTGATGAAGATTGAGAGGTCGAAGTTTTTATAACGGAAGGTATTGTTGAAACCGAAGGTGAAATCGGGAAGAGGGTTACCGATAACAGTGCGGTCGTTTTCGTCAATCTTACCATCGCCGTTGATATCTTTAAATTTCAAGTCACCGGGCCATACTGTGCTGTTGGGGTTGAATACGCCATCAGAAGGATAGTGGTCTGAAACAGGTGAATTTCTGATATCGTCGAGGTCTTTGTAAACGCCTTCTACCACATAACCATAGAAGTTATAGAGGGGTTGTCCGATTTCTGAAACGCTGACAACGTCGTCCCATTGACCGTAACCAACAAGGCTGGCATTTTCGGTGCCTGAGAGAGCAACAAGTTTGTTTTTGTTAAATGAAATTTGGAAGCTAGATTCCCATTCGAAGTCGCCTACGAACGGACGGCCTGTAATTTGCAACTCAAGACCTTTGTTGGTGATTTCACCATAGTTTCCTTTAGGAGCTTCAAGGGCTGAAGAGCTGTTACCTTGAGTACCCATGTATGATGGCAACTGCATTTTCATCAACATATCTTTAGATGTCTTGTTGTAGATATCGCCGGTGAATGTGATGCGGTCGTTGAGGAAACCGAGGTCAAGACCGATGTTGGTTTGTTCTTGTGTTTCCCATTTAACACCGGTGTTGGCGATGTTTGCAGGACGATAACCCATGCCGAGAGCAGAGGGCATACGTGAGATTGAAGAGCCCCAAGCGTAACCACCGATATTGGCGTTACCTGTTTGACCCCAACCGAGACGCAATTTACCATTATTCAACCATGAAGCATAAGGTTTGAAGAATTCTTCGTTGGTGAAGCGCCAAGCTGCTGCCAAAGAGTGGAAGCCAGCCCAACGGTTTTCGGGGCCGAAGTTTGACGAGCCATCATAACGATATGTGTAAGTCAACAAGTAACGATCGTCCCAGTTAAGAGTTTCACGTGTGAAGAATGAAGCCATTGAAGAGCTGCCGAAGCCGGCGCTGATTGTCGGAGTGCCTGCACCGAGTGCGGGGTTGTGAACGGCGTCAGAGGGAAGGTTGGTGTTTGAAATGCTATTGTAGTCGTAGCGTGATTCCCAACATTCTTGACCAACCATTGCATTGTAGTGGAATTTATCCCAAGCAGTGCCATTATATGATACGTAGTTTTTAACTGCCCAGTACCAGCTTGAGTTCTTTTGCAATGAAGCTGAGTTTTGTGAGCGTACCCAAGAACCGAGGTCAACGGTGGGTTTATAGCGGTCAGCTTTAGAGTTGCTGACGTCATAGTCAAACTCAGCGTGCCATGAGAGGTTTTTAATGGGAGTAACGTCGAAGAAGAAGTTACCGGTCAATTTGTTACGACCAAGTTTGATTTCGTCGAGCATAGCGAGGGCAACAGGGTTAGGATTGGTGTAACCTTCGCGAACTACTGATGAATAGTTACCGTCTATATCATAAATAG
>CAZJEA010000021.1:0-22652 GCA_964544895.1 uncultured Bacteroides sp. | reverse complement strand
GGTGAAACTTGACGATTTGTTTTTATTCTAACTAAGATATAGAACAATCAAAAAGCCCTAGTCTGATTTGTTTCAGACTGGGGCTTTTGATGACTATTTATGTGATAAAGTTAGTCGAGATTAATCGCGGTGTTCGCGGCGGGGACCACGTTCGCGACGATCGTTGTTGCCGCCTTCGCGACGAGGACGATCGTTGTTGTTGCCGTTACCACCTTGGCGGGGTGCGCGTTCGCGACGTTGGGGCTCTACGTAGCCTTCGGGTTTGGGAAGAAGTGCACGCATTGACAAGCGGAATTTACCGGTTTTCTTGTCGATTTCGATGAGTTTAACTTCAACTTTGTCACCTTCTTTGAGGCCTGATGCTGCCATGTCAGCGAGACGATCCCAAGAGATTTCGCTAATGTGGAGCAAACCATCGCGGTTGGGCATGAATTCAACAAATGCGCCGAAGTCCATGATTGAGCGTACTGTGCCTTGATAGGTCTTGCCTTCTTCAGGGAGCTCAACGATTGCGTTGATGAGTTCAAGAGCTTTGTCGATAGCGGCTTTATTTGCTGCTGCAACTTCAATGTAGCCACCGTCTTCAACTTCGTCAATTGAAACTGTTGCACCTGAAGCTTCTTGGATGCCTTGTATAACTTTTCCGCCCGGGCCAATCACTGCGCCAATGAGTTCTTTAGGTATAGTCATTGTCACGATGCGAGGAACGTGGGGTTTGAAGTCTTCGCGAGGAGCAGGTATTGTTTGTTCGATGATGTCGAGGATGTGCATACGACCTTCGCGTGCTTGATTAAGAGCGCGTTCGAGAATTTCGTAGCTCAAGCCATCGCATTTGATATCCATTTGTGTTGCAGTGATACCATCGCGAGTACCGGTAACTTTGAAGTCCATATCGCCGAGGTGGTCTTCGTCGCCAAGTATGTCTGAAAGAATAGCATATTTGGGTGAATCGGTGTCAGTGATAAGACCCATAGCAATACCGCTCACGGGTTTCTTCATTTTAACACCAGCATCGAGCAATGCGAGTGTGCCTGCGCAAACTGTAGCCATTGATGATGAGCCGTTTGACTCTAGAATGTCGCTGACTACGCGGCAAGTGTAGGGGAAGTTATCGGGAAGCATGCGTTTGAGAGCGCGGTGTGCGAGGTTACCGTGACCGATTTCACGACGGCCAACACCACGTTGTGCTTTTGCTTCGCCGGTTGAGAAGGGAGGGAAGTTGTAGTGAAGGAGGAAGCGCTCGCGGCCTTGGTTGAGCACGTCGTCAAGTATCTTCTCGTCGAGTTTGGTGCCGAGAGTTACTGTTGACAATGATTGTGTTTCACCACGAGTGAAGATTGCTGATCCGTGAGGTCCGGGAAGGTAATCAACTTCGCACCAGATAGGACGAATTTCGGTGGTTTTACGACCATCCAAACGGATACCTTCGTCGAGGATGCAACGGCGCACTGCTTCGCGTTCTACGTCGTGGTAGTAACGTTTCACGAGTGGAGCTTTTTCGTCGCGTTCTTCTTCGGGGATAGATTCTATATATTCATCGCAGATAGCGTCGAATGAATCTTGGCGCCAGTGTTTGTCTGTGCTGCCTGCTTGTGCAATTTTGTATGCTTTTTCGTAGCATTTTTCATGCACGTCTTTGCGAAGATCTTCGTCGTTAACTTCGTGGCAGTATTCGCGTTTAACAAGCGCATTTGCAGCTTCTGCGAGTTCTTTTTGCACGAGGCATTGAGCTTTGATGGCTTCGTGTGCTGTTTTGAGAGCTTCGAGAAGGGTAGCTTCTGACACTTCGTTCATTTCGCCTTCTACCATCATGATGTTTTCATAGGTTGCGCCAACCATCAATTCCATATCTGCTTTTTCGAGTTGAGCAAATGTCGGGTTGATAACCCATGCACCGTCAACGCGTGCGATACGTACTTCTGAAATGGGGCCATTGAAAGGTATGTCGCTGACAGCTAAGGCTGCTGATGCTGCGAGGCCGGCAAGAGCATCGGGCATCTCTACGCCATCGCTAGAGAACATTGTGATGTTTACAAATGTGTCAGCGTGATAATTATCCGGAAACAGCGGGCGCAATACGCGGTCTACCAAACGTGAGGTTAAAATCTCGTAGTCGTTAGCACGGCCTTCGCGTTTAAGGAAACCTCCGGGGAAACGTCCTGCTGCCGAGAATTTTTCTTTGTATTCAACTTGCAAAGGCATAAAATCAACGCCTTCACCGGCTTCTTTTGCCGAACAAACAGTTGCCAAGAGCATAACACCGCCCATGCGCAACTCAACCGCTCCATCAGCTTGCTTTGCCAATTTGCCTGTTTCGAGGGTTATCTCGCGGCCGTCAGCAAGGGTGATGGTTTTTTTAATAATATTCATATAAGGGATAAAATGTGTATAATTTTCTTTACTTCTTAAATACGTGCAAAGTTACGCATTTTAATTGGCTTAAACTAACTTATTGCAAGTTTTGTGAGCCCCGTTTGGCGCAAAAAAGAGACCTTGATGCTAATAAACGTTAAAAAGGCATCGAATCACTATTAACGTAACTGAAATGTAACAGTTTATCCTATTAACGAATTTACTTTAATGCTTAGGTCACGAAGCATATCTTCAACCGGTGTGATAATAGGTTTAAAGTCGTCTTGTATGGTTGGCGTGAATAGCCGTAATGCTGCTGCGTGGCATTCCACTTCGAGCTTGTCTCCAAGGGTCACGGGCTCTCCGTCTATATGTGCCGAACCTATGCCCGAGCGCTCTATCACCACATTTTTCACTCGCAATGTTTCTATGAGCTTATTTTGGTCGATAGTTCCCGATATAAGGTCAAGTCCTAGCATGGCGCGCTCTAGTATTGATGCTTTACGTATTATGATTACGTCTAACAACCCGTCAATGATTGAGGCGTGGGGCGCTATGTATGCGTTGTTGCCGTATTGCGAAGCGTTGCAGCACGCTATCAGAAAGGCGTCGTCGGTGATGACTTTACCCTCCGATTTGAGCGTATATCGCTCGCACTTAAATTTTATGAATTCTTCGAATGCGCTTTTTATGTAGCTCATCTTGCCGCGTTGTCCGCTGGCGGCAAAACGGTCTGAAACAGCGGCATCAAAGCCAACACCAAATGTGCAGAAAAACGGTTGCCCGTTTACTGTGCCATAGTCGCAGTCGTTGATATGGTGGTCAATTATTATTTGCAGCGACTGCATAGGGTCGATTGGTATGCCTATGTGTCTTGCCAATCCGTTGCCCGAACCTGCAGGAATTATGCCCATCGTTACGCCGGTGTTAGCCAACGCCCTGGCTGTTTCGTTGACGGTGCCGTCGCCGCCGCAAGCGAGTATGGCATCATAGCCTGACGCTACTCCCTCGTGCGAAAGACGTGTGGCATCGCCCCTACACGTAGTATTGGCAATGTCAACATGAATTTCGTGCTCAGCGAGCTTCTTCACTATTCGTTCTGCAAGCCCCTTTTTGTTTGCTGTGCCTGAAATAGGATTGATTATGAGCAACATTCGTTTCATAACGACTGCAAAATTAATATTTTTTCTGCTAATAGACAAAAAAGACACATCGGCTTTTGGTGCCAATGTGTCTTTGTCAACCAAATAATTATTAGCAGACTATATGCATAGTGAAACTAACAAATACAATAGATGTGCAAATATTGCCGCGCCCAAACCTCCGATTGTGTGGGCGAGTATAGCCTTTGGCGTTAATTCGCGATATCCCAGAGAGTCGAGCATTGCTGTATGTGTGCTTAAGAATCCGCTCCAGCACATACCTATGGCGGTGAATACGGCTATAGCATTGCCGTCAACCCATCCGTGAGCCATAAAGTTGGGCACCAAACTTAGTGCTGCGCCTACGGCTCCGAGTGCTGTGATAGGAAATGCTATGAGGTGTGTGTCATGAAATCCGAATAGCCACTCAAAAATAATATTTATTTTGTCAGCAAGCCATGGCAGGGCTGCCACACCTTCGTAGGCAGCACCTGTGTAGACTCCGCTTTCCGATGGCCCAAAGGTGAGTATCATCACAAATGTTGAGATAATGAGTACGCCCGGTATAATGGCGATACCAACATCAACACCTGTGCGTCCGCCATCGAGCAGCGCATTGAGTATGCGTATAAATGTTGATTGATTTTTATCTTTGCTCTCTTCTTGTTCGTCTATGTCTTCGGGGTTAACAACATTTTCTTCGGCAAATTTCGGATATGCTTTTATCACAAAGTGCTGCATTAGTCGTGTAGAAATCAAGCATCCTACAAAGGCGCCAACTAATCCAACTAATGGCTCATAGAAAAATCCTTGACCTATCATAAACACCATAACCAGCAATCCCATGCCGAACGCGGTGCCGAAGTTTGTTAGCGAAATAAACTGATATTTCTTAAAGTATGAGCTAAAACGCTTATCTTGAGCCAGTGATATGATTGCCGGGTTATCGCTGAGAAATGTCATCACTGCACCCAACGATGCTACGCCGGGCAAGTTAAATAGCGGTTTCATCAATGGTTTTAGTATTCGCTCTAGCAGCTTCACCACACCAAACTCCACAAATATGCGTCCGAGTGCACCGGTGATAACACAGATACCCATAAGGTAGAACACTGTGTTGAGAAGTAAGTCGTGCGCTGTGTGCATAATTGTGTTTAGCATTTGTGCCATGCCCATCACATGTCCCAAATACCAAAATAAGGCTACTACCACAAGCAGACAAGGCACGCCTACGGGTATGTATTGAGTAAATGATTTTTTAGTACTCATGTTTCTTTAACTTAAGGTTGTATAGTATTTCTTTTTTAATGTTTTATCGAAAATATATCTATGTGCCATTTCACACCCACAGTCACAAATAGACTTTTGTCTTGCATGAAATCACCTGAATTGGCATTGTTGCCCCATGCATAATAGCAATTTGCGTGTAGTCGTAACGATGTCTTTTTCTTTAATAGTGGGAAAAATTCAAGTCCGCCGCCAATCATATTTAATTCCGTGCCCGAAAGTACGGTCACATCTCCGTTCCCGTTAGTGTGATTTGCGTCGTACGTATATTTACCGTGTATGCGCCATGTTTGTTTCGGGCTCCATGAGAGCTCTGCCATCACCGAAAAATCTTTGCCCCAAAAAGCTTGATGCTTGTCGGCTCTGTTCATATAGTCAAGTTCCAGTGACACTTTGTCGTAGTCAAATTTGTTGCCTAATGCCAGATAGCTGATATAGTGATTCTTTTCATATTCCACAAGGTTAGCCGACCAAATCGAATTGTACCATCCGTGGTTGCCATACCATATAGCATTGTAAGCGTACATATTGCGATTTGCTGTGGTGTGCGACGGGCTTTGTGTCACCTGTGCCATTATTTTATCGTGTGCAGATGTGTGATAGGCTACCGACGCACCAAGTTGATAGCAAGCTATATTTTGCCAAAATACTGATGTGCCATATAAGTCCATTGGGTTACGGTCATATTCCCAACCACCGATTGCTACTATCTGCTTACCGGCTGAGAAATTGAATTTGTTGTGAGCCCAATCGAGATAAATCCAGTCGGTGGCATCAAAAAAATTGCCATCGCTGTGCATTTTGTTCAAGCGTTGTCGCCATGAATATGTCAGCCCCGGTATTATTTCTCCGTCTACTTTAAACATAAAGTATTTGCCTTCAAATCCACTATTGTTGTCTTGAGTTGTACCATCCCACGACAGGTGTTGATAGTCTACTCTGACGTCTGCGCCCAAATTTATTATTTCTAGTTTTTTTGCCGTTGCTTCAGGGTCTGCGGCTGCCTCTTCGGCGAAGGTATTACTTCCTGCGATTATGAGGGTAGTGGCTGCAATAAGCAGTTTTTTCATGTTAATGTTGATTTTGGTTTTAGATTGTATGTAATTGTCCGCCAAAATTATAAATTTTGTTGGTTATTACCAAATATTCTTGCAAAAAATTACAAAAAGTCTTTTCATTGATGCAAAATTATTATTTTGTCATGTCAATTTGTCAATTCTGTGACAATACTTAGCCTATTCAGTCTCAATACTTTAATGTTAAGTATGGATTTTTTAGCAAAATGCCTTGTTTACGAAATTTTTAATAAATTGATTAATAGATTAATATCTGTGACAAAAAAGGAAATTTTTGTTAGAATTTATCACCATATATGTCATAATGTGAGAAAAATCTAAGCATTTTACTGTTAAAATAACTTAAATGTTAACTCTTACTATTTGTCGGTTCAACTAAATAGTTTAACTTTGCAAGTGTGTTTTTCATAGTATTAGATTAAGATAAAGGTTTAAAGGAAAAAGAGTTGTCGTGAGACAGCTCTTTTTTTAATGTTCATATTTAATTCAATGTCGGATCGGGAGCCGATTTCGAGCCCATCCATCGCCGCACTGACATGATGCGCGGCACAAAGCGCGTTATCGTTGTGCTATAGTTTGATATTAAGATGATTAGCATTACTGCTATCCCCACAAATATAGCTGCTCCGTAGGCGTCTTTTAGCGACATTAGCAACCCTTGCTGTTGATATACTTGCATCACGCTGTCGTTAATGTTGTTTGATGTGATATTTTCTGCTGCTATCATAAAGTTTTTTGCTGATGTTATGCGGAACACTCGTTCTACTATAGCTGCGCCTATGGCTGTGCCAAATCCGCAGCGCACAAATCCAACAATAGTGATGTTCATGAAGAAGTGCTTAAATGGTATGGTTTGCGACAAATAGTATGTTGCTATAGTTTCCATCATCACTTCTGCTAGGCCAAAGGCAAAGGTGCCTATGTATAGCATCTCGCGTTCGGTTTGCTCGTAGCATAAAAAATACATTGAAATTAGATAGTACGTGCCGAGAGCAAATGTCATAAAAAGAAATCTTTTTATTCCCCATTTCAATCGCACGAGTATGAAATATGCAAATATTGCGCCCATTATGTCGCCGGCTAGTTGGGGCCAACATAGTAGTGAGGTGTTTATTGCATCGTAATTGAGCACTCCGCTTAGATATGCCGGTTGTAGTGTGTGCATTGCACCGCTGATTATTGTCATTGCTAGCAGCAAAAACATCACGCGCCACGTCACTTTGTAGCAAAACGCTTGCAACGGTATGTAGGGCTCTTTCTTGAAATGTTGGTGCACAAGTGTCGCGCCAAACACAATGATGAATAGCCATGTGCCTCGCCATATTTCGATGCTGTCCCACCAATCATAGTGCTCGCCGAAAACAAAAATCCATGTGCCTATGCAGCAACTCAGTGTCCAAAGTATTTGTCCTACCCAATCTATACCTTTGAGTGGTATGTATGGGCCGGAGCGATGGTCGTGTTTCATCAAAAAATACACTATTGCGTCTATTGCCAGCATGAGCACTACTATCACCAAATGCATCATGCGCCAGTTGGTGAAATATGTCACGTACGTGCTCAGTATCCCTGAAAGTTGTATCGCGCCGTCAACAAGCACATAAATTATTGGCAGGAAGACAGCGAAATTGCGCGTTGGCGTGAAGTTGAGTTGTATTGTACTCATACAGCCAAACATGCCGAGCATTTTGAAATATCCGGCGATTACGCAAATTATCCATAGCAATACGGGCACGGTTATAAACATAGCCGCAATGTTGCAAACTATCAACACGCAAGTCGATATAAAAAACAATTGGCGTGTATATAGTCCGAATTTCCACCTGAACAACATCGGAAAGATGATGTTCAATCCTATGAGCACGCAGTAGTTGCCCATGGTGAAATCTTCGCTCAATAGGGTAGTCTCGCCAACCATTTGAGTTAGCGAGCCCAAATAAACACAGCTTGCAAGCTGATAAAACAAGGCTATTAGCACCACGAGCCAAAATCGCAGTCGTCGTGGCACATAGCTCTCAAACATTAATAATTGCCTGATGTAATTTACAGGCGGCATATGTGGAAATGCCATCAGCGTTGCACTTTACATTCTACATTAAGCCCGGCTCTCAATCGTTTCATTTGGTCAGCATCATTGTCACTGCTGAAACGTATTTTTACCGGTACTCGTTGTTCTACTTTGACGAAGTTTCCGGTGGCATTGTCTTGTTGTATGATTGAGTATTGTGCTCCTGTTGCCTTCGACATTGCAACAATTTTGCCTTTAAATTTTGTGTCGGGGATGGCGTCAACGCTTATCGCTACTTCGTCGCCGATATTCATGCGAGCTGTTTGTGTCTCTTTATAGTTGGCTATTATCCACATATCGCTCTCGTCTACTATTGACAGCAGCGATTGTCCGGGTTGTATGAGTTGCCCAACTTGCAGCTCTTTTTTTGACGTATAGCCGTCGCAAGGTGCCGTAATCACTGTGTACGATAAATTTAATTCTGCCAAGTCAATAGCTGCTTGTGCTGCTTGCATACCGGCTTCGCTTTGTCCAAGTCGTTGCTCTTGCTCTTGCGAGGTCAGCGCTGTTGAGCGTTTTTGTCGCACTAGAGTCTCGTATTTTGCTTTCAGTGCTTCGTAGTTGGTTGCTACTGCATCATATTGTTGCTGTGTTACCGACTCTTGGGCTAATAGCGATTTGTAGCGGTCGTAATCGCGTTTAGCATTGTTGAGAAGAGCTTGCACTTCAGCCAGCGAAGCGTCTGAAACGCTCAAATTATTTTGTATTGTGTTTATTGAAGAGTGTACCACATTTTTCCCTGATGTCATGTTTTGTAAGTCGGCTTGAGCCTGTGCCAGACGCAATTTAAATTCGGCATCTTCTATTATTATCAACGTGTCGCCCTTTTTCACTTGGGTGTAGTCGTCAAATTTTATTTCCTTGATAAACCCTTGCACGCGGCTTATCACCGGCACTATTTGGCACTGTGTGCGTGCGTTGTCGGTAAATGTTGATGATGTAAAACCGAAAAATCTGTGTGCCGTCCAGCACAATCCTAGAGCGATGAGTGTCAGTACTCCTATATTTTGCAGCAATCTGCGTGTCTTCTGTTTCATAATGTTCCTGAATTGTATTTGAGTTGGTAGTAATAATAAATTATGTTTACACGTGCATTCACTAAACGAACCTCAGCGTCGAGTTTGGCTGTTGATGCGTCGAGCATATCTGTAAGCAATGCCAGTTGGTTGTTATATCGGTTTTCTACTATGCGATAGTTTTCTGTAGCCAATTGCACATTTTTTTCTTCGGTGTCAAGCATCTTAAATGCTTGTGTAAACTGTGTGTATGTGTTGTCTATGGTGCGATCTATGTTTTCTTCGAGTGCCGAGCGCTGAGCATTGATTTGTTCCAACTCCAGCGCATTTTTTAGCAACGATTTCGACGACTTAAACAGAGATGACACATTGTAGCTCACGCTAACTCCAAAATACCAATAGTTGTAGTTGTTGTTGAGTGGTGGTATCTCAAAAGTCAGTGGCCCGTTAAAGCTGTCTCCGGCTACTAATCCAACGTGTGGCAGCTTTTCTGCCTTGAGCAATTTGCGCTGATGTGAGTTTAGCTCGCGTTGTTTGTCTAAAAGTTTTAGCCTTGGTGCATTTTCCAGCGATGTGTTTAGCCACGACTGATAGCTCGACAATGATGGCAGAGCATTTAAGTCTTTATCAATGTCTGTTTGTATGTGCGACTGCGTGTCCAATCCTAAGAGTATGCACAAATCGTGGTTGAGCACATCAATGCGATTGCTAATTGTGAGTCGGTCGTAGTTGAGTGTCGATAGACGCAACTCGTAGCGTGTTATGTCGTTTTTCAAAACCACGCCTTGGTCAAACTTCGATCGCATATCGTCGAGCACACGCGACGTGGTGCTGATATTTTCGTCATAAACATTCAGCAAATTTGTCGCTTTAAATAGCTCCAAATAGCATCCTATAGCTTGTATGCCTATATTCTGCCGCATTATTTCAAGCTCCGTATGCGACATTGAGTTTTGAGTCTTGGCTAAATTTACCCCGGCAGTGATAGCGCCTCCGGCATATACCGGTTGATAAACTGTCACCGATGCTGAGTTGCCAAAGTGTGGGGTAGGGGCTCGCATAACATTTGTGAAGTCGCGGTCCATTATTGTTGCATCGCCTAAGTAGCTTAAACTCAATGCTGCATCTATGTTTGGCAATTTTGCAGCATTAGCTACTTTTATGCCTTGTTCGGTTATATTTATGTTTTGTCGTGCCGTGGCAACGTCTTTGTTTCGTTCTTCTACTAATTTTAGTACTTGGTCGATATTTATCGACACTGTTGACGGTTCGCCACCAAAAGCACAGTTACACAACGATGCTGCAAGCACCGCCATGCATATGTATTTTTTACTCATATTTGGTGTGGTAGTTCTTTATGGTGATACGTAAAAAGCCTGTGGATATGCGTTTGCGCATCCACGTCAATTTCTATTTCCCTAATAATTTAAAAAAGAACGTTCCAGAATGGTATCTCCGTCAACGCTTTGAGTGACAACGTGAAGTTAAAAGGTAGGTTGTTAGTGGTATTATATTTCATATATAAGGCAGAGACTTAATGATCTCTGAGAAGTCATAGCAAAGTTACAAAAAAACTTATTTATTTCACCCCTCTTCTGCAATTTTTTTCAATTAAATTATGATTTCCATCTCCCGGTGTTGTGCGATGCCATGAGTAGGCTACTCATAAAATTAGCTGTGCGGACAATTGAGTATTCCCCGCACAGCTAACTCTTCCGAAATTTAATACATTAGTATATACGGCGTATTAAAACACCGTCGTATGGGTCTTTGCCACTTTCCTTTTCAAAGGTAGTCGCACCAAAATCTGCTCCGTATGCCTTTTCTTCTGACGCCATATAACGGTTATCCCAAATCTTATTTTTTATTGGTTTGATAACACCTATGCGTTTGTATGTTATGCGTCCGTCTTTTTCTTCGGCTTCGAGTACTTCAAATTTTGTGTCATCGCTGATGCCTTCTTTTTTGCCAATGGCAGATTTTATCGCTCCATCTTGCACATATAGCGAGGCTTTCACTCTAAACGTGTCGTACTCGCGTTGCAAGTCTACAACATTTTCATCTATGGCGCGTTGGCAAGCTTTTCTAACCATCAGTAAAGGCTCTTGTTCGTTGATGCCCATGAATGATGTTGCCGAGCCTGACGACTCTACCATGCCCACATATTTTAGCTTGAAGTTGCTGCGATTTTGTTCAAATGCATTCTTTTTGCCTTCATCGGGTTTAGCGGTCCAGCAGTAGTTGTAAAAGGTTGATGCCGTAGATTCGTCCCATACCAATTGATAGAGATGGGTCTTAATTTTTACTTTAAATCCTTTTAATGACTCAATCGTGCTAGCCAAATTATCTGTCAAGTTTGAGATTGAGCTACCCAAGAACATTCCGGCTGCGGCACCGGCAAAGCGCAATATACCTCCGGCAATTTTCGTCTTTTTACCTTTGTCTACATAGCTTATTTCGTTAACAAGAAGGAAAGTCTTGCCTATGAGTTCTTCGCCGGCATCTTCAAGCATAGCTATGCCGCGTTTCGATCGCGATGCTATTTCTTTGTCAAGCTCTGAGGCGTTGTATATGCCGCGTTCTTTCACTAAGTCCATTGAACACTCTCCGGTGAGAATATTTCTATCAAACCATTTGCTCACCATGCGGCTGGCAATCATATTGCGATCTATAAATGTGGTTATTGAGTCTTTATATTCTGCCTTTTTGCTCACATTTATAACTTTTACGCTTAAGTCGTGGTCGTTATATTGGTCGGGCACCGGTATGTTTAGAAATTGCGACAATATCTCTGCGCTAAATTTCTGCTCAACGTGGTTTAACAACATGCTGTACACCGAGCTGCGTGTATATTTTGTCTCGGTTACGGCTTTGTTATCTTTGGCTGCAGCGCTAAGGCATAGTGCCACACATGCTGCACTTATAAAATATTTAGGTTTAAACATAATATCTACATTTTTATTGTGCATTAATAATCCCAAAGATCACTCTCTACTGTGCCTGATAACCTATACAGGTTGCGGTCAGGATTGTGGCGCGCATTGAAACGATAAACGTCGATATATTCCAATTTGGCCTTTCCGTTTGCCACCATGTCTTCGTAGCAGTCATTGGCTAATTGCAAGCTCTTAAGACCGATGGGCACTATTATCTCGCCCTTGTCGTTTATGCAACCAAATTCTTTTCTGTCATTTGAAATAAATGCAATCTTTTCGTCTGTATAGTTAGTTACCCAATTATATGTGCTGCTAAATGCGGCTTTTCCGGTCTTAACATCTATGGCTTGCCATTTTTCACCGTCGCTTACCCAGCATATTTGGCCGTTGTCGCTGCTATACGATATTATCGACTTCCAATTGAAGTCTACAACAACGCGGTTGTTTGTGTCTATGAGTCCGCATTTGTCTCCTTTTGTCACGGCTGCATAGCCTCCGTCAAAAGAAAGGGCGCGTTCGTAAGTCGGTGCTATGACTTCTTGTCCGTTTGCACGCATGTAGCCATACTTGCCACTCTCGTCTCTGAAGCACAATAGCCCGTTGTTTTCGGGGAGTATCAGTCGTTTTGTCGGTGCTACAATTTCTTTACCATTTCCGTCTATTAAACCGTATTTTGTTCCGTTTGATACAATGAATACGTTGTTTTTCGGCGGCAATATGATGGTATATTCATCTGATATTTTGTCGCCGCTGCGGTTAATGATATATTGTATGTTGTCGTTAGCAATAACTGCACACCCGTCGTGGAATGGCGTGAAACATGTTGCTGTTATCCATTTTTTGAATAGCAGTTTCTGGTCTTTGATACTAAAGTAGTTTACTTCGTATTTTTTCTTTTTTGTCTTGGCTACCGGCACCAATCCGTCTGATGGGAGCATTGCAAAATCATATTCTCCGGGCTTGATTACTATGTCGCCTCCGGCATCTATGATTCCTATCTTATCAACTTTGGCTGTGGCTATTTGAAACACTTTTTGTCCGGCAGTTACTGGTCTGTTCGACACTGCCAAATATGTTGATAAATCCATGTTTAGTTCATCGAACAATTTTCCTGTTAGGAATGAATAGCCCAACATATCATACGAGTCGCACTCTCTCAGCAGTTGTGCATTTTCTATCGCTGCTTCTGAGCCGTCTGTGGATGTCGATGCATATTTCACCACGTCGACCAGTTCATCGCCGGTGACAATTAAACTTTGGTCGTTTAAGTAATTGTTGTCAACTCCTGCGGTGAGCACTAAGCCTTTAATCTCTTTGTTCAGCCGCAAACTGTTACTACGCACTTTCTCTACAAGTTCTTTGTCGCCGGTTAATTTTTTCAAATCGGTGTCACTCATCAATTTGTTCAGCGCCGGATTGGCTTCAAACGGCACCAAACTGAATGTTCCCAAAGCCTTATAACTGGGCTTTATAACTATTTCGCCTTTGCGATTGTATACGCCATATTTTGCTCCGGTCAGTGTGCCGTTGTTCATCTTGCCACCCTCGGCTACCCACGTCAGGTTGCGCACATTGAACTTGCCTATTGCCGTATATTTTGCCGGTATAACTATCTCTTTTTGGTCGTTGATATAGCCATACTTGCCGCCTTTGATTATGTGAGCCAGACCATTCTTGAATGTTCCGATTTCGTCATATTCAATTTTGAGAACTTCTCGGCCGTTCGTGCCGATATATCCCCATTTTTCACCTTTTCGCACTTGCGATACGCCATGGTCAAAGGCTGTTACTTCGTCGTAATTATACTTAATTACAACCTTTCCGCTTTCATTCACAAAGCCCCATTTACCCTTTTTGTTTTGGTCGGGTATAAGAGTCTCCGCTGAGCATATTATTGGCACAAACATTAGCACCAATATGCTTAGTATTAATCTCGTTTGATGTTTTTTCATAAGGTTTTTTGATCTTTTGTCGGTTTTACGATAGGGTATATATTAGTGAAGCCAAGTGATGTTTGTCGTTTTGGGCTTTTGTCCGTTTCCCCACGCAACACCTACGTCGCGTGCCGCTCCGATACGCTCTTTTTCTATATCAACTTGGTCGTTATATTTTTTGCGTATCTCAAATGTGCGGTCGTCTTTTATCGATGCTTTGATTTCGTTGGCTAGCGATTCGGCTGCAGGGTAGGCGGCACTTTGCGGATCTATGTTCACCAATAGCGCAAATGCTCGTGCTGCGGCTTCGCGGTCTTGTCCTTTTGCCCACTCGGCTCGCGCTGCACTAAGCTGATTTTTGCCGTCATAGTCTATATACGACTGATAGTATTTGCTCACTAGTGCGGCAGCCTCATTGTAGCCTTGGCAGCACTCGGGTATTGACATGGCATAATAGAGCGCCTCGTCGTAATTCTGACGCGATGCTGCATTTTTTGCCGACATCAATATCTGTTTGTAGTTCGCATCAAAGTAGCTAATTATCTTGGCTTTGCCTTTCTTTACAAAAGCTTCGAAATTTGTGTTGCGTGCATTTACCGATGACAGCGCATTTATTATTGCTCGCTGATCATTTTTGCCAACGCCTCTCAAATCAAACGATTGCGATGCAAAAATTTTGTGAGTGTTTGCATCGGCAATATACAGTGTAAGCATTGTGTGCACTGCCGTCTGTATTGGTGGACCTGCGACTACATCTGAGGTTATATGGTTAAACTTGCCAGCTATAATAAATTGGCCATAGTTAGTGTCTGCACTAACTCCAAGCGCTGTTACTGCATTAACGAGTTTAGTTGTCAGAAAATCGTCTGCTCCGGCAGGTATATCTTCTATCTGCTCGGCCTCTGCAACCATAAGATGTATCTCACACTCGGCACTCATGTATGCCGGCGCGAAAGCCATAGCTGCGATTGCTATTATTTGTCTTAATTTTATCATGACGATTAATGTTTTCGTTGTTTTGTGTCTTTTCTCTACTTATCTCCGATCAGAAGTTCTGCTCTGCCCAAACCTTTCACGCTCACTTTTGATGTGAGGTTGTATGGCGGCTTTGACAAGAACTTACGCAAGTCGTTTACAAACTCGCGTGTGTCCATCGGACGTCCGTTGGTGCGATAAAGCGGTATGCGCACTTGCTCAAACATGAGGTGTGTGTCTCCGGCATCGCTTAAGTTGTAACGATGGTTTACTGTATTGTCTGCCATCCAATTGTCTATGATATCTGTTAGCTCTTCGCCGTTAAATTCGTCTATCATTGAGATGCCGGCTCCGGTGTCAAACACTCTGACATTTACCGACACTTCACGACCGTTTTCGGCGATATCGTCAAAGTGCATCTGCAATTGTGCAAGAAATGAATCCATATTCGTGAGCACTGCTTCTTCGAGGAGCACCGGCACTTCTGCTGAGAACGATGGAGCTCCTGTGCCTTGCGCTGCTGCTATTTGCTTGTTCGTATAAGCATCTATGCCGCGCATGTTGTAAGTCACTGAGTGCTTTGGCCCGGTTGTGTTTATGCTCCACAACACTTCTACTATGATATCGGCTTTGGCTCTGTTCATTATGCGCTCGAGAGGTGTCTCGTCGAGTGCTGCATTTGAACGGCGACTTGTTGTCATCTCGTTTTCTACGTTGCTGCGCTCTATGTCGCGTATTGTCGAACTAAGGTCTTTTAGCGGGAAGCCGCGTTCTGCCATAAGTTCTCCAATTTTTGTTGTCACATTGAGTAGGTCGGCATCTTCTTGCACTGCCTTTTTGTAGTCGGCTATCTTTTCTCCGGCGCTGGTGATGTAAAAGTTATTTTTTAGACACCACACTTCTGAGGGCATAACCATCAATGTCGGCTTTTTTGCTTGTCCGTACATTACTGCTGTTATTGCCATAAATATAGCCGACAATAATATGTGTTTGTAACTTGTCTTCATCTTTTCGGTTTTAATTATTTATCAATAACGTTGTCATCTATAAGGCGTTGGCGCAGTTTTGCCCTGTCAACGGTCACTACCACTCCGTATTGCTCTATTGTTGAACTTTTTGCACGTATGCGTGATGTGCGCTTTTCGTCGAGAGTGACATATTTATTATATGCACCACCGCTCTTGAAAAATGCATTAAAGTAGTCTTCATATTTTTCGGCTGCATTTACCTCGTTAACTAGCGGACGCTTGTTGCAGTCGCCACTACCATTTATGCCTTTTAATATCACGTCGCGCACGGCATTGCGCTTTGCTTGCTCTATGGCCTCGGCACGGTTGTTGCCTTTGCCCCAAGCTCTAAGAGTTTGTGTGCCGTCTAAATCTACGCCCAAACATTCGGTTTCGAACGAAGCGTATGCATCTGTGCTCGATGTGTCGGTTGGCGTCTTACATCCTGCAAGCGCTAACACCATTATTGCTATTGCTAAAATCTGTTTTTTCATATTCTATTAGTTTTTTCGTGGTTAAAATTCATAGCCTACTTTTACGCCCAAAAATGAGCGTGATGTGTGTGTGGTGCCAGTCGGTCCGCCTATCATCTCGTCCCAAACTCTGGTGTTTTGCAACGAGTAGGTGAGTGCTAGCAAAAATGCCGACCGCTCTTGTCCTACTCTTATGCCGACGCTCGGTCTAAACATCACTCCGTCAGGAAATGATGTGCCCACGTCTACAGACCAATAAGGTGTTACTGTGCGGTAGGTTGACGATATAAAGTTGCCGCGCAAATTTACGTATAGTGGCAAGCCCCAATCACTCCATGCCTGTCGAATATTGTAATCCGAATTATTTATGTAATAGCGTGCACCGATGCCTATGCCGGCTCGTATATACTCGTTAAAACGATAGCCGCCTACAACATCTAGTTCGGCTATACCAAAATTGTTATCATGGCTTATTGAGTATACTCCCGAAAGCTCAGTGGCAAAATAAAACCCTTTTTTCAATGTCGGTAGGTTCACAAATTTTTCGCCTTCGTTTTGTTCGGTTGGTATTCTGACATCTCTTGTTTGTGCTGATGCTGATATAGCAACTGCAGCGCAAATCAGCGCAAAAATTAATTTTTTCATGAGATAAGTTTTTTGATAGGTTAGAAAATGCTGTTAAGACCTTTTATGATGCCTTCTTGTTGCAGGTCTTTCATTAATTGCTCTTTGAGCACTGTCACAATGGTGCTGATTTTGTATTCTTTGCCCGATTTCACTACTGAGCGTGAGTTCTTTACCTCGCTTACGTAGTTCTCGCTTGCGCCACCCGGTGCAAAAAAATCTTTATAAAAATCGGCATGCTGACTCTCGTTCAATCCGCTGCCTGCCAACGGACGTGTAGATTGATGACTGCCCTCATTGGCAAAGCCTTTGAACAGAACACCATGCACTGCACAGCGGCGTATCACACTGTCGTCTGCCTTGTTCGACTTCGATACTACCGTCACTTTCACTAAATACGTACCTTGGTTGCCTACACCTGCCCCCGCTATCTCGTATGTGGGTAAGCCTTTGTCGGCATCTTTCGCTGATACTGCAAATACTAGTAACAGGCTGAATAGTAATGCTATAGTCCTTTTCATAATGTATTGTTATTAAATTTTTTTATTTTTCGGGTAAGAAATGTTTGTGTGTTACGTATTGATTCTTATTTGTGGTTTTTTGTTTCTCTTTAGTCCGCAAATATATGAATATTATAACAAATAAACAAAAATTAGTGAAACAAAATTTAAAATATTAAATTAAAAATTTTCGACCCCTCACTCGCGCTCCGCGTAGCTGTGCGTATATAATTACGCCATTTTATTGAAAAGTGTAATTTTTAAGGCCCAAATCTTATTGAAAAGTGTAAATTTTGGGCCTCAAATCTTATTGAAAAGTGTAAAAGTATTACTTATTGCCAAGTGTTTTTCTTTGTGTAAAGTCGCTTTAAAACGCGTTTTTCTCCCCACCGATAGCATTTATCACTGTGCGAACTATTATCTTTAAGTCCAAGAAAAAATTCCAGTGCTCAATGTACCATACGTCATATTCCACACGCTTCTCCATCTTCCAAAGTTCATCTGTTATCCCACGATAACCATTTACCTGAGCCCACCCCGTGATGCCAGGTCGCACTATGTGTCGCATCATATACGAGCGTATCACATCTGAGTAATAGTCGGTGTGTGCCAACATGTGCGGTCGCGGCCCTACTATCGACATATCACCGCGCCAAACATTAAAAAATTGTGGTAATTCGTCTATACTTGTACGTCGCAAAAAGTCGCCGAATTTAGTCTTGCGTGGATCATCTTTTGTGGCTTGTGTGGTGTCGCAATTCGCATTCACGCGCATTGTTCTAAATTTATAGCAATTAAACGATTCGCCCATGTATCCCGTGCGCTTCTGCTTGAAAAATATCGGCCCCGGCGATGACAACTTTATGCCTATTGCCACCGGAATGAAAATTAATGGCGAGAAAATTAAAAATACGCTTGAAACGAATATGTCAAACGCACGCTTAATGCCCGCGTTAAACGGATTTTTCAGCGGATTGTGCAACAACGTCAACACCGGCATTGCTCCTATGCGCGTTATGGCAAATTTACGGTTCAAATATCGCGACAGCTGCGGCACATAATAAAACGGCATGACATTGTCATCTGTGATTTTTATGACCGTGCGCAGCATCTCATCCTCGCCCGATAGCGTGAAAAATATCTCATCTATAGCGTGTGTTTTCACATAATCATCAAGCAGATCAATCGTGCCTAGATATTCTTTCTTAAACCCGGGACGTTTGAACTTATCGAAAAATCCGTACACACGATATCCAAATCCGGCATCGCTCTCCATCTGCTCAGCCAAGCGCAGAGCATTTTCGCCCGTGCCGATTATCACTATACGCAAAAAGTTGCGGCCCTTGCTGCGCATTAGCTTTATCATCAGACGGTCTATCATCCACCATAGCGGTAGCAACACAACCATCATTGAGTATATGCACAAATATGCCCCAAGTGACAGATTTGCGTCTATAAACTCCATCATTGCGGCAAAAAATAATGCGTGGGTGCCAACAGCGCAAAACGCATTTTTCACCGTCAAGTCCATAACTATGGCGCGTTGATTTTGGTCTTTGTAGTGTTGCCATAGCACAACAGGTATGTAGGCTACATTCATCAGCAGCCACACTTCACGCTGTTTATCCATTTGCGCCATTGCCGGCGTAAACAAATAAGCAAGTGCATATATCATATTGACCAACACATAGTCTGTGATGGTCAATAGTGTAGGTATGTAATGGCCATATTGGCCACGTCGTCTTTTCATCATAACCGATAGGTCATGACACTAATTACCCTAAGTATTAGGCTTTTGGAGAGTATGAAGATAGGTTAGGATAATTTACTGTCAATAAGATTAATTTTTTCTTCAAGAGATGTGATGTCTGCTTTCAAGCGCTCAATTTTTCGCTCAAAGTCTTGCACTAGCGAATTGCCGCTTTTGCTCTTTGCACTCAAAAAACCGAGGTTATTTTCATAGGTGCGCAATTCGGCACGGCGATTTTCCAAGAGTCGCATCTGACGCTCACGTTCACGTAGCAATTTGTTCTCGTCGTCGCCGGCTTCGTTGATGGCATTTTCAAAGCGCTCCATTCGGCCTTTTCTGTCGTTAAGGTCAAATTGGTTGCGCACTTCGTTAATGCGAGAGCGGAATGCCTCATAAACTTTGTCTTTCTCGCGGAAAGGCACATGTCCTATTGACTTCCAACGCTCTTGCAAATCATTTATAAGAGCTATAGCGTCTGCCTTTGGCGTCTCTGCTGTGATGTTATCAAGCTCTTTTATTAGGTCGCGTTTTGCTTGTAAATTTGCTTGTTCGGTTTGACGTACACCCGATGTTGCTGCTTTTTTCTGCTCGAAGAAGTAGTCGCAAGCTTGTTGGAAACGACGCCACACATTGTCGCTGTGTTTCTTTGCAACTGTGCCTATGGTCTTCCATTCTTTTTGCAATGCTACGAGTGCGTCTGTCGTTTTCTTCCAGTCGGTGCTATCTTTTAACGCTTCAGCCTTCTCAACAAGCTCATTCTTGCGTGCAAGGTTGCGTGCCAACTCTTCTTTCACGTTTTTAAAGTATGCTGCTTTGAGCACGAAGAATGTGTCGCACGTAGCGCGAAAACGGTTAAACAAAGCATTGTTCATCTTGCGCGATGCATAGCCAAGTTTTTTCCAATCTTCTTGAGCTTTTTTCAACTGTTCTGTCATTTGCTCCCATGCAGCAAAACTCTTCAGCGACGAGAAGTCAAATGCCTCTACACGCTCGCAAATTGCGGTCTTTCCGGCTTCATTTTCTGCCTCGCGTGCCTTGCGCTCCTCAAAGTGTGTCTGATAGCGTTTATTTATTTCCAACGATGCATCTTTAAATCTTGCCCAAATATCTTCACGCAAGTCTTTTGCCACAGGTCCTATCTCGCGCCATTTTGCGTGGAGCTCCTGCAGACGTTTAAATGCTACGATGATATCTTTTTCGTCATTGAGCTTCACGGCCTCGCTGATGAGCAATTCTTTTTGCTCAAGGTTTTTCTTGAAGTCGTAGTCGCGTAGCTCTTTGTTTATCTTTAGATTGTCTGAAAAACGCTCGCGTGCATCTTGAAAACGTTTCCACACTCCGGTCTCTTCCGGTGCCGGAACTTCGCCAATAGCATTAAATTGCTCTTGTAACTCTCGATAGCGCGGGAATGTCTTGTTCACGTTATCTGTGTCTTCTGCAAGTGCTATTATCTCGTCGATAATTGCGTTTTTACGATCTAAGTTTGCTGCACGTTCAGTCTCTATTGCTGCCAAATGTGCTGCTTTCTTTTCTTTTATGTTGTTGAGTATGCGTTTAAACTCCTCGTCGTTATCGTTTGGCTCTTCAACAAATTTTTCTGCTTCTCCTCCTTGCTCTACAAACTCTGCTCGTGCTGCGTCTGATTGCGATTTGCGTAGCGCAATATACTGCTGGCGCACGCGGCTCACCTCGTCGCGTGATATGTTTGCAGCGTCACGGCTTTCTAGCTCGCGAGCTATCTCAAGAAGTTGTTCTACGTTTGCCGGAGCTTCACTTTCTAAAGCCTCACTTTCTACAGATTCCGGTTCTTCGTCTGTGCTTGCTAGAGTCTCTGCAGCCGCGATAACTTCGGGTTGTTCCAATTGTGCTTCTTCAGCCAAGGGTTCTTTTTTGTCGGCACCGTTTTCGGCATCGTTCAAAACAGGTTCACGCATATCCATGATTTATTAGTTTTACTGTTAAAAGAGTTACCAAATGTTGGTATAGAACTATTTACAAGCGCCAAATTTAATAAAAAAAATAAGATAAAGCAAAAATAAGATAAAAAAAATAGGTTTTTTGTGTTAATTTTTTATTTTGCCATTCCTTTGTCACATTACCCGCCGTTTTTCTTCTCCTTTAAATTGCCTTTTCATTTTTTATCTACATATAAACAAAAAATTAGCCGAATGCTTTACAGCTCTCGGCTAATATATTTTGTTCGCTAATTTTCGCTATCAGCGATTATTTTTCAAACTTCTTGACGATAACCGTTGCATTGTGTCCGCCAAATCCGAATGAGTTGCTCAATGCAGCGCGTACGGGGCGTTCTTGTGCTTTGTTAAATGTGAAGTTCAATGTGTAGTCAATGTTTTCGTCAACATCTTCCGGATCGTGGTTGATGGTCGGGGGTACAATGTTCTCTTGTACTGCCTTGATGCAGAACATTGCTTCCATTGCGCCTGTTGCACCCAACAAGTGTCCGGTCATTGATTTTGTTGATGAGATGTTGAGCTTGTGTGCTTGTTCGCCAAACACTTCTACAATTGCTTTCACCTCTGAAATATCGCCTACAGGGGTTGATGTGCCGTGTACGTTGATGTAGTCAATGTCTTCGGGCTTCATTCCTGCATCTTCAAGCGCATTTCTCATTGAGAGAATTGCACCGAGGCCTTCGGGGTGAGTTGCTGTCAAGTGGTGTGCGTCTGCTGACATGCCGCCACCTGCAATTTCGCAATAGATTTTTGCTCCACGTGCCAATGCATGTTCCAACTCTTCGAGTACGAGCACTGTTGAGCCTTCGCCCATTACAAATCCGTCGCGGCTCTTTGAGAACGGACGCGATGCTGTCTCGGGGCTGTCGTTGCGGGTTGACAATGCGTGCATTGAGTTGAAACCGCCTACTCCGGCAGGGAATATTGCAGCTTCAGCGCCTCCGGTTACTATTGCATCTGCTTTGCCTAGTCTGATTAGGTTAAATGCATCAATTAATGCATTGTTTGACGATGCACATGCGCTTACTACTCCGTAGTTAGGTCCGTGATAGCCATACTCCATTGAGATGTGTCCTGATGCAATATCAGCAATCATCTTCGGAATGAAGAATGGATTGTACTTCGGTCCGTCTTCTTTGTGTAGTGCATAATATCCGGCTTCTTCTTCGAATGTGTGTAGTCCACCGATACCGGCTGCTACTATTACGCCTACGCGATTTTTGTCAACTTTCTCATTGTCTGCTATGTCTGCATCGGCTACTGCTTGACGTGCTGCTACTAATGCATATTGTGCATACAAGTCCAATTGACGCTCTTTTTTACGATCAAAGTGTTCTGATGCGTTAAAGTTCTTCACTTCACACGCAAACTTCGTCTTAAATTGCGATGCATCGAAGTGGGTGATGGGACCGGCTCCGCTCACACCCTGTTTAGCGTTTTGCCAAGTGGTTTCAACGTCGTTGCCAAGGGGCGTGATTGCTCCTAGACCGGTTACAACTACTCTTTTTAATTCCATTTAAAAAGTGATTGGTCAGTGTT
>CAZJEA010000020.1:2629-22857 GCA_964544895.1 uncultured Bacteroides sp. | reverse complement strand
TCGTGCCTAAACGGCGGCACGGGGGATAGCGGTGCACTAGCCGCTACACGGCATTTCGGAATGATGGTATTAATGTGTGATGTTTTGATAGGATGACTAATTTAAAGAAAAATGAAAAAATAATTTACAAATTGTTTGTAGATTAAAAATATTTATATAAATTTGTGGGCATGAAAAAGAATACACTATATAATCGTTATTGGTGGCGCTGGCAATTAAGAAATAGTTGCGGCGGTAATGACGTGAGTATATAGGATGTTCGAAAAATAGATTAGCTATTCACGACTTTTTTTATCATATCAGTATTAATTATTACCGTCTTATTTATAAGGCGGTTTTTTGTTTTTTATCACGTAGACTTGTAAATTGACAATGATTTCAGACCATTTTTTAAGTAAGCTTCCCGTAGATGAGCGCGGTTTTTACGGACGCTTTGGCGGGGCATACGTACCGGAGATACTCTACAAAAATGTGGAGACGCTTAAAGAGATGTACTACAAGTATGTTGATGACGCTCAATTTAATGCCGAGTTTAATGACCTGCTGCATAATTATGTTGGCCGCCCATCGCCATTATATTATGCGAAACGATTAAGTGACCATTATGGAACAAACATATATTTGAAACGTGAAGATCTGAATCACACGGGCGCTCATAAAATCAATAATGCCATAGGTTCGGCGTTGCTGGCGAAGCGAATGGGTCGTAAGCGAATCATCGCAGAGACGGGTGCAGGCCAGCATGGAGTAGCCACGGCGACAGTGTGTGCGCTAATGGGTTTAGAATGTGTGGTGTATATGGGGGCATTAGATGTAGATCGTCAGCAACCCAATGTAGAGCGTATGAAAATGCTTGGTGCAAAGGTGGTGCCGGTGACATCAGGAAATAAGACGCTTAAAGATGCTACAAATGAAGCGATAAGAGATTGGTGTTGCAATCCGGCAGACACGTTTTATATCATAGGGAGCACTGTCGGGCCGCATCCATATCCGGAGATGGTAGCACGTTTTCAATCGGTGATAAGCTTTGAGATTAAAAAACAATTGCAAGAGCAAATAGGACGAGATTATCCGGACTATATCATAGCATGTGTTGGAGGAGGAAGTAATGCCGCCGGAGCGTTCTACCATTTTATAGATGATGATCGAGTGAAACTTATTGCCGCCGAAGCCGCCGGAAAGGGTTTAAATTCGGGAGAGAGTGCAGCCACAATACATTTGGGGCGCGAAGGCATAATACATGGCTCGCGAACATTGGTAATGCAAACAGAAGATGGACAAATCACAGAGCCATATTCAATTTCGGCTGGACTTGATTATCCGGGCATAGGCCCCTTGCACGCATATCTTGCCGAGAGCAAGCGCAGTGAAGTGTTGGCGGTGACCGACGAAGAGGCTTTAGCCGGAGCATATCGCTTGACAGCGTTAGAGGGAATCATTCCGGCGTTAGAGTCTGCTCATGCGCTTGGCGTGTTAGACCAGAAAAAATTTGCTAAAGATGATATTGTGGTAATAAATCTATCAGGCCGTGGAGATAAAGACATGGCAACATACTTACGCTATAAAAAATAAACACATGAAACATATAGTTAAAACGTTAACCTGCACCATACCGGCAGACTTGGAGACACCGGTAGCTATATATTTAAAGATACGAGACTTGTATCCGCAGTCAGCGCTGTTGGAGAGCTCAGACTATCATACCAATCATGGGTCAGTATCGTTGATAGGTATTGATCCGATAGGTCGATTTGAAGTAGGAGGAGAGAAAATCACTAAGCAGTTTCCGGATGGAACAGTTGAAACGATAGCCATCGCAGACGGTGTGGATGTTGTATCGCAACTTAATAGTTACATTGCCGACTATCAGATAGAAGGCGTAGAAGGAAACGGTATGTTGGGATTTACGGCATACGATGCAGTGCGCTATTTTGAGTCGGTGAAAATACAGCCACGAGAGGCTTCGATGAGCGATATACCGGATATGTTGTATATACTTTATCGCTTCATTATACGTGTGAATCACTATAAAAATGAGATGACCATCATAGAGAATATAATAGACGGTCAGAGTTCACAAACCGAGAGTTTGATAGGATTGTTGCACAATCATAATATAGCGCAGTATCCGTTTAAAGCAAAAGACGATATCGAATCGACGATTACCGATCAGCAATATTGCTCAATGGTAGAGCAAGGAGTGAAGCATGCTTTGCGAGGAGATGTGTTTCAGATTGTATTGTCGCGTAGGTTCTCGCAAGGCTTTAGCGGAGACGAATTTAATGTGTATAGAGCATTGCGATGCATAAATCCATCGCCATATTTGTTTTATTTCGATTTTGGCTCGTTTAAAGTGTTTGGTTCATCGCCGGAGACACACTTGCGAATAGAAGGGCATCATGCATATATTGATCCGATAGCCGGCACATTCAGACGCACCGGCAATGATGCAAACGACCATAAGCTAGCCGAAGCATTGTTGCGCGATGAGAAAGAGAATGCTGAGCACATAATGCTGGTAGATTTGGCAAGAAATGATTTGAGCCGTTGTGGAGGGCGTGTAGAAATAGATTTTTTGAAGCAAATACAATTTTATAGCCATGTGATACACATGGTGTCGCGAGTGAAGGCAACTTTGCCCGAAGGTACAGACAGGTTTCGTTTGTTTGCCGATACATTTCCAGCCGGGACATTGAGCGGTGCGCCTAAGGTTAGAGCTATGCAGCTTATAGATGAAATAGAGCCACATAGCAGGGTTGTATATGGCGGATGTATCGGCTATATCGGATTTGACGGGAGTCTGAATCAGGCAATAACCATACGAAGTTTTTTGAGCCATGGTAATCGGTTATATAGCCAAGCCGGAGCCGGCATAGTGGCACGGTCGGTGCCTGAGAAAGAGCTTCAAGAGACGAATAACAAACTGGGAGCGTTAACTTATGCTGTAAAATATGCCGAGCAATTTGGCAAATAAAAGAAGGACAGAAATGAAAATACTGCTTATAGATAATTACGACTCGTTTACGTATAACATCGTTCATGCGGTTAAACAGCTGGGATATGAAGTTGATGTGGTGCGTAATGATAAAATAGCACTTGATGCAATAGACGTTTATGATAAAATAATCATTTCACCGGGACCGGGCATACCGTCAGAAGCGGGCATAGTGCCGGAGCTTTTGAAACGCTATAGCGCGACAAAATCGGTGCTGGGAGTCTGCCTGGGACATCAAGCCATAGGCGAATGTTTTGGCGCGAAGTTGCTAAATTTGCCGCAAGTGTATCATGGCATACAAACGTCGGTGACAGTTGTTAAAGAAGACTATCTATTTGAAGGAATGCCGGCAACGTTTAGAGTTGGTCGTTATCACTCGTGGGTTGTAGACACAGAAGAATTTCCTGCAGAGCTAGAGGTGTTGGCTGTTGATGACGAGCAACGCATCATGGCATTGCGCCATAAGACACTAGATGTGCGGGGAGTGCAATTTCATCCGGAGTCTATATTGACCCCTGACGGACTAACAATAATCAATAACTGGTTAAAACATTGATGACGATGAAAAAACTATTGGAAAAGATGGTAGAACATCAGTATCTATCACGAACAGAAGCACGCGATGTTCTTTTAAATATAGCAGATAGCCGTTATAATGATAGTCAGCTATCGGCCTTTATGACAGTATTTTTGATGAGAGCGATCACCACTGATGAGCTCACCGGATTTAGGGATGCAATATTGGAGCGTCGGTTGCCGGTAGATTTTGGGCCGATAAAGGCTATAGATATAGTAGGTACGGGCGGTGACGGAAAAAATACGTTTAATATCTCAACCTGCACATGCTTTGTAGTTGCCGGCACCGGACGAAAGGTTATCAAGCATGGTAACTATGGTGCAAGTTCAGTGTCGGGAGCATCGAATGTGTTGGAGCAGCATGGGGTTAAGTTTTCGGCAGATATAGATTTGCTGTCGAAGTCGGTAGAAGAGTCGGGAGTAGCATATTTGCATGCACCGTTTTTCTCGCCGGCATTGAAGAGTGTAGCCCCGGTGCGCAAGGCATTGGGCATAAGAAACTTTTTCAATATGCTCGGTCCGTTGGTTAATCCGATGATGCCTAAAAATCAGTTGCTGGGTGTATATAGCCTAAAGATGTTGCGATTGTATAGATATATAGCACAAAACGAAGGCATAAATTGCACGATAGTACATTCGCTGGATGGATATGATGAAATATCGTTGACATCTCCATTTAAAGTGTCATCGGCGAAAGGCGAATTTATATATACGCCCGAACAATTAGGCTTTGCCACGGCGGCGCAGTCGGAATTGTGGGGTGGGGAAACGATAGAAGAAGCAGCCGGTATTTTTGACAATGTATTAGCGAATAAAGCGACACAGGCGCAAAAGAATTGTGTTATAGTGAATGCAGCATTTGCAATACACACATTAGAGCCGGAGATAAGCATAGAGCAGGCTATAAAAGAGGCGCGCGAATCGATAGAGTCGGGGGCAGCTCGAGGAGCCTTTGCTCGATTCTGCGAGATAAACCGATAGAGACAAAGAAACATCAAAACAAGAACTCCTTACTTTTAGAATATGTCGATACTTGAAACAATAACCAACTACAAGCGTAAAGAAGTAGAGGCAGCCAAATCGTTGGTGTCGATGCAACAGATGCGTCGTCAAGCTAACTTTGCGGTAGTGCCTACGCGTTCATTTTCAGAAGCGATAAAACAGTCGCCAACCGGAATAATCGCGGAGTTTAAACGACGTTCGCCCTCAAAAGCCGAAATTTCGCCAATGGCAGATGCGGAAACAGTGATAAAGGCGTACACGCATTCGGGAGCGACATGTTGCTCAGTGTTAACCGACACAGCGTTTTTTGGCGGCTCACTCACAGATTTTAGCATAGCACGCAGGGCGACGCATATACCTTTGATACGCAAGGATTTTATAGTTGATGAGTATCAGATATATCAGTCGCGATTTTATCAAGCAGATGCTATATTATTGATAGCGGCAGTGTTGACAGCAGATGAGATTTCAAATTACATAAGAGTAGCGCACGATTTAAATATACAAACGTTGCTAGAGATACATAATGAGCGTGAGCTTGATAAGTTTGACTCAGCAACCGATATGGTTGGCATAAATAACCGTGATTTGCATAATTTTGTCACGGATGTTGAGGCATCATGTCGACTGATAGAGCGGTTGCCGAAGCATACGGTTAAAATTTCGGAGAGTGGCATATCATCTCCTGCACAAGTAAGGGAGTTGCGCGAAGCCGGATTTGATGGCTTTCTTATTGGCGAAAGATTTATGAAACATGAACATCCGGGCGATGCATTAAAAGAATTTATAGATGGAATATAAAGGACTTCAAATAAAAGTGTGTGGCATGCGCGACACACAAAATATAGATAGCATATCGGAGTTGCATCCCAACTATCTTGGCTTTATATTTTTTAAAAAGTCGCCGCGATATGCCGCCTTTGTGAATCCGCAAGTGGTGCGAGAATTGCCGACAGATGTTACTCCTGTGGCTGTGTTTTTAAATGAGACAATAAGTCAGATATGTGACATCTGCGAAGTTTATGGGATAACGACAGTGCAGTTGCATGGCGAAGAGACGCCTGAATTTTGCCGCGAGCTTGTAGACAGAGGATTTACTGTGATAAAGGCAGAGGCATTGACAGCGACAGAAGATATAGAACGGCTAAAACCATACGAAGGCGTAGTGTCGATGTTTGTGTTTGATACGAAGACCCAGTCGGGTCCGAATGGCGGCACCGGCCGCAAATGGGATTGGTCGATACTTAATGCATACAATTTGACGACGCCATATTTGCTTAGTGGCGGCATCGGCCCGGAGGATGCAGAACAAATACGAACGCTGACGTTGCGAGGCCTTTCCGGTGTTGATGTGAACAGCCGGTTTGAAATATCACCGGGGCTAAAAAATGTTGAACTACTAGTAGAATTTATAAACCAGATTAGACATGAACCGTATAGAAACGCTCTTTGAGAAGAAACAAAATAATATATTGTCAGTTTATTTTACCGCCGGATATCCGCACGTTGACGACACGCAAACAATAATCAAGTCGTTGGTCAATGGAGGCGTTGACATGATAGAGATAGGTGTGCCGTTTTCAGATCCGATGGCAGATGGCGTGGTTATACAAGAGAGCAGCACCGTGGCGTTGCGCAATGGTATGACACTAAAACTATTGCTATCGCAGGTAGAGCAAGTGCGCGACCAGGTGCCCGAAACGCCATTTGTGTTGATGGGATATTTGAATCCGATGATGCAATATGGTGTGGAAAAATTGTTTGCCGAATGTAGCCGCATTGGCATTGATGCAATGATAATACCCGATTTGCCATTTGCCGATTATCAGCGAGATTTTAAGCCGTTGTGCGAGAAATATAATATATCAATAATCATGCTGATAACGCCGGAGACGTCTAATGAGCGCATAGCGTTGATAGATGAGCATTGCGATGGATTTATATATATGGTATCGGCGGCCTCAACCACCGGAACTCGCGACAAATTTGAGCAGGCGCAAATAGATTATTTTGAGCGCATCTCAAAGCTGAAGCTTAGAAATAGGCGGTTGATAGGGTTTGGAATATCGAATGCTGCGACGTTGACCACAGCCAATAAATATAGCAGTGGAGCAATAATAGGGTCGCTTTTCATAAAGTGTTTGAAGAAGACCCCTGATGATATACCAGCCGCAGTGCTATCGTTGCTCACGCAGTTGCGAGGGTAGCAGACTTGGAAAGGAAAGACTTAAAAAAGAGCCGCGCAAAAATGGATGCGTGGCTCTTTCAATAATCAAAAATATGTGTAGAACTTACATTAGTTGCTTTTCTCGTGAACGCCTATAACAGCGCGTCCTGACGGTTCGTTTACGTTTTGGAAAGAAGCGTCCCAAGCCAGAGCTTCGGCAGTGCTGCAGGCAACAGAAGGCACAGAGGGCACACAAGCAGCGGCAGTAGCAGAGGGGAAATGCTCCTCGAAGATAGAGCGGTAGTAGTACTCCTCTTTGTTTCGCGGAGGGTTGACCGGGAATCGTTTAGCCGCATTTTCCATCATCTCGTCAGAGACAGCGTTGGCGGTGTATTCTTTGAGCGAGTCGATCCAGCTATATCCTACGCCGTCGCTAAATTGCTCTTTTTGACGCCAAGCGATGCTTTCGGGGAGAAGGTCTTCGCACGCTTTGCGAAGTATCCATTTTTCGATTTTGCCGTTGCGCGACATTTTGGCTTCGGGATTTAGTCGCATGGCCACGTCTAAGAATTCTTTATCGAGGAAAGGCACGCGGCACTCTACGCCCCAAGCCGACATAGCTTTGTTGGCGCGAAGGCAGTCGTAGAGGTGGAGTTTAGAGAGTTTGCGAAGAGTCTCCTCGTGAAAAGCTTGTGCAGACGGGGCTTTGTGGAAGTATAGGTATCCGCCGAAAATTTCGTCGGCACCTTCGCCGGAGAGCACCATTTTAATGCCAATAGATTTGATGACACGTGCGAGAAGATACATTGGAGTCGAAGCGCGGACAGTGGTAATGTCGTAAGTTTCGAGATAGTAAATAACGTCGCGAATGGCATCGAGACCTTCTTGAACGGTATAGTTTATTTCGTGGTGTACTGATCCGATGTGCTCGGCTACTTTGCGTGCGGCGATAAGGTCGGGAGCGCCTTTAAGGCCGATGGCGAAAGAGTGTAGACGGGGCCAGTAAGCGGCTTGAGTGCCATCGCTTTCGATGCGAGTTTGCGCGTATTTTGCGGCAATGGCAGAGATTATAGAAGAGTCAAGGCCACCGGATAGGAGAACGCCGTAAGGAACGTCGCTCATGAGGTGTGCTTTAACTGATTTTTCGATAGCGTTTCGAACGTCGGTGGGGTTAGCGTCATTGTCTTTGACGTTGTCGTATGATTGCCAATCGCGGTTGTACCAGCGTTTCATAGATTTTGTTTCGCTATCGAAAACGTATCCGGGTTGGAACGGCTCAATAGTGCGGCAGATGCCTTCGAGGGCTTTAAGTTCGGAAGCGAAGTATCGTTGGCCATAGTTGTCAATGCCCATGTATAGAGGGATAATGCCAATGTGGTCGCGAGCAACCATGTAGAAATCTTTAGCTTGGTCGTAAAGCACGAAAGCGAACATGCCGACGAGTTCGTCAATGAAGTCAGGGCCTTTATCTTGGTAAAGAGCGAGAATAACTTCGCAGTCGCTACCGGTTTTAAAATGATAAGAATCTTTATATTTTTCGCGGATCTGGCGATGGTTGTAAATTTCACCGTTAACAGCAAGCACGACATTACCATCAGGGGAGAAAAGGGGTTGTTTACCGGATTCAGGGTCAACAATAGATAAGCGTTCGTGCGAGAGGATTGCTTTGTCGGTACAGAAAATGCCGGACCAATCCGGGCCGCGGTGTCTAATTTTGCGAGACATTTTAAGGACTTGAGCTCGCATAAGCGTCGCATCTTGCGACAGGTCAAATGCAGTAACTATTCCACACATAATAGATAAAAATGTAGATTTAAGTGAGTCTTGATGGTTTGTAATGATAATATGACGGCAAAATTACAAATTAAATATCAAATTGCAAGAGTTATGAGGATAAAAAATTCATTTTATCAAGAAAAAGGGGATAAAAGCAGAATTTTAATGTAATATGTTTCAAAAGTAAAAAGCCATAGGTTAAAAGTATTAAAATAAGCGAAATATTAGCATATTAAGAAATAGTTTGACTAATAATGTTTATCTTTGCATATTAATTTAATAAGCACGTATATTAGTTATGCCAATAACATTTAATGATGTAGCCGTAGAAAAGTTTAAAGCCCTGATAGAGGGAGCTAAACGAGTAGTGCTCACCTGCCATATGTCGCCGGATGGAGATGCACTAGGGTCGTCAATGGCCTTGGCGCACGTATTGCGAGGTATGGGAAAAGATGTGCGTGTGATAACTCCTGATGAGCCACCACGCAATTTGCGTGTAATGCCTGGAGCCAGAAAGGTGATGGCATGGTCGAGTTTTGGAGTTGTAGCGGAACGAAATGTAGCGCTGGCAGATTTGATAATCTGTTTGGATTTTAATAGCTTGTATAGGTTGAGCCGCTTGGAGCCTAGTGTACGCGAGTCGAAGGCGCCAAAAGTGTTGATAGATCATCACAAAGAGCCTGAAGATTTTGCTGATGTGATATTCTCGTATTCGGGCATGTCGTCGACGTCAGAATTGTTGTATCTGTTGCTCAAAGCGATGGGATATGCGCATTTGTTGACTTTAGATGCGGCAACGTGCATACTAAGTGGCATAATAACCGATACCGGAGGATTCCATTATAATTCGAATAGTCCGGAGTTGTATATAGTAGTGTCAGAGTTGATGCAGCGCGGAGTTGATAAAGACTGGCTAATGCGCTGTTTGATAGACACTCAATCGGAGAGCGGAATGCGACTTGAATCGTTTGCTATAGCAGAACGAATGGAGTTGTTTGCCGACAACCATGCAGCTTTAATAACGTTGACACGCGAAGATTTAAACCGATTTGGCTATAAGAAGGGCGACACCGAAGGGTTGGTGAACAAGCCTTTGGCGATACCCGGAGTAGTCTATTCGGCATATTTTCGTGAGGAGACAGATTACATAAAAGTATCAATGCGAAGTGTGTCTGACTTTCCTGTAGATTTGCTGTGTAAAGAGCATTATAGCGGGGGAGGACACTTGAATGCTGCGGGCGGAGAGTTTCGCGGCACAATGGAAGAGGCAGTTCGCATCTTTAAAGAGAATTTAGAACAAAATAATCAATTAATAAGTCCGGAGGCATTAGGATATGCATGCCGATGAGACAAAGTAAAAACCAACCGACATCACTTACCCGTAGTTTATGAAACGACTATTTCTCATTCTCTCTACCGTGGCGGCGTTAGCAAGTGTAACGTCATGTAGCGATTCTACAAGTTATGCAGAGTTGCTCACCGATGAGAGTCATTACATTAACAATTATCTTGCAGATCAGCGAGTAACCAACACCATTCCAACCGATTCGACCTTTAATTTTGAAGTAGGAGAAGATGCTCCGTACTATCGCATGGACGAGGATGGCAATGTATATATGCAAGTAGTAAAAGCCGGCACACGCACATCTGATAATTACGCACAAAATAATGAAGTAATATATTTCAGATTTACACGATACGATTTGTCGTCGTACGAAGATAGCACTTTACCCGATGGCGAAGGCAATGAAACAGATACCAGTTTATTGAATGCGTGGTTTCGCATGAATAACTTCACGTTGGAATCGTCATATCAATGGGGTTCAGGCATTCAGCTACCGCTGAGCTATTTGCCCATAGACTGCGAGGTAAATTTGGTAATCAAATCGCAATATGGCTGGTATTCAGAAACGTCGTATGTGACACCTTATTTGTATCATGTACGTTACTATCGTCCACTAACATAATCAACATAAAACTTTAACTCCTTAAGTCTGCAATTATATGACACTCATAAAGTCAATATCAGGCATACGTGGCACCATAGGTGGCCGTTCGGGGAACGCGCTCACGCCGATGGATATAGCAAAATATACAGCGGCATATGCTACATTTATAGATCGAACAACAACACACCCCTATCGCACGATAGTTGTAGGTCATGATGCACGCATATCGGGCCCGATGGTAATAGACATAGTGATAGGCACATTAATGGGCATGGGCTTTGATGTGGTCAACATAGGTCCGGCCTCAACACCGACAACAGAGTTGGCGGTAGTTCTTGAGGAGGCGTGCGGTGGCTTGATACTCACGGCGTCGCATAATCCGAAAGAATGGAATGCTCTAAAGCTATTGAATGAAAACGGTGAATTTCTATCGGCAGCAGAAGGTGAAGAAGTGTTGCGCATAGCAAATCAACGCGAATATGAATTTGCTGACGTAGAAAATTTGGGACATCACCTCAAAAATACGACATATAATCGACGCCACATACAAAAAGTGATGGCATTAGATTTGGTGGATGCCGATGCAATTAAAGCCGCCAACTTTACCGTAGCTGTAGATGCAGTAAATTCAGTAGGTGGAGTTGTAATACCTCAGCTTTTGCAAGCGCTGGGTGTGCACAATATCATACGTGTTAACTGTGATCCGACAGGAAACTTTGCACATAATCCGGAGCCTATACCTGAAAATCTGTATGAGATTTCAGAGGTAGTGAAGCGTAACCATTGTGATTTAGGTCTAGTAGTAGACCCTGATGTGGATCGCTTGGCTATAGTGATGGAAAACGGAGAGATGTTTGTTGAAGAATATACATTGGTAGCTATAGCCGACTATGTATTAGGAAAGACTCCGGGTCCGGCAGTGTCAAATTTGAGTTCTAGCCGAGCATTGAGCGATATAGCAGCCAAACATCGCTGTCCGTATGTAGCCAGCGCAGTAGGTGAAGTGAATGTTACATCGTTGATGAAGCATATCAGAGCTGTTATTGGCGGTGAAGGCAATGGCGGAGTAATATATCCGGAGTTGCACTATGGCCGTGATGCGCTGGTAGGTGTTGCTTTGTTCTTGACTCTTTTGGCAAAAAGTGGAAAGAAGGTAAGCGAGCTCAAGGCGGATTATCCCGAGTATCAAATCACAAAATCTAAAATACAACTCACAGACGATATCGATGTTGATAAAATACTTCAAGCAATAAAGGATAAATATTCTGAAGAAAAAATCACAGATATCGATGGAGTGAAGATAGATTTCCCGCATAGTTGGGTTCATTTGCGCAAGTCGAATACGGAGCCGATAATACGTATTTATGCTGAGGCTCGCACGGCGGAAGAGGCGATGAAGCTCACGGAAGACATCAAAGGCGTTGTCGCAGAAATAAGCGGCAAGCAGTTGGACAAAAAGCCGGCAAAGAAATAGCAAAAATAAGAAAAAGCGCTGAGGTGGTTGACCCGGCGCTTTTTTTGTGGTCTGCTTTTTATACGCACCGCTATGCGGAGCGCTAAAAGAAAAAACACGCCCATCTCGGGTGAGGCCGGCAGAGCCGCCGCAGCCATAGGTATGCGTATTTCCCACCACATCCGCGCTCCGCGTATAAATTGCTTATTACAGGCAAAAGAATTTGGGGCGGATGACGGAATGAGAGGCACATAAATATTGTGAAATAAGACAATTTTTTATAATTTTGCAATGGCATGAATAAATGCCTATAAATTAATAGAATAACAGTCAAAAAAGAAACGATATATGCAATTAATTTTGTCAGAGGAAATTAGGAAGGCCGCTCCGGGATTGACAGTGTTGTTGGTGGAGGCGAATATAGAAAACGCTCCCACTAGCGATGAGTTATGGCAGGAGTTGACGACTGTATCCGAACGTATGCGCGGAAGCTATGAGATGGATATGATAAATAAGCGTCCAGCCATAGCCGCAACACGTAAAGCATATAAAGCCTGCGGAAAGGAGCCAAATAGGTATCGTCCGAGCAGTGAGGCTTTATGTCGGCGTATGGTGAAAGGCTTGGAGCTATATCGCTCATTGACGGTGATAGATTTAATAAATTTGCTTTCGGTAGCAACAGGTCATTCGATAGGAGGTTTTGATGCTGATAAGATTGTAGGCGATAAGCTGACAATAGGTATAGGCCGTGAAGGAGAGCCGTATGAAGCAATAGGGCGCGGACCGCTGAATGTTGCGGGTTTGCCCATATTGCGAGATGAGCAGGGCGGCATAGGGACACCAACCAGTGACCATGAGCGGACGAAATTGTCTGAAGAAACTAAGCATTTGGTAATGGTATTTAATATGTACGGAGAAGAAATGCCATTAGAAGATATAAAGATTCTTACATGTAGGCTTTTAGAACAATATGCCCACGCCACAGATATAAAAATGGAACTATGCAACTGCTAAGAATTTTTTCAGACACGGTGAATGAGCGCTACATAGCGCAGGCAGTAGACGTGCTACGAGCCGGCCACATCATCATTTACCCTACCGACACAGTTTATGCGCTAGCGTGCGATGCTCTGAATCAGCGCGCCATAGAGAGATTGTGTAAGATAAAAGGCATAAATCCCGACAAGCAGGAGCTTTCGGTGGTTTGTGCAGATATAAGTCAAGCGGCAGACTATACGCGCATAGATAACTATGCGTTTAGAGTGTTGAAGCAATATCTGCCCGGGCCATATACCTTTATTTTACCGGCATCGACAAAGTTGCCCAAAGCGTTTAAAGGGCGCAAGACAGTAGGAGTGCGCGTGCCGGACAATGCGATAGCGCAGGCAATAGCAGAGGCACTGGGAAATCCGGTGCTAACGTCGTCGGCAGCAGTTGAAGATGAAAATGACCTACCATACGCTGAAGCAGTGGCAATGCATTATGGCGAAATGGTGGCGCTGGTTATTGATGGAGGAGAAGGAGGAACGATACCGTCAACAGTAGTAGATCTTACCGACTCTACAAATCCGGAAATAGTGAGACAAGGTCTAGGCGAATTTGAGGTATGAAGGAACTAGAGGAGCTCACATACACAGACTACGCGAGAAAATATGCTGATGTGCGAACGGCATTTGACACAGCAGCATTTGCGCAACTTAATGCACCGCTCGCCGACGAAGTACATTGTTATAGTAACGGAGAGTTGGGCATAATAATGGGGTTGCGTGACGGGATGTGGTTGGCTCCGTTTTCGGCGCCTTATGCCTCAGTGAGTGGCGATGGCGATATGTCGGCATTTGCAGAGCAATTGCTGGGACAAAAGACTAGTGGTTGTAGATTTATATTACCGCCGCCAATATATGGGTGCGAAAAATGGCAGCAAGAGTTGGAGACACGAGCAACAAAAGTTGTTAGTGACTTTAATTATCACTACGATTTAAATAACTTTGATGAATTTGAGCACCGCTTGGACAGCGCTGCACGACGTAATTTTCGTAGAGCGATAAAGGCGGGATTTACGTTGGAGAAGACAGACGATATTGAGGCGGCTTATGCAGTGATGGCAGAGCATCACCGGCAGTTGGGCTATAGGATGGCGATGCCGTTAGAGCGAGTTTTGGCGACATCAAAAATTATAGAAACAGATTTCTTTTTTGTGCGATATAAAGGCGAGATAGCCGCGGCAGCTATGTATGACCATAGTGCAAAAGGTATAGTGCAGCTGATAAATTGGGGAGACGATTTGCAGTTGCGACAGATGCGCACTATGAATTTTATGTCGTATGCCATATTTCGCTATTATGCCGAACGCGGAGACATACACACAATTGACCTAGGTCCGGCATCAACCGACGGAGTAAAAAATGAAGGGTTGGTGCGTTTTAAACTGGCATTAGGGTGCATAGAGACTCCGAAACTCACAATATATGTGAATAAGTGACGTCAATTGCAAATAATTGAGTAATTTTGGAGTATGAATAAGAAAACCGTCATAACATCACTATTTGCAATGCTGTTTTGCACAACAATATTAGCGCAAGACAGCATAAGATATTCTGCTACAGCAATCGGCATGGGCGCTACGGGAGATTTTGCTCCCTATATGATAGGCTCGTGGAACCATGGAAAGACACCTATGAATGGCGCAGCCCTCCTAGATGCCGAGGCATATAAAGAGCTTGATTTAACAAAGCGCTTTAGCTGGGCAGCAGGAGCTGAATTTCTAACCGGATATTCAGGAGAAGCCGAATATCAGCGATATGATGAGTCAATAGGCTCGTGGACGGCAAATAAACAGTCGCCATCGTCGATATGGTTGCAGCAGTTGTATGCAACTGTGAAATGGCGCGGCGTATTCCTCACCGTGGGTATGAAAGATAGAGGTTCGTCGCTGGTAGACGATCAGCTGTCGAGTGGTGACCTCGTGCATAGTACGAATGCGCGGTCAGTGCCTCAAGTGCGAGCCGGATTTGTAGACTATCAAAATATACCATTGACAAAAAAATGGGTTCAGATAGAAGGAGTTATATCGTACGGAAAGATGTGCGATAATGACTATTTGAAGAATCATTATAACTATTATAACGGACATATAACGACCGGGGAATTGTATACGTATAAGCGCATAGCATTTCGCAGTAATCCGGAAAAACCGCTGTCAGTGAGAATAGGAATGCAGGCGACTGGATTTTACGGTGGTAATGCGTCGTGGTACAATAAAGGTGCGTGGCAGAGTAGCGCCAAATATGCATCAGATTTTGAGGCAGCGATGAAAATGCTATTTCCAACGACGAATAACGGCGATGGATATATGGAAGGAAGTCAACTTGGCAGCTATGATTTTAAAGCACGCTATCGAATAAATAAAAGTCATGAAGTAGCAGCTTATTTTCAGTGGCTGTGGGAAGATGGAAGCAGCATGGCACGTCGAAATAAAACCGATGGGCTATGGGGTATAGAATATCACCGCATAGATGGACAACGCCATATTTTGCAGGGCGCAGTAGCGGAATATATAGATTTTCGCGATCAGAGCGGGCCATTGCATTGGGCACCAAATGATAATGCCGGCACAACAATAGAGAGCGAGGCTACCGGTGGCGATGATTATTATAATAATTCGTCGTACAATGCATATTCATATTTTGGAATGTCGCTGGGCAGCCCGTTTGTGTTGTCGCCCATATATAATAAGGACGGATTTTTACAATACAAATATACACGATCAAACGGTATGCACATAGCAGCCAATGGCTGGATCAGCGAAGCGGTGAGCTGGCGAGCAGCTGTAAGCTATGCTAAGGCATGGGGCTCAGGGCGAAAGCCGCAAAATGAGGCACGAGAGAACACGTCGATGCTTATAGAGGCAGGCTGGGATGCTGCTAAATTGTTGAGCGGCCTGACCGTAAAAGGCACATTGGCATTTGATGCCGGAACATTGCGCGGAGATAACTTTGGAGCAATGGTGACAATAAGTTATAAAGGTAATATAGCACTGACACGATGAAACAGATAAAAACAATAATGCTATATTTTGCGCTAGCCATATTTTTGACGGGCTGCGTGACCAATAATGGAGATATTGGATTATATTACGGCTCGTGGGCACTGGATGCTATTACGATAGACGGTTCAGCCGATGCGAGTTGGAATAGCAATGGCGAGTGGACAACGTGGAGTTTTCAGAACAACATAGTGTGCATATCGCGAAATAATGAACTTGGAGAACAGGATGAGCGCTGGGGCACGTGGACAGAGACAGACGGCAAATTGCTGTTAGATTATCGCCATTCAGACGATAATGCGGCAGCCGGGACGTCGCAATACGCAGGTCCGTCGTGGATATACATAGCGAAAAATGTAGTCACTACATTAAATATAGAAAGTCAAACGTCGAAGGTAATGACACTGTCACAGACAGATGGTCAAGGCCGTAAGATAGTATATACATTACGCAAAACGCACTAACATTATGATAGATAAGAATAAAACAGTTTTAGTTACCGGTGCAGATGGATTTATAGGATCGCATCTCACCGAGCTCTTGCTTGCCAAAGGATATAAAGTGCGAGCACTGTCGCAATACAATTCGTTTAACTACTGGGGTTGGTTGGAAGATATACCCAAGAACGCTAATTTGGAAGTTGTTTGTGGCGATGTGCGCGATCCGAATTTGTGTCGCGAGATTACGCGCGGATGTGGAACAATATTTCATCTGGCAGCATTGATAGCCATACCGTATAGCTATGTTGCACCTGATAGTTATGTTGACACAAATATAAAAGGAACGTTGAATATGTGCCAGGCAGCGCGCGACTGTGGCGTAGACAGAATTATAGTGACGTCGACCAGCGAAGTTTATGGCACGGCAAAATATGTGCCAATAGACGAAAAGCATCCGCGCCAACCGCAATCGCCTTATTCGGCTACAAAAATAGGAGCGGATGCAATAGCATTGAGCTTTTACAATGCATTTGAGTTGCCGGTAGTTATAGCACGACCGTTTAATACATACGGCCCGCGCCAAAGTGCCCGCGCCATAATACCGACAATAATAACTCAAATAGCAAATGGAGCCCGTGAGATAAAAGTTGGCGATTTGACACCAACACGCGACTTTAATTATGTGGGCGATACTGCTCGCGGATTTTTAGCACTGGCAAATGCTAAAGCTGAAGATGTTGTAGGCCATGATATAAATATATGTACAGGCACAGAAGTTACAATGCAGCAAACGCTTGAAACGATAGCGCAACTAATGAATGCAGAAGTGACGTTTGTGACTGACCCTCAGCGATTGCGTCCGGGAAAAAGCGAAGTTTTCCGTCTTTGCGGAGATAATAAAATCATCACGTCGCTCACCGATTGGTCACCGCGCTGGTCGCTTGAAGATGGATTGCGCTCAACGATAGATTGGTTTGTGCAACCGGCAAATTTAGCAAAGTATAAGTCAGATATCTACAACCGATAAGCTTATGAATAAAAGTGTAGGTGTACTCTTTCTCGGAGGAGCTAAACGAGTTTCGATGGCGCGGAAATTTAAGGAAGCCGGCAAGAAACTCGGGGTTGAAGTGCGCATATATAGTTATGAAATGAGCGTGCGCGTGCCCATAGCCTCAGAGGGAACAGTTATTGTAGGTAAGCGGTGGCGCGATAGCGAACTGTATGAAGATATACATGCAGTGTGCGAACAAAATGACATAAGCGTGCTTGTGCCGTTTGTTGATGCTGCAGTTGGCGTAGCAGCAGAGTATGTGAGCAGATATCCGGATACATTTGCGCCTACAGGCACACGCGAGCAGGCCGAATTGATGTTTGATAAAGTTGCGGCAGCGGCGAAGTTTGAGGAATTGGGGTTGCCTATACCAAAGACTTACCATGCCGGAGATCCGTGTTTGCGTCTCATAGCCAAGCCAAGACATGGCTCGGCTTCGCAAGGCATAAGGATAATAAATTCGATAGACCAATTGGATGATGTGCTAATACATGGTAGCGACTACCTGATACAAGAACGCATAGATAATAGAGAAGAGCTCACTGTTGATTGCTATGTGTCGGTGAATTCGGGACGTATAGTGGCAGTAGTGCCAAGAGTGCGTGACGAAGTTACCGGAGGCGAGGTTAGCCGTACTACCGTGATACACAATGAAAAAGCGGAGATCTTGGTGCGCCGCACGTTGCAAGAGACGGGTTTGCGCGGAGCAGTAACAGTGCAACTCATACATGACCTTGATGACGATAAATATATGATTATGGAGATTAATCCGCGTCTGGGAGGCGGTGCTGTGGCAGCAGTACATGCCGGGGCAAACATACCGGAGATGATGCTCAGCGAAGCCTTGGGACAAGAGCCGGAGTCGTGTTTGAATTGGGCTGATATAACCGTGGCTCGTTACTTTGACGAAGTAGTATTCTAAATTGCAATAGAAAATGAGTAAGATAATAATAATTGCAGAAGCTGGTGTAAATCACAACGGAAATCTTGCTTTGGCGCAAGAGATGGTTAGAGTAGCCAAAGAATGTGGCGCTGACTATGTGAAATTTCAAACGGCAGTTCCGGAGTTGGTGATATCAACAATCGCGCCTAAAGCGGAATATCAAAAAGAGACAACCGGCAACCAACAAAGCCAGCTGGAAATGTGCAAAGCCATACATTTGCCGCTATCGGACTATAAAGGGTTGTCTGATTTATGCAAAGAGCAGGGCATAGGCTTTATGAGCACTCCATTTGACTTGGTTTCGATAGATTGTCTTGCAGAGCTTGAAATGGATTATTGGAAAATACCGTCGGGCGAGATCACAAATTTGCCGTATTTACGCAAGATAGCCAAAACCGGAGGAAAGGTGATATTGTCGACAGGTATGTCAACACTAGCAGAGGTGGAGGCAGCTGTTAAAGTGCTTACGGATAACGGTCTAACAAGAGAAGAAATAACATTGCTACATTGCACTACACAATATCCAACGCCATTTGAGGCAGTTAATTTGCGAGCTATGCAAGCCTTGACAACGTTGAATTGTGCCGGAGTTGGATATAGTGATCACACCGTAGGCATAGAAGTGCCAATAGCCGCGGCGGCAATGGGCGCTACAGTTATAGAAAAGCATTTCACGCTTGATAAGAATATGGAAGGCCCGGATCATCGTGCGTCGTTAGATCCGGCAGAGCTTGCTGCTATGGTTCGTGCTGTGCGAAATGTAGAATCGTCGCTTGGTAGCGGAGTGAAAGAAGTGGCAGATGCAGAGCGAGCAAACATAGAAGTGGCGCGCAAGAGCATAGTTGCAGCGCGTCCTATTAAAAAAGGAGAGGTGCTTACAGAAGAGAATATAACAGTAAAGCGCCCCGGCAATGGCATATCGCCAATGCAATGGGACGCTGTGATTGGAACGCGTGCAGTTGCCGACTTTGATTATGATGCATTGATAACGCTCTGAGTGAGACGCTGTCAACGGTATTGCTCGGCAAGTTCTCTGACGTGAGATAGAATTTCGATATCGATGTCGCTAAGTTGGATGTTGCGGCGCGCCATAACGGTGCGAGCAGTGTCGAAGAATTTGCGCATAGGAACGTCGTTGAATCCGGCAGTGCTTCCTTCGCTGAAAGAAGCTAAAAATGGGCGAGGGAATCCGCTGCCGTGAATGTTTACGCCGACGCCTAGCACCGTAGCTGTGTTTAGCATAGTGTTGATGCCGGCTTTAGAATGGTCGCCCATGATTAGGCCGCAAAATTGGAGCCCGGTGCGCAAGAAACGGTGTGCGGGATAGTTCCAAAGTTTTATTTCTGTGTAATCGTTTTTGAGGTTAGAGGCTACGCATCCGGCACCGATGTTGCACCATTCGCCTATAACGGCGTTGCCGAGAAAACCGTCGTGAGCTTTGTTTGAGAATCCGAAAATGACGGCATTGTTAACTTCACCGCCTACTTTGCACCAAGGACCGATGGTAGTTGCACCATATATTTTAGCGCCCATATTTATTGTTGCGTGTTGGCAAATGGCTATTGGACCGCGCATGCAAACGCCTTCCATAACTTCAGCTCCGGGGCCGATGTAAACAGGTCCTTTAGAAACGTTGATGATGCAACCTTCGACGTCGCCGGCATCGGCGTGGATGAAAAGTTGGCTTTTGTCGCCAATGACGGTTACAGTGTCAGACACTTCGCGTTGCGGGCTGTTGGCTGTGATGCGTGCGAAGTCGGCGCGTAGCACTTTGTCGTTGAGCATGAAAATGTCGAACAGCATATTTATTGCTGTTATTTCGCCGTGGTAT
>CAZJEA010000020.1:0-2529 GCA_964544895.1 uncultured Bacteroides sp. | reverse complement strand
TTGTATAATATGTAATTTGTGCAAAATTATTAAATTTGCAAGTGAAAACAAAATAAGCAATGAACTTTGTAAAGACAGCAATAAAAGATGTGTGGCAGATAGAGCCGCAATGCTTCGGCGACGAGCGAGGATATTTTATGGAATCGTATAAGCAGTCAGAGTTTAACGCAGCCATAGGTAGCGAAGTTAACTTTGTGCAAGATAATGAGTCGAAGTCACGACGCGGAGTCTTGCGAGGCTTGCATTTTCAACGCGGAGAATCGTCGCAGGCGAAGCTAGTGCGAGTGTCGGAAGGATGCGTGATAGATGTTGCTGTGGATTTGCGTAAGAGTTCGCCAACATTTAAGCACTATGTGGCAGTAGAGCTGAGTGAGGAAAATCACAGACAGCTGTATGTGCCGCGAGGTTTTGCGCATGGATTTATAGTGCTTAGTGCTGAAGCTCGTTTTCAATATAAAGTTGATAACGTGTACGATCCGTCGAGCGAAGTGACATTGCGATATGATGATGAAGAAATAAAAATTGATTGGGATAGCTTTGGTGTCGCAGCTGAAGAGTATGTTTTGTCAGCAAAAGATATGGTTGGCAAAAGCTTTTCAGAGCTTGAAGCGGACGATTTGCTATTCGAATAGTTAATATAGAAATGGAAAAGAAAGTATTTGTGTCGGGGTGCTATGATATGTTGCATAGCGGTCATGTTGCTTTTTTTAAGGCGGCATCGCAATATGGAAAACTATATGTAGGTATAGGCTCAGACGCTACTATAGAGCAGTTAAAACATCGCAAGACAGTTTACTCGGAGTCGGAAAGACTTTATATGGTGAAAGCGATACGTTATGTTACGGATGCGTGCATTAATTCCGGATCGGGATATTTGGATTTCGTGGAGAGCGTAGATCGCATAAAGCCTGATATATTTGTAGTAAACAGTGATGGTGGATCACAAGAAAAACGAGATTTTTGCAAGGAGCGTGGCATAGAGTATATAGAACTCGAGCGCACACCTGATGCGGGCTTGGAGGCGCGCTCGACAACATCGTTGCGCACGAATGTGAAGTCGCACATACCATTTCGCTTGGATATAGCCGGCACGTGGATAGATCAGCCCTACGTCAGCGAGTATGGTTCGGGTTGGGCGTTGACGATATCGTTGGAGCCCACACATGAGTTTATGGAGCGAGGAGGCATGTCAACGTCTACGCGCAATGTTATAAGGAAGATATGGCCATACGAATTGCCCAACTATCATGAAGAAATGTTGGCAAAGTTAGTTTTCTGCTTTGAAAATGAGCCGACAAAAAATGAGCATGTCTCGGGGGCACAAGATGCCATCGGTATATGTATGTCGGGTCTCACGCGACATTTTTATGATCGTCATTATTGGCCGGAGAAGATAGAAACGTGCCATAACGATGATGTGCTTGATTGGTTGGAGCAACATATTTGTTTGATACCAACATTTCCGCGTCCCGAAGGATTTTCGGTGATAAAAGAAACACATATAGATGCCGAAGGCGTACGAGCATTGGCGGATGCAGCTGACGCATGTTGGACTGCTATTATGGCAAAAGATTTGCACGCTTTTGCGAAGGCATATCAGGCATCGTTTGAAGCGCAGATAAAAATGTTTCCGTTAATGATGTCGACACAGCTGCAAATACATATAGATGAGTATAAAGACAGAGTGTTAGCGTATAAATTGTCAGGAGCCGGGGGCGGTGGTTATATAGCGGCTGTTTATGATGGCGCTATGCCGGAAGAAGCTCTGCCGATAACGATACGCCGTAGACATCTAGATTGATTTGTTTATTGCTTTAAAATTTAAACTATGACAGAAATGAAAAAGATTGTTGCTATTTTGTTTTTATTGATTGGAATGACCGGTGTGGCATTTGCACAAGAAGATAAATCGAAAGATAATGTTATCTATGCAGAGGTGCCGAAAAAATTGAATATAAAAGATAAAATCATTATAAGAAATAGTAGTCCGTACACAATACTGCAAGCGGTAGTTGTGCTTGAAGAAGATGGGAATGAGGAGTTATTGGGCTCAGCTTCGTATATAGCGCCAAATAAAAGCATTGAAATTGCAAAATATGAAAATAATAAGCTGAAGAAATTGCGAGGGAAAAAGCTGGCGATAAAAGTTAAAGGCGTAAGGAAAGTATTGGGCGATAAGCAAACCACGCAAGTAGGCGGCGGTTCGTTGGCTTTAGGACCGTTTGAAGTTGGAGTTACACATAGTGATATAAAAGCCGAAGAGGTGAATAATATAGATGCATCGCAGATAGTGTATAATTTTGCAGTAAGTTTAGCGGAAGAGAATCATGATCTGTATATAAAGGTAAGTGCATCAGGAGAAAACGGAGTATTTGACTTTTAGTATAAAAAAAGACAACGCCTCGTATGCGAAAGGCAACGAGGCGTTATAAAGTTAAACTCAAAAAGCTGCGGCTTATTTTTTGTTGCGGTTGCCGTAGCGGCTCATGAATTTATCCACACGACCAGCAGTGTCAACGAGTTTTTGCT
>CAZJEA010000019.1:0-23280 GCA_964544895.1 uncultured Bacteroides sp. | reverse complement strand
CCACTTCGCGATAGTTTGAAGGATGAATGTCTTTTTTCATTTTTATGAGTTTTTTGCTTGTTAATCAAAGTTTGAATAATTCCGTTGGTAAGACGGGTTAATTCGTAATGGCTTGCAAATTTAGGCATAATTTAGAAAATGACAAAACTTTGAGGGATAAAAATTTAAGAATTTAAAAAAATGGGATATTTCTTGGTAATTTAATCTAAGAATATTAACTTTGCTGCAAGAAATAAATCTTAAGAAACTAAATAAACTCTTAACCTTAAATTGCACCAAGTATATGCAAAAAGATCAACAAATTTTTGACATTATCGAACGTGAGCATCAGCGTCAGCTAAAAGGAATTGAGCTGATAGCTAGTGAGAACTTTGTGAGTGACGAGGTGATGCAAGCCATGGGCTCTTGCCTTACCAATAAGTATGCAGAAGGTTATCCCGGACATCGTTATTATGGAGGATGCCAGGTGGTAGACGAAGCAGAAGAATTAGCACGTACACGCATAAAGGAATTATTTGGAGCCGAATATGCTAACGTTCAGCCTCACTCAGGAGCGCAAGCAAATATGGCAGTATTTATGGCTTGCTTGCAACCCGGAGACAAATTCCTAGGACTTAACCTTGCACATGGTGGACACTTGAGTCATGGTAGCCCAGTTAATTTTTCAGGATTGATGTTTCATGCATTAGAATATAATGTAGATGCAGAGACCGGTCTTGTGGATTACGATCATATGGAAGAAGTGGCACGTAGAGAGCGTCCGAAGCTCATTATTGGTGGCGCAAGTGCATATAGCCGTGAGTGGGATTATGCACGTATGCGTAAACTTGCAGACGAAATAGGTGCTATTTTCATGGTTGATATGGCACATCCGGCAGGTCTAATAGCAGCCGGATTGCTAGACAACCCTGTTAAGTATGCACATATTGTAACCTCAACGACACACAAGACACTGCGTGGTCCGCGTGGAGGTATCATACTAATGGGTAAAGACTTTGAAAATCCCTGGGGTAAAAAGACTCCAAAGGGCGTAACAAAGATGATGTCGGCATTGCTTGATTCGGCGGTGTTCCCAGGCGTTCAAGGTGGCCCGCTTGAGCATGTTATCGCAGCGAAAGCAGTAGCCTTTGGCGAAGCTTTGAAACCCGAATTCAAAGAATATCAGTTACAAGTGAAGAAGAATGCTGCAGCACTAGCGAAGGCTCTTGTAGAAAAAGGATATAAGATTATTTCAGGCGGCACAGATAACCACTGTATGCTTGTTGACTTACGCACAAAATTCCCTGATTTGACCGGTAAGGTAGCAGAGAAGGTGCTTGTAGAAGCAGATATTACCGCAAATAAGAATATGGTGCCCTTCGATAGCCGTTCACCGTTCCAAACCTCAGGTATACGTTTGGGAACACCGGCAATCACAACGCGTGGTGTGAAAGAAGATGCAATGTTAGAAATAGCCGATCTTATTGATCGCGTTCTATCTAATCCCGAAAGTCCGGAAACAATTGCAGCAGTGCGTTCACGTGTGAATGAAATGATGGCAGAATATCCCATTTTCGCTTGGTAATAATAAACAGAAAATAGAAAACTAAAATCGCAGGAGGAGAGTTTCTCTTGCGATTTTTGTTTTGCGTGCTTGCAAATAATTCATTAAATTTGGAGTGTGAAACAGAAATTGAAAATACATACAATAATAGTGGCAGCCGGGACAGGTTCACGGTTTGGCGCTGATATGCCCAAGCAGTTCTGTAATATGCTAGGCAGGCCCGTGTTGATGCATACAATAGATGCTATACGCATGGCTACAGACGGAGATATAACGTTGGTGCTAAGCCACGATATGCGTGAGTTTTGGGCACAGCTATGCGAAGAGCATAAATTTGTGTCGCCGACGGTGGTTGATGGAGGTGCTACGCGATGGCATTCGGTGAAAAATGCAGTAGATACATTAGTGGAACCAGCACCTGATATAGTGCTTGTGCACGACGGAGCGCGGCCAATTGTTGATGGCGCTATGCTGCAACGTTTAGTGACGACAGCAGCAGAAAAAGGAGCGGCAATACCGGTTATTGCAGTGACCGATTCGCTGCGAGTATTACCTGAAAAAAATGCCAATATAGGTGCAGCGGTAGACCGCTCATTGTATAGAGCAGTGCAGACGCCACAGGCCTTTAAAACCGAGATACTCGTTAAAGCATATAGACAACAATATACGCCCATGTTTACAGATGATGCATCGGTTGTAGAAATGGATGGAAATGTTGTAGTGATGGTTGAAGGAGATGTGCATAACATTAAGATTACCAATCCCGGAGATATTTCAATTGCTGAAAACTGCAAACTTTAATTACAAGCAAAATTTAAAGCTCTACTTTAATCTGTAAAATTTAAAGCAATACTTTAAGTAAAATAAAAAAGAACACAGTGAATAGACTTCGCAATCTTGATATAAAATACGTAAAAGGTATAGGACCGGCGCGTGCACAGCTGTTAGAAAAACAGTTGAACATACGTACGGCTTACGACCTACTCAGACACTATCCGAATCATTATGTAGATAGGTCAAAGATATATAAAATAGATGAGTTGGAAGGAGAGATGCCGGCATTGCAATTGCGAGGAAAATTTATATCATTTACGACTCAAGGCGAAGGAGCGAAGATGCGACTTGTTGGACTGTTCACGGATGGAACAGGTTCGATAGAGGTTTTGTGGTTTAGACAAATTAGTAAACTCAAACAAGCATATCATCCCGGAAATGAATATATCATTTTTGGAAAGCCGACATATTATGAAGCCAGCCGCAGGTGGTCGATGGTACATCCGGAGGTAGACAGTGCGACAGCTCCCGGGGCAATGCAGGGACTGCGAGGCGTTTACCCGTTGACCGAAACATTGCGTAATAAAGGAGTCGGCTCGCGACAATTTCATGTGTGGATGCAATCATTGTTGGCTTCGCGGCCGGATATTGCCGAAGTGCTTCCGGCATCAATAGTGCAAAGGCTAAATTTGATGCCATTGCGCGAAGCATTGATAAATATACACAACCCACAGTCGAATGAATTGTTGCAGCGTGCAAGATTGAGGTTGAAATTTGAAGAGCTATTTTTCATACAAGTAGACATGATGCGCAATACGCGACACCGGCGTGGACAGTCGCAAGGACAACGCTTTGCGCGCGTGGGAACATTCTTTAATAGATTTTACAGCGAATGCTTGCCATTTGAGCTAACCGGAGCTCAGAAGCGAGTTATAAAAGAGATACGCGCTGATGTGAATACCGGTCATCAGATGAATCGATTGGTGCAAGGAGATGTGGGTAGTGGAAAGACGTTGGTGGCGCTAATGAGTATGCTTTTGGCTATAGATAATGGCGCACAGGCGTGCTTGATGGCTCCGACAGAGATACTTGCAACACAGCACTACGAGTCGTTGCGCGAGATGGTGGCGAAAATCGGTATAAATGTGCGATTGCTAACCGGATCTACGCGTAGCAAAGAGCGAAAAGAAATACACGCCGGACTGCTTGACGGATCAATACAGCTGTTAGTTGGCACGCATGCACTTATAGAAGATACAGTGCAATTTCGCAACCTTGGAATGGCAGTTATAGACGAGCAGCATCGTTTTGGTGTGGCACAACGAGCAAAATTGTGGAAAAAGAATGTGATACCACCACACGTGCTGGTGATGACAGCGACGCCGATACCGCGAACGTTGGCTATGACCGTGTACGGAGATTTGGATGTGTCGGTAATAGACGAATTGCCTCCGGGTAGAAAGCCGATATCGACAGTGTTGCGTTACGAAAATAACAGATTGAACGTATATAAAGCATTAGCGGCTCAATTGCGTGCCGGTAGGCAAGCATATATAGTGTATCCACTTATCGAAGAAAATGAGAAATTAGATTTGAAAAGTTTGGAAGAAGGCTATGAGTTAATACGTGAAACATTTCCGATGTACAAAGTGGCGTTTGTGCATGGTAAAATGAAGCCAGAAACAAAAGACTATCAGATGTCGCTGTTTGCCTCTGGAGAAGCACAGATATTAGTGGCAACTACGGTTATAGAAGTAGGTGTGAATGTGCCCAATGCCACGACGATGATAATTGAAAATGCAGAGCGCTTTGGGCTTTCGCAGCTACATCAGTTGCGTGGGCGCGTTGGTCGTGGAGGAGATCAGAGCTATTGCGTGCTGATGTCGAAAGTGAAATTGGCAAAAGAAACTCGCCAGCGATTAGAGCTGATGACGCAAACTACAGATGGGTTTGTGATTGCCGAGGCTGATATGCGAATGCGAGGTCCCGGTGATATAGAAGGGACAATGCAAAGTGGTGTTGCTTTTGACTTGCATATAGCAAATTTGGCTACTGACGGACAAGTGATACAGTTGGCAAGAGATGCTGCCACATGGCTGCTTGATGCAGATCCAGAACTTACGCATCCTGAGAATCGCACATTTGCGACTACATTGTCACTCAATCTAAATAGAAAAGTAGATTGGAGCCGTATATCGTAGGTTTAGACTTGTTAACATATTTACAATGTTAAATTAATACAATTTTAAAAACATGTTATAAAACATACAATCTGCGTAAATGGTTGATTTAAGGAAAGATAGGGAAAAATAATCGTGGAACAATGTGGAACAAATAAAATAATTTATTGCAAAAAGTTTGGTTGTTAGAAATTAATTTATTAAATTTGGAGTGTTGCGTTTGAAAAAGCAAAAGAACGTGAAAACAAAGATTGTAAATTGTTTATGTTTTATTTCTATACTATTTGCTAATCAACACAATAAAATTAAAACGAATTAGTTTTAAATAAAAAGGACAACCGTAAACCACCGTTGCAAGAGTGACGGAGAAACCACAGAAAGCATGAAACTCTCTCAAATTGTTAAATCAGCTACAGCATTAATTCTCACAATAGTCGGCACTACGGCAGTATCGGCGCAGACCTATCGTTTGCCCGGCCAGCATGCCGAACAAACCCACAACCTATTAGCAGCCCAAGAAAATATAAATCATACGATATCGGTAAATCCGACTATAGATTACCTTAACTATAGTGAAGAAGAAGAACCGGAAGAAGATATTTACGAAACAGGATGGGGTAGCAATTTTGTTAATTGCTATTCGAACGTAAATGTGCCACAAACCGTATTGATAAAAGGCTTGGATAAATTTGCGATGCCGTGTCCGGGATATATTACCTCACCTTATGGCTATCGTAAGAGATTTAAAAGACAACACAAAGGCGTAGACTTGAAAATCAATATCGGTGATACGATATATGCGGCGTTTGACGGACGTGTACGCCTAACAAAATATGAAGCAAAAGGATATGGATATTACGTGGTAGTGCGACACACCAATGATTTGGAGACCGTATATGGTCACTTGTCGCGTTTCCTTGTAAAACCTGATCAATATGTCAAAGCCGGTGATCCCATAGCATTAGGAGGTAACACAGGACGCTCAACCGGTCCTCACCTACACTTTGAGACCCGTTATATGGGCTATGCAATTAACCCCATGGCGATATTCGACTTTGCCAACCAAACCACACACACCGACACCTACACATTTGACAAGCGTACGTACACACAAGCTCGTAACTACTCACCTGAAGCAAATGCAGACTATGCTAGGATGTATGCAGAGCAAGTTCAAGCCCGCGCAACCAATAACAGTTCGGCATCATCGAAGAAGTCATCGCGCAGCAAATCAGTAAGTGTCAAGAAAGGCGATACGCTTAGTCGTATAGCAAGCCGCAATGGCACAACAGTAGCTAAGCTTTGTGCGCTCAATGGCATCAAGACCACTTCGAAATTGCAGCCCGGTCAGAAATTGAAAGTGAAATAAGAAAAAATAAATAATAAATAAAGGCGTCTGCGCGCATCGTGAAGAACGGTGCGCGCAGAGTGTATAAAAATATAAGATATGGCAAAAGTAGGCGATATAGTTCGTTTTTTGAACGCAGTAGGCGGAGGCCGCATAACAAAGATAAAAGATAATATAGCATACGTTGACGACGATGGCTTTGAGACACCGGTGCTTATACGTGAGTGCGTGGTAGTGCAGTCAGCAGACAGTGCTCTAAAGCCAGAACGTGAGGCAGTGGTTGCGCCTAAGCCGGTGCCGACAGTGCCGTCAAAGTCAAGTGACCCCGAGCCTGAATCTGAAGAATTTGAAGAAGTAGCCGGAGGGGATGTGCTCAATGTTGTGTTAGGCTTTGAGGCTACCGATTTGAAACATATCTCGAACACCGAGTATGATGCGTATATAGTAAATGATTCGAACTATTATCTCTATTTTAATTTTTCAACACGAGCAGATGATGCAGAGGGTTGGACCACGCGTTATGCCGGAATTGTAGAGCCGAATATACAGCTATTGTTGGGTACCTTTGGACGAGAAGAAGTGGCACAATTTGATAGAGTTGTGGTGCAATATATAGCATTTAAGCGTGACAAAGAATATGCGCTAAAAAATACGGCAAGTGTGGAGATAAATGTCGACACGACAAAATTTTTCAAGCTGCATTGTTTCAGAGAAAACACATACTTTGAGAAACCGGCACTAACCTTTGATGTGGTGCGCAATGATGTGGCAAATAAGATAGATCCGCTGGAAAATATAGCTCAGTTGCAGCGAGAGATGCAGCGTAAAAAAAGCGCAGATAGCAGACCTGTTCGCCGCAAAATATCAAAGCCATCGCAAGGTAAAGGCGAAACCATAGTAGTAGATTTGCACATACATGAGTTGGTTGATAACACGCATGGATTATCTAGTGCCGATATGCTCAATATGCAAGTAGACAAATTTAGAGAAGTGATGGATGCAAATCTGAAAAATCACGGACAAAAGATAGTGTTTATACACGGCAAAGGCGAGGGCGTGTTGCGCCAGGCTATTGCGAAAGAGCTAAAATTCAGATACAAAAAACACGATGTGCAAGACGCTTCATTTCAAGAATATGGATATGGCGCCACGCAAGTAACAATACGATAAAATGATAATATATTTTTCGGGCACAGGCAATACCAAATATTGTGCACTAAAATTGTCGTCAGTGCTGGGTGATGCAATGCAGCAAATCACTGTGGCGCATTTAACCGAGCCCGGTTCGTCACGGCTAAAGACAACCGATAAGCGGGTGATATGGATGTTCCCCACCTACTCATGGGGCATACCCAAACAAATAGCCAGGGTGATGAAGAAGGCGCATTTAGATATGCCTGAAGATGCTCAACATTGGATGGTGACTACTTGTGGAGATGATATTGGCAAGACGGCAGATCAGTGGCGTCGCATCATGCGAGGACGTGGATGTAGAGTGGCAACTGCATTTTCGGTGCAGATGCCCAATACATATACGTTTATGAAAGGATTTGATGTAGACAGCAAAGAGGTGGAGCAGGCAAAGCTAGAAGCAGCCGCGCCACGTTTGTCAAATATCGCTAACATCATAGCATCTGGGACAAAAGTAGCTGATGATGTCGTAGAGGGCAAATATGCATATCTAAAGACCGCGATAGTGTATAGACTATTCAATCTGTTTTGTATGTCGCCCAAGCCCTTTATGGCAGACGATAAATGCACCAATTGTGGGTTGTGTATGCGTATGTGTCCGATGGAAAATATAGTGCCGGGAGCCAATAATAAGCCATATTGGCGCGATGTATGTATGCAATGTTCGCGTTGCTATCACATCTGTGCAAAGCATGCAGTGCAATATGGCAACGCTACCAAAGATAAAGGGCAATCGCGAAGCTGTATAAATACGCTAAATAGCGATTGAACAAAAAAATAAATATTAAAGGTGAGCTCGTACGGCTTGAATGTGGCTGTGTGAAAATACTTTAGTGTTAAAGAACGACACAATGTATCCGGTGATGCAAGCGGCGAGAATAGTTCCTTCGCGAACACCTTGAATAGAATGTGTGTAGAAGAGTGAAAGTGCAATAGCGCCCAAAACCAAACAGATGTCGAAGCGGACTTTTAGTTTGCCAAACTCAACGTTATAACGACGAGCGGCATAGTTAACGAACGCTTCGGCACTCATCATAGCCACGCGAGGTTTGATTTCGAAAACAACGCCGAGCGATTGGATTACGCATCCGATAAGCACGTATGAAATCATCTCCACGTAATTAGCCGGGTGGAGAGAAGCTGTTAGAGCCATATTAAAGTCGATGAATACCGAGAATAAGAACGAGAAAGGCACTTGAAGCATGATTTCGATGACGTCGCGACGTGTGATGTTTTCGCGAATGAGCCAAAATTGGCCTAAAATCATGAGCATGTTAACAATAAAAGTGCAAGAACCCAAAGAAAGAGGAGTGTTAAGGCTTAAAACATAGTTGATGCTTGATATGGGAGTAGTGCCAAGAGCAGAACGAACAATTAACACAATACCCATTGAGAGAAAATACAAACCTACAGTAAAAATCAAATACCTATTAAAAATATCTTTTTTAGTCATCGTTACATTTATTTTTCGAGGTGCAAAGGTCGTAAATTTTGAGGATAAAAGAGCTATGTTTTGATATTTTAACTCAAACTGCGGCAAAGAGGGCAAAACAAAGGGACAAAAGTTAAAAATATGTTGTAAAACATAGTTTAGAATTGTAATTAAATCTAAAAATAATTATAAATTTGCGAAGATTTAATGAAATTAACGAAATGAAAAACAAGTAGAGACGATTACTAATCCAAAAAAATAAACGAAATAAATTATCTAAATTTAATTAACCAGTATTACTAAAATTTTATGAGTCACTCTATGAAACGACTGTTTAGTCTACTGTTAATAATGTGTCCGATAATGCTATTTGCGCAGTCGGCTATAACAGTGACAGGCACGGTAGTCGATGCCTCAGACGAGCCATTAGTAGGTGCAAGTGTTCAAGTGAAAGGACAGGCATCGGGCGTGGCAACTGACATCGACGGTAATTTTTCAATAAAAGCTGCGATAGGAGCAGTTTTGAAGGTTTCTTATGTTGGCTATACTGCACAAGAGATAAAGGTAGCCAATAATGCACCTTTGCGTGTTGTAATGCAAGAAGATACGAAGACCTTGAATGAGGTTGTAGTAACTGCATTAGGCATAAAACGTGAACAAAAAGCACTTAGTTACAATGTACAAACGGTAGACGGCGCAATGCTGACCGGAAATAAAGATGCCAACTTCATAAACTCGTTGGCAGGAAAAGTAGCCGGTGTGAATATAAATTCGTCGGCAGCCGGAGCCGGATCGGCAGCACGTGTGATAATGCGTGGTACGAAATCGTTGACAAAAGACGACAATGCACTCTATGTAATAGATGGTATACCAATGTTTAATGTGAATACCGGAAGTGAGAGTGGAGGAACGATGAGCGACCAACCCGGATCGAGCTCTGTAGCTGATATAAATCCGGAGGATATTGAATCGATGTCAGTGCTCACGGGTCCGTCGGCAGCAGCGTTGTATGGCTCAGATGCAGCTAGTGGTGTAATATTGATTACAACCAAAAAAGGAGCAGAGGGCAGAGCGAAGCTGACTTATAGCAACACAACGAATTTTGAGAACGTGACCTTTATGCCAAAGTTTCAGAACATATATGGTAATAATGATGGCGAAGCCACCTCATGGGGCAAATTATTGGCAACGCCAACGAGTTACGATCCGAAAGACTTTTTCCGCACCGGAGTAACAGAGATCAACTCACTGACCTTTACCACCGGTAATGCACACAACCAAACCTTTGCCTCGGCAGCAGTAACCAATGCACCGGGCACAATGCTCAATAGTGAGTATAATCGTTATAACTTCAGCATACGCAATACAGCAAAGTTTTTGAACGATAAGCTCACGCTTGATTTGGGAGCACAATATATAGTGCAAAATAATAAGAATATGGTAGGCTCGGGTGAATATTTTAACCCGTTGGCAGCACTTTACTTGTTCCCGCGCGGAGAGGATTTTGACGAAGTGCGCATGTATGAGCGATATGATCCGACACGCAATATCAACACACAATATTGGGAGCAAAAATATAGCACCGCATTCTCAATGCAAAACCCCTATTGGTTGCAAAACAGGATGAATCGCAAGGCCAAAAAGCAGCGTTATATGTTTAATGCGTCGTTGAAGTATGACATATTGCCATGGTTGTATGTTATGGGACGTGTGCGCGTAGATAATACAAATACCGACAACAAGCGTGAGTATTATGCATCAACACGCACAACGTGGACACAAGGAAGTGATAAAGGTTATTATTATCACGGCAAGACTAACGACCGTTCAACTTATGCCGACATTATGGCAAGTGTGAATAAAAATTTCATTGAGGATAGGTTGAGCTTGAATGCGCAAGTTGGTGGATCGATCAACGATATGTTGGAAGATGGCAGCTGGTATAACGGTGGATTGTTGACCTTGCCCAACTTCTTTACATACGGCAACATAAACAAAGATACGGCGAAACCCAACGAGAGCGAATGGCATGACCAAATACAGTCAGTGTTTGCGAGTGTCGAACTCGGATGGGACCATGCATATTATTTGACCTTAACCGGTAGAAATGATTGGGCATCAATGTTGGCATACACCGACAAACTCAGCTATTTTTATCCGTCGGTTGGAGCATCGTGGTTGATAAGTGAGACATTAAAACAATATCTACCCAAAGAGATATCGTATTTGAAAGTGCGTGGTTCGTGGGCAGAAGTAGCCTCGTCGCCATCGCGTTATTTGACGCGTATGCAATATTCGTATAATGAGCAGACCGGACAATATGAATGGCCATCAATGCACTATAATACGAACTTGAAGCCTGAAAATACGAAATCGTATGAAATAGGTTTAAATGCCAAATTCTTTAACAACACATTAAGTTTGGATGTTACATATTATAAAGCTAATACGTACAACCAAACATTCCAAATACCGGCATCAGGAAGTTCAGGCTATAGCACGAACTTGATACAAACCGGTAATATACAAAACCGAGGCATAGAAGCAGCGTTAGGTTATAAAAATCAGTGGGGCGATTGGAGTTTCAACACAGGTTTGACATATACGCTCAATCGCAACAAGGTTGTGAGATTGGCAAACGGAGCAACAGATCCGGATACCGGCAATCCGATAGAAATGGAATACTTTGCAGCAACAAGCTGTTTGGGTATGTCAGGCGGACCGGCAATACGACTATATGAAGGTGGCACAATGGGCGACTTGTATACAAACCGCCGTTTGCGTCAGTCGGGAAATGGCTATATTTGGCGAGATTCAGCCACCGGAAATGTAGAGCTAGAGACGGTAGACTATTATAAGATTGGCACATTGTTGCCGAATTTCCATTTAGGATGGAGCGGCGGTATCGGCTGGCGCGATTTGAATATATCGTGGGCAGTAACCGGTCGCTTTGGCGGGTTGGTTATCAGCGATACACAAGCAGTGCTAGACCGCTATGGTGTTTCGGAAGCTTCGGCAATAGCTCGACAAAATGGAGGAGTTGAAGTGCCCGGCAATGGCACCGTAGATGCACAAAACTATTATGAGACGATATCACAAGCTCCGGGCACATATTATACATATAGTGCAACAAATGTGCGATTGGCAGATTTGACCATTAGTTATAATATACCGCGAGTTAAGCTACACAATATAGCAGATTTGACCCTCAGCTTAACGGGAAAGAACCTTTGGATGATATATTGCAAAGCGCCGTTTGACCCCGAGAGCACATCATCAACCACCAACAACTTCTATCAAGGTGTTGATTATTTCCAGCAACCCAGCTATCGAAGCTATGGTTTCAATGTTAAACTCACCTTCTAATTGCACGAATAGTTATGAATACTAAAAGAATAAAAAGCATAGCAAGCATGATGGTGTGTGGAAGCCTCATGTACCTTTCAACAAGTTGCACAGATAAATTTGAACAATTTAATACAAATCCTCAAGCTCCGACATCAGAACAAATGCAGGGCGACAATGCAGCAACGGCCTCGTTGATATCAGCAATGATACCCGTCATGGTGCAAGGCCAAGAAAATAATGCCCAAATGCTTGATGTGATGATAGGAAATGAGTATGGAGGCATGTTGTCAAATAAAAATGCCTGGGGAACAGATAGTTATTATGCGACCTATAATCCACCGGTAGGATGGGTAGGCAATATGTTTGACACATCATTTCCACAGATTTATACATCGTACTTTCAGATAAAGCGCATCACCGAAGGAAAAGGTGTAATAATGCAGTGGGCAAAGTTGTTACGCATAGTAGGCTCGCTGAGAGTTAGTGACTGTTATGGCCCGATACCATATTCAAAGATAACCGGTACGGAATATGCAGTAGCTTATGACGATATGCCTGATTTGTATAATGCGATGTTTGAAGATTTGGATGAAGCTATAGCCGGACTCAAAGAAGCAGCATCAGCAGGGACGTCAACGTTATATGCCAATTCAGATTACATCTATCAAGGCAATTTTACCAAATGGGTTAAATTTGCCAACACCATTAAATTGCGCATGGCACTGCGAATAGTTAACGTAAATGCTAGTTTGGCACAACAAAAGGCAGAAGAGGCTGTAAATGACACTTATGGTGTGATAACCGATGCAGCCGATGCGGCATGGAGCACATTTATCACACAACGCAATCCGCTCAATCTCATAGGGGAGTCGTGGGGAGAAATCAGAGCTAATGCCAGCCTCACTTCGTATATGAACGGATATAAAGATCCGCGTTTGTCACTTTACGTTCAAGCAGCAGGAACAGCAGACTCAGAGGGAAATACCTTTGTAGGAGCACGTTCAGGCGTTTATCACTATGATTATTATGGTAATGGTTATGCAAATACGTCGAAACTGAATGTGGCAGAGCGCGATAAGCTATTGGCTATATCTGCGAGCGAATCGTGGTTCATGCGAGCAGAAGGAGCCTTGCGCGGATGGAACATGGGCGGCACAGCCAAATCGCTATATGAGCAAGGAGTGACAGTGTCGATGCAAGAGCGTGGCGCATCAATAGGTAATTATTTATCGAGCACGGCTACACCAGCGCGACATAATGACATTGTACAGTCAAGTTTCAGTATAGAACCGGTGTCGACAATCACTCCGGCGTGGGATGATAATGCCGGATTTGAGGCAAACTTGGAGCGCATATTGGTGCAGAAGTGGCTAGGTAATTTCCCGAATGGCTGGGAAACTTGGGCAGATATACGCCGTACCGGCTATCCCAAGCTATTGCCGGTGGTAGATAATAAGAGTTCGGATGGAGTATCAACCTCGCGAGGGATGCGCCGTCTGCCATATCCACAAAGTGAATTTAACACCAATGAGGCAAATGTGAAAGCCGCCCAACAGATGCTAGGTGGCTCAGACACAGGAGCAACAGACCTTTGGTGGGCAAAAAAGAACTAATAACCTATTAAAATTCGAACAATGAAAGGATTAAAATCTATATTAATAGCCGTTGCTGCAGCGGTATGCATACCGGCAGCCGTAACATCGTGCAGCGACTGGACCGAGTCGGAGGCTAAAGATTATTATGTAGCGCCCACAGATGCATACTATAATAATCTCAAAGATTATTTTGCTTCTCCGCACAAGGTTATGTTTGGTTGGTTTGGCAGCTGGGCAGCCGGAGCTAAATCAAATTCGTTGATGGGTTTGCCAGACTCGGTAGACTTTGTTGGCTTGTGGTTGGTATGGGGAAATCTCACAGACGCACAACAAGCAGATTTGGATGCATTTCAGGCACGTGGATCGAAGACAGTAATGTCGTGGACCGCTCGCAACATAGGCGAGAATATCACCCCGTCAGGCTATACGGCAGAAGAATATTGGGGCTTTACGGCAGGCGATGAAGAGTCGTGCATAGCAGCAGCAAAGAAATATGCGTTAGCACTTGTAGACACCTGCAATAAGTACAATATCGGAGGATATGATCTAGATATGGAAGCAACCGGAACGTTAATGAACTTCAGCATGCGAAATGTATGCAACGAATTTTTGCGTACACTACGAAGCGAGTTTGATAAGACCGGCAAGATGCTTTGTGTTGATATACCCGGAGGAACAGGCTGGTTAGCATACTATGATCTTTTAGATGAAGATGTAGTGCTTTCATTAGATTATATTATGTGGCAAACGTATGAGCTCAATAACAGCGGTTTGGATTCGTTCTTTGATGTAGTAAAGACGTATAAGCCGGATGTGTTTGAACAGGCGTTGGCAAAATCCGTAGTATGCACAACATTTGAGCGAGCAGCAGATAAGCCACTGTTTTTGACGCAGATGAATTATAAGAATCATCTGGGCTTGCCTCATGCCGGAATGGGAGCATACCACATAGAGTATGATTATAGCGGAAATCCTGATTATCCGTATGTGCGTCAGGGCATTTCAACACAAAATCCGCCCATTCGCAAATAACTAATAAAAAAATAATCACATGAAAAAAATAGCATTCAACATATTGGCACTCGGAGTAATTGTGCTAGGCATGGTGTCTTGCGACCCCAAAAATGATGCCATAGACAACCGTGTGTATATTTCTGAAGCTTCATCCGATTATATATCAGATATCACATTGGGCGATGCCGGGACAGTGAGCACCACATCGGTAACGGTGCGTTTGGCACAGCCGGCAGAGCAAGATGTGACAGTGAATTTGGCTTTGGATGAGAGTAAACTTAGCGATTATAATCATCGCAATGATACGGAATATCAGATAGTACCGTCGCAGTATATATCGTTTGCGAACACGGCGGTAATACAAGCCGGGGAGACCTCAACGGTAGTGCCCATAGAAGTGACCTCGTTTAATGGTGAAAGCGGAGTTGAATATGCAGCACCAATAGCCATCACCGGAGCCCAAGGCATGGAAGTAGCCGGAAGTTCGAGCTACTACATATTCTCATTTGGGAAAGTGCTAAAACAGTCAGTACCACAATTCTATTATGCAAATGCCATGAAGATGGATTGGGATACGCCTGTTGATTTGCCACAACTAACATTGGAGTGGTGGGCACGAGTACAAAATCCGAATAATAATGGTGGTTTCACCGTAAATAATCAGGCCATCTTCTCATTTCAAGCTAATGCAGAATTGTATATACGTTTTGGCGATGTTGTTTATACAGTAAACGGTCGAAACGTGTATAACTTCTTGCAGATAAAGACATTGGGTATAGATGCAAATTATGATTCAGGAGACCCGAACGACACGCCGCTAGAGTGGGGTAAATGGTATCATTTTGCTCACACGTACGATTCGGCAACAGGAAAAGTTACATTGTATGTTAATGGCGTAGAGCGAAATAGCTCAAGCGCAGCACCCGGCACGGTATTTACAATCAATGGGTTGAATATGATATCGTCAGGATCGACCTACTTTAAGGACTATGTGCAAATGGCACAAGTGCGTTTATGGAAAACTGTTAGAACAGCAGCACAAATAGCCAAGAATATGAAGAAAGAAGTGAAATATAGCGATCCGAACTTAGTGTTCTATTTGCCAATGAACGAAGGCGAAGGGTCGGTGCTTCACGATGTAACCGGCAATGGCCACAATGTGACAGTAGGATCAGCCTCAAATGGCAGTGACCCGAATGTGAAGTCGTGGCAAGAAGTTTCATTTGAGTAAAAAAGAGAACCGTTATGAACAAATATCTAAAATATTTTGCATATAGTGCAGCGGCAGTGGTATTAATGCCAATGGCAGCATGCAGCGATGATGATGAGGTAGATCCGTACGATATCAACTACATCTACCTATATCAGCCGGATGAAACCTTTGCAGCAGTAGAATATAAGGCAAATGGTAATTTCCTCGGTGATTTTGAAGATCCGTTGGAGTTGGTACCTGTGCGTTTGACCAAGCCGGCACCGACAGATATAACTGTGCATATAGATATTGATGAGACTTTAGTGTCAGAATATAATGAGGCAAATGGCACAGATTATACGTACCTCAGCGGAGCGACAATAGTAAATCCGAATATGACTATTGCCCAAGGCAAGTATATCACAGACGATAAGATTAAAATCAGCTTTGCAGATAGAAGCGGATTTATGAATAACGCTGAAAATCTGATACTCCCGGTTGTTATCAAACAAGCGACAAAAGGAGTGACAATAAGTGAAAGCAGCCGAATATTTCTAACCTTCAACTCTACATATAGAGCAAATAAGGTGTCAGTAGATGCGCCGTTCTTGTCAATTGATACGTCAGAAACAGGCTGGGAATCGGCATATTCTACATATACTATTGAAAAATTTGCAACTGCAGAGTGGGCTGCTGATGCTGCAATAACATTGTCATTGCAAATTGATAACACGTTGATAGCATTGTATAATAGCGCTAATGGCACTGATTGTAAGCCTCTAAATGCGTCATTGTCATCGAGTCAATTGTCTATTGCTGCCGGCAATATGACTGCCGATCTTAAATTGTCGTTAGGCGACTATACCGGCGTTGCTGACGGCGATGAGTATCTAGTGCCAATAAAAGTGACCTCGTTTAGTGGAGTTGGCGCAGAGCTTGAAAATGATGTGGTATACTTCCAGATAGGCAATAAGCCACCGGTATACAATGTAGGCTCAAGTGAGTCGGCAGTAGGTTTGGGTACGGCATTGACTCCCGGCAGTTGGACAATGACAAGTTCGATGGTTGGATATAGTTATACCGACGAAGAAACTACAAATTGCACATTCTTGGCAACATCTCCCGGATATGGATATTACGGCTTTGATGAAGGAGCAGCACTCACTGTAGATTTTGGTAGCGTGATCAGTATTGAAGGATTCCGTTACACGTTCTATGCGTGGTACTATAGCGTTAAGTCATTTGCCGCAGTAGAGACAAGTAAGGATGGAGCAACGTGGAGTAGTTGGGACTTAGATGGCACATTCCCGTCATACTCAGCGACATTGGCATGTAAGTTTGCAAAAACCACGAAGTGTCGTTATTTGAGAGTGACTATGGGCGCACCGTCGTATAGTTCATACTATGGCTCTTACGCCACCGGATTTTACGCATATTAAGTATACGTAGAAATATAAAAATTGAGGGCACCTCGGAGAGTAAACTCCGGGGTGTCTTTGTTGTGTGTGCCGGTGGAGATAGCCAAAAGTTTAGAAATGAAGATAAAGAGCGATAAAAGAGCGGAAAAACGCCAGTGAATTATGGTTGAAATGTTGGCGAAATTTTGTAATTTTGTAGCTTGAACTCAATAAATACAAAATGCTATCAGATAAACCTAAACGTTTGGCGGTTATAGGGTCAACCGGATCTATAGGCACACAAACGCTAGATATAGTTAATGCACATCCAGAGCGATATAAGATAAATGTATTGGCTGCCGGTTCGCGTGTGAATGACTTAATAGAGCAAGCGCGCAAATTTCGTCCGGCACTGGCAGTTATTGCTCGCGAAGATTTATATAAAACATTGCATGAGGCTCTTGCTCCACTGGGCATAGCTACCGCTGCCGGAGCAATGGCATTGGCAGATGCTATGCAGCGAGACGATATAGACATGGTTGTTACGGCAACAGTAGGCTATAGCGGATTAGAGCCAACAATACGCGCCATACGTGCGAATAAAGATATAGCACTAGCTAATAAAGAAACCCTAGTAGTAGCAGGGTCATTGATAAATAAACTGCTTAAGCAATCGACATCGCGCATATTTCCTGTTGATTCGGAACATTCAGCCATAGCTCAATGTTTAGCCGGTGAGGATACGAAGTGTGTGCGCAATCTGATTGTTACGGCATCGGGAGGTCCGTTCCGTTTATGGAAAAAGGAAGACTTGGAGCGCGTAACAGCAGCCGATGCGTTGAAACATCCGAATTGGAGTATGGGCGCAAAAATAACGATAGACTCAGCTACGATGTTGAATAAAGCCTTCGAACTTATAGAAGCGCACTATCTATTTGGAATATCTCCGGAGCATATACATGCAGTAGTTCACCCGCAATCAGTGGTGCACTCAATGGTAGAATTTGTTGACGGAGCAATAAAAGCACAGTTGGGCGTGCCAGATATGAAATTGCCAATAGCTTATGCCTTGGGCGAGAGTAGCCGATTGGCAAATGTGTCGTCACCGCTCACCCTAGAGTCGATGTCGCAGCTGACATTTGAGGCGCCCGATTATGAGAAATTTCCGTGCTTAGGTTTGGCAGCATTGTCGTTAGAGCGCGGAGGAAATACGGCTTGTATAGTTAATGCCGCCAATGAAGTTGCAAATCTGGCATTCAGACAAGGACGCATAGGCTTTAATGATATCTATCGTACAATCACAACAACACTCGAACATATCGCATTTATTTCAGCACCGACCTACGATGATTATGTTGCCACCAATTATCAAGCTGTGCGTTATGCCGAGCAATTTATAACAACACAGATCGAAAACCGTTAATGGAAACATTTCTTGTAAAAGCAGCACAGCTTATTCTTGCATTCACCATCCTTGTGTCAATACATGAGTTTGGACACTATTTATTTGCTCGTATATTTGGAATGCGAGTAGAACGTTTTTATTTATTTTTTAATCCATATTTTTCGCTATTAAAGTACGATCCGCGTAAAAATACGCTTCAGATAATAGGCTGGACAAAGAAGAAAAAAGGAGAAAATGACGTGGAGGTAGAAGAACCTCACTCGTTGTTCACTGTGAAATTGGGTAAAGAGCATCCGTCGATAGATGAAAATAAGCCAACGTGGCGCGATACGCTATATGGTTTGGGATGGTTGCCACTTGGAGGCTATTGCTCTATTGCCGGTATGATAGATGAGACAACAGATAAAGACCAGCTATCGTCAGAGCCCGAGCCGTGGGAATTTCGAGCAAAAAAGCCTTGGCCGCGCTTGATGGTGATGATAGCCGGTGTGCTATTTAATTTCATCTTGGCTATAGTTATATATATAGGCATAGCCATGCATTGGGGCGAGCGAGTAGTGCCGTTTGACGAGGCAACCGAAGGAATGGATTATGCCGAACAATTGCATGAAATAGGTGTAAAAGACGGCGATATCATGTTGGCGCTTAATGGTAAGCGTGCAGATGCTACCAATAGCAGCTTCATGTGGGATATGATACAAGATGGTGCAAAGTTGACACTTTTGCGTAACCATACCGACACAATAAACGTGACTATACCTAAGGGCTTCACTCAGAGTATGGTGAACAATGAAACTCCGGTGATGAGTTATCGTGTGCCTGTTGTAGTGCTAAAGACCGTGACCGGTGAGAATGCCGCAGCAGCAGGGATGGAAGCCGGCGATCGCATTGTTAGTGTGAATGGGGTTGCAACTCCGTCGCTTAGTGAATTTTATCCTGCTCTAAATAGCCATAAGGGAAAGACCGTAGAAATGCAAGTTGAGCGTGGTGGCAAACTCGTAAGTTTGGATTGTGCCATAAATGATGCCGGAAAAATTGGTATACAGCTCACCCCTCCTACTGATTTGTTTAAAATAGAAGAAGTGCAATACAACTTCTTTACAGCTATACCTAAGGGCATAGTGTTGGGCACAGATCGACTAGTGACTTATGTGTCATCGCTTAAACTTCTGTTTACAAAAGAAGGGGCACAAAGTGTTGGCGGATTTGGCGCTATCGGAGATATGTATCCCGATCAGTGGAATTGGTATTCGTTCTGGAATATCACAGCATTTCTATCTGTAATATTGGCATTTATGAATATATTGCCGATACCGGCGCTTGATGGCGGCCATGTTGTATTCACACTATGGGAGATAGTAACACGACGCAAGCCAAGTTTAAAAGTGTTGGAAAATGCACAAATGGTAGGCATGGCACTTTTATTCTTGTTACTAATATATGCAAATGCAAACGATATATACCGTTTTTTCTTTAAGTAAAATATGACTGATTATCCTGTTATAAAGTTGCGCCGCGGTAAAGAGGATTCTCTCGACCGCTTTCACCCGTGGGTGTTTTCAGGTGCATTGGTACGTCAGCCCGAAAATATTGAAGAGGGCGACATAGTAAAAGTAGTGGCAGACGATGGCCGCGTGATAGGAGTAGGACACTATCAAATAGGAAGTATAGCAGTGCGAATGCTCAGTTTTGAGGATTCGCCCATAGATGCCGACTTCTACAGCACACGTTTGCAGCAGGCCTATCGTCTGCGTCAAGCATTGGGCTTGATACGTGAAGATAACGATACTTTTCGGTTGGTGCACGGAGAGGGAGACTTTTTGCCCGGTTTGGTAGTAGATTTGTATGGAGCAACAGCCGTGGTACAAGCGCACTCGCCGGGTATGCATTTTGCGCGCAATATAATAGCTGATGCGTTGGTAGCCATGCCCGACGCCGGCATACGCAACGTATTCTACAAGAGTGAAACGACGTTGCCATATAAGGCAAATCTTGATCCGGTAGATCAGTATATTGTAGGCGAATTTGAAACAAATATAGCGACAGAAAACGGTCTTAAATTTAATATAGACTGGTTGCGAGGACAAAAAACCGGATTTTTTGTAGACCAACGAGATAACCGCGCTCTATTGCAGGAGTTTGCCAAAGGACGTAAGGTGCTGAATATGTTTTGTTACACCGGCGGATTTTCGGTATATGCGCTGCGCGGAGGAGCAAAATTGGTGCACTCTGTCGACTCATCGGCAAAAGCGATTAAACTCACCGATGACAATGTGGCACTAAACTATGGATCAGATTGCGATAGACATAAATCGTATGCAGAGGATGCATTTAAGTTTCTCGATGCGATGCACCCCGAAGACTATGATTTGATAGTTCTCGACCCACCGGCATTTGCGAAACACCGCAGTGCATTGCGCAATGCATTGCGAGGATATCAAAAGCTAAATGCCAAGGCAATGGAAAAAGCAGCTCCCGGCACAATAATCTTCACATTCTCGTGCTCGCAGGCAGTAAGCAAAGAGCAATTTCGCCTAGCGGTATTCTCGGCAGCAGCACAGACGCGACGAAGAGTGCGCATATTACATCAACTCACACAGCCGGCAGACCATCCAATAAACATATATCATCCGGAGGGAGAATATCTTAAAGGATTGGTGCTGTATGTAGAATAACGAATTCGATAACTTAAAACTATACATTATGAGTTTTTCACGTTTCATTTGCGCTGCATTAGTTGGCGCACTAACATTACCAGCAATGTCACAGACAGATTTTAAATATAACGTAGACAGTTTTGCCGACATTGAGGTGTTGCGCTACAAGGTGCCAGGATTTGAGAATCTAAGCCTCAATCAGAAGAAACTAGTATATTATCTAACAGAAGCAGCTATTTATGGCCGCGATATACTTTGGGATCAAAATTGTGAAGTGAATTTGGAGCTTCGTCAAGTTCTCGAAAAAATATATGTAAACTATAAGGGCGATAAAACGTCATCCGACTACAAAGCATTCGAGAAATATATGAAGCAAGTGTGGTTTGGCAATGGCATACATCACCATTATTCAACCGACAAGTTTGTGCCCGAATTTAGCAAGGAGTTTTTTGCTAAGCAATTTAAAGCGAACAAACTTGGCGACAGCAAGAAATTAGACAAACTAAGTAAAGTTATATTTGATGCGTCGTTGTATGCAAAACGCGTTAATCAGGCAGATGGAGAGGATTTAATAAAGACTTCAGCAAATAATTTATATGATCACAATGTCACACAAGCTGAGGTTGAAAATTACTTTAATGCGCTCAAAGATACAACGGATTTAACACCTATAAGCTATGGTTTAAATACACGTGTTGCAAAAGTAAACGGCAAAGTAGTTGAACAACCATACAAAATTGGAGGTTTATATTCGGCAGCTATAGAGAAAATAGTTGAAAATTTGAAGAAAGCGTTGCCTTATGCCGAAAATCAGGCACAACGTGCTTATATAGATAAGCTTATAGAGTTTTACACTACCGGCAATCTTAAAACTTTCGACGAATATTCGATACTTTGGACCGAAGAAACCGCATCGCAAGTTGATTTTATCAATGGCTTCATAGAAAGTTATGGTGATCCGTTGGGCATGACCGGGTCGTGGGAGTCAATAGTAAACTTCAAAAACCTTGAAGCAAGCCACCGCACAGAGGTGATAAGCGGCAATGCTCAGTGGTTTGAAGATAATTCGCCAGTTGATAGTCAGTTCAAAAAAGACAAAGTGCGTGGAGTCTCAGCAAAAGTGATTACTGCAGCAATACTTGCCGGTGATTCGTATCCGTCAACACCCATCGGCATAAATTTGCCAAATGCGAATTGGATTCGTGCCGCACATGGATCAAAGTCAGTGACAATAGAAAATATAACAGAGGCTTATGATGAGGCTTCGCATGGCAACGGCTTCAATCAGGAGTTTGTTATAGATGCAGCCACAAGCGATTTGCTCGACAAATATCTCTTTATCACAGACAACTTGCACACCGACTTGCATGAGTGTTTAGGTCACGCTTCAGGACAATTGCTACCCGGAGTAGATCCAGATGCCCTAAAAGAACATGGATCGACACTCGAAGAAGCCCGTGCTGACTTGTTTGCTTTGTATTATTTAGCAGATCAGAAATTGATAGATTTAGGTTTGCTTGATAATGCGGAGGCATATAAAGCAGAATATTATAAATATATGCTCAATGGCTTGATGACACAGCTTATGCGTATCGAACCGGGTAAGGATATTGAGGAAGCACACATGCGTAATCGTAAGCTCATTGCTGAATGGGCATACGAACATGGACGTGCCAACAATGTAGTTGAAATGGTTAACCGCGACGGAAAAACTTTCGTGAAAATAAATGACTACGCGGCATTGCGCAATCTTTTTGGAGAGCTACTTAAAGAGGTGCAACGCATAAAGAGCGAAGGCGATTATGAAGCCGGACGTCAACTTGTGCTAAAATATGGTGTAACAGTTGATCCAAAAATTCACAATGAAGTTTTAGAGCGTTATTCGCATCTATCAATTGCTCCATACAAGGGATTTGTTAATCCGGTGTACACAACAGTTACAGATGCAAATGGCAACATAACAGATGTAAAGATTTCGTATAACGAAGATTATCCAACACAGATGTTGCGTTATAGCCGTGATTATTCACCATTGACTAAATAGGTGAAAACCCAAAATAGAAAAAAAACGGGACTTGCAGATGTGAGTCCCGTTTTTTGCTTCAATTTAGATAGCTAAATCTGCATGCGGGAGGGTATAGCATGGGCAGGCGCGGGATGAGACGCGGTGAGGCCGGGGACACGGTGTGGTTACAACCACGAGT